>JBKHBH010000019.1:0-29629 GCA_046542505.1 Thermovirgaceae bacterium | reverse complement strand
TTTTTTGTCTTCCCACCGACTGCCGCCTTTTTCAGACGACCTTTTTACAGCAGTTCAGGGGCTCGATCGAAATAGAACCCCTCTTCAGACTCATACCATGGTTGGAAAAGACTCTCTCTTGACAACTTGGATGAAGTTGATAAGATACTTCAGGTGCGAAAATTGCACGTGAAAGGCCCCACAGGGCACCTGCGTGGGGGGATGGCCGAGCGGTCAAAGGCAGCAGACTGTAAATCTGCCGACATACGTCTACGGAGGTTCGAATCCTCCTCCCCCCACCACTCTGACAAGACAAGCCGACTTAGCTCAGCAGGTAGAGCACATCCATGGTAAGGATGGGGTCTCCGGTTCGAGTCCGGAAGTCGGCTCCATGTTTATAAAGAGATCCGGGACGTGACTTGCGCCTGACCGGGTCTCTTTTGGTCTGTATGAAGCTGTGATACAATCATCCAGCGTAACTAAAGGAACCCGAAAGGGAAAACGTAACGGGGAGGTTCTCCAGAAATGGCGAAGGCACATTTTGACAGATCGAAGCCTCACTTGAACATTGGGACGATAGGTCACATTGACCACGGGAAGACGACGCTGACGGCGGCGATCACGAAGACCCTGGGATCGCAGGGTTGGGCGGACTTCACGCCCTTTGACATGATCGACAAGGCGCCTGAGGAGCGGGAGCGCGGGATCACGATCAACATCGCGCACGTGGAGTACCAGACGGAAAACCGTCACTATGCCCACATCGACTGCCCGGGTCACGCGGACTACATCAAGAACATGATCACCGGGGCTGCGCAGATGGACGGTGCGATTCTAGTGGTGTCGGCGGCGGACGGCCCGATGCCGCAGACACGGGAGCACGTGCTTCTGGCGCGCCAGGTGAACGTGCCGGCGCTGGTGGTATACATGAACAAGGTGGACCAGGTGGACGACGAGGAACTTCTGGACCTGGTTGAGATGGAGATCCGTGATCTTCTGAACCAGTACGAGTTTCCCGGCGACGACGTTCCGATCATTCGGGGTTCTGCGCTGAAGGCCCTGGAGAGCGACGACGTAAGCCGAGAGGGCGAGTGGTCGAAGTCGATCTGGGAGCTCATGGACGCGTGCGACAGCTACATCCCGGATCCCGAGCGCGACGTGGACAAGCCCTTTTTGATGCCCATAGAGGACGTGTTCACCATCACGGGCCGTGGCACGGTAGTGACGGGCCGCGTGGAGCGAGGCAAGATCCATGGCGGCGACGAGATCGCGATCGTGGGCATGCGGGAAGACATCCGGAAGACGGTTGCCACGTCGCTTGAGATGTTCCGGAAGATTCTTGACGACGCGCTGGCTGGGGACAACGTCGGCGTACTTCTTCGCGGGATCGGCAAGGACGACGTGGAGCGTGGCCAGGTGCTGGCGAAACCCGGCAGCATCACGCCGCACCGGCATTTCAAGGCCGAGGTGTACGTGCTGAAGAAAGAGGAAGGCGGCCGTCACACGCCGTTTTTCACGGGATACAAGCCGCAGTTTTACTTCAGGACCACGGACGTGACGGGCGACATCAAGCTTCCCGATGGAGTGGAGATGGTCATGCCCGGAGACAACGCGACCTTTGAAGTGAACCTGATCGTGCCTGTGGCGCTTGAGCAGGGACTCCGCTTCGCCGTTCGCGAGGGCGGCCGGACCGTCGGCGCAGGCGTCGTTACGGAAATATTGGACGACTAGCCCCAAAGGGGGAAAAGACGGTGGCAAAAAACATTCGTATCAAGCTGAAAGCCTTCGATCACAGGGCCCTGGATTCGTCAGCACACCAGATTGCAGAAACGGCCCAGCGGACGGGGGCGAAAGTTTCCGGACCGATTCCGTTGCCGACGGAGATCAACAAGTTCACTGTCCTCAAATCGCCGCACAAGGACAAGGATGCACGGGAACAGTTTGAAATGAGGACTCATAAGCGGTTGATCGACATCATCGACCCGACGCAGAAGACGATGGAATCGCTTATGCAGCTGAACCTCCCCTCGGGAGTGGACATACAGATCAAGCTTTAGGGGGAGCTCTGGGCTGAAAGGAGCGTATAAAGACATGAGCATGGGAATTTTGGGACGCAAACTTGGGATGACCCAGATTTTCGACGAAAACGGGGTAAACGTCCCCATGACCGTCGTAGAGGCTGGTCCCTGCAGCGTCGTCGATATCAGGACCAGGGAGGAAAACGGATACAGTGCCGTGGTGGTCGGTTTCGGTGACGTCAAGGAAACACGCATGAACAGGCCGCAAAAGGGTGTTTTCCAGAAGCAGAAGATCCAGCCGAAACGCTGGTTAAGGGAGTTCAGGATTGAAGACACCTCGGGCCTTGATGTCGGTCAGGACATTACCGTGGACATTTTCGAAGACGGTGAAATAGTTGACGTGATAGGTCGCAGCAAGGGCAAGGGGTTCGCCGGAGTCATGAAGCGACACCACTTCAGAGGAGGCCCGGCGAGTCACGGTTCATCAAAGTTCCATCGGCAGCCCGGGTCCGCGGGTGGAAGCAGTTCCCCGAGTCACATTTTCAAGGGGAAAACCATGCCGGGGAGAATGGGGAACAGGAGAGTAACCGTCAAGAATCTCTCCGTTGCCGGTGTGGATCCGGAAAATCATCTCCTGCTGATCAAAGGGGCCATACCGGGTCCGAGAAACGGACTTGTGATGGTTCGCAAGCGCAAAGGGTCACCGGAGTAGGGGGGCAGAGAGAATGCCGACAGTCAAGGTAGTTAACCTCAAGGGAGAAGTTGTCGGAGAGCAGGAATTGTCAGATGAGGTTTTTGCGGCTCCTGTTCATGTCCCTGCCATGCACCAGGTCGTCGTGGCCCAGTTGGCCAATAAAAGACAGGGGACTAATTCGACAAAGACACGGAGTGAAGTCCGTGGAGGCGGGCGCAAGCCCTGGAGGCAGAAACACACCGGCCGCGCGCGCCACGGCAGTATCAGGTCGCCAATCTGGACGGGGGGCGGCGTGACCCATGGTCCGAAGCCGCGGGACTATCACCAGAAGGTAAACCGGAAGGTTCGGCGCCTGGCGCTCAGAAGTGCACTCTCCGTTAAAGTCCGCGAGGATCGCCTTTTGGTTCTCGATACCTTCGCCATGGAGAAACCGAGGACACGGGAACTGGTGTCCTTTTTCCAGGCAATAGAAGCCGGGAAAAAACCGCTTTTGATGATCGGGCAATCGCAGCCTGTGGCCTACAAGTCGATGAGCAACATACCGGGAGCCAGGGTGCTTCATGTGGACAGCATCAATGTCTTCGATCTCCTGCATCACGATCACCTGATCGTGACCTCCGACGCGCTCCAGAAGATCGAGGAGGTGCTTGCGCAATGAACAAAATGGCCCATGATATCATCGTACGGCCCGTCATTACCGAGAAGAGCAGTCGCCTGATGGGGGAAAACCAGTACACCTTCGAGGTACATCCGAAAGCGAACAAGGTCCAGATCAAAAAGGCCGTGAGCGAGATTTTCAAGGTCAAGGTCCGGTCGGTTCATACCATGGCCGTCCGCTCCAAGCCGAAAAGGATGGGGATCTTCCTCGGGCGGTCCCGGTCGTGGAAAAAGGCAGTTGTGACCCTGGAACCCGGCGAACGGATCGAGTTCTTCGAGGGCGCAAACATATAGCCGGGGAGGACTGAAGAGTGGGTATCAAAAAATACAAACCGACAACCGCCGGCAGAAGATTCATGACCGGCGCCACATATGAGGAGATTACGAAAAAGGAACCCGAAAAGTCGCTTGTGGAGACTATTCAAAGGAAGGGCGGCCGGAACAACCTCGGCCGGATCACTATGCGGCATCGGGGCGGCGGGTCAAAGAGACGTTACAGGATCATCGACTTTAAACGTGACAAATTCGAAGTTCCAGGCAAGGTGGCGGCCATAGAATATGATCCGAACCGCTCCGCCAGGATTGCCCTGATTCATTACGTGGACGGTGAAAAGCGATACATTCTCGCACCACAGGGGCTTTCCGTCGGTGATACCGTAATGGCCGGTTCGAAGGCCGATGTCAGGCCTGGCAACGCAATGAAACTCAAAGACATGCCCGTAGGTACCGTTGTGCACAACATCGAGCTTGAGCCTGGAAGGGGCGGTGTCCTTGTACGGGCAGCAGGAGCGTCGGCCCAATTGATGGCGAAAGAGGGCAAGTATGCCTACCTGAGGATGCCGAGCGGTGAGCTCCGCCTGATTCTGCTCGAGTGTATGGCGACCATCGGTCAGCTCGGGAACGTGACCCATGAGAATGTGACCGCCGGCAAGGCCGGCCGCAGCAGATGGCTCGGCCGCCGCCCCCACGTCAGGGGTATGGTCATGAACCCCGTTGATCATCCCATGGGCGGCGGAGAGGGACGGAGCAAATCGAACAAGCATCCCGTCTCGCCCTGGGGGACGCCTGCGAAGGGCTACCGGACCAGGAAAAGAAAGCCGTCCGACAAGTTTATCGTGCGGCGTCGACGTCAGAAGTAGGAGCAGGGAGGGACGGTTATGGCTCGATCCACAAAGAAGGGACCCTTTGTCGACCAGAAGCTTCTTCGCAAAATCGAGGCGATGAACGCTGAAGGGAAAAAACGGGTTATCAAGACGTGGTCCCGCCGGTCCACGATAGTGCCCGACATGATCGGACACACCATCGCGGTCCATAACGGCAGGACCCACATACCGATCTATATCAGCGAAAACATGGTTGGACACAAGCTCGGGGAATTCGCCCCGACGCGGAAGTTCGGCGGCCACGCCGGCCAGGAACGTTCCACTCGTGTGAGGTAGGAGGGAGAGGTCATGGAAGCTCGAGCAACAGTCCGGCAGGTGCGCATCTCGCCTTTCAAAATCAGGCAGGTGCTTGCGCTGGTGCGGGGAAAAAGGGCCGACCAGGCGCTCATGACCCTCCGGTACACGCCGAAAAAGGCAGCGAAGATCATTGAAAAGGTCCTCAGAAGTGCGATTGCCAACGCCGAGCACAACTACGGCATGGATGTCGACAGGCTCGTCATTGTCGAGGCTTTCGCAGATCAGGGTCCGTCGATGAAGCGGTGGCGACCGGTGTCTATGGGGAGAGTCCACGGGTACCGGCACCGGACCAGCCATATCACCGTAGTTGTCACTGAGCGGTAAGGAGGGGTGACAGTTGGGTCAAAAGGTGCATCCCGTCGGTTTCAGACTCGGTGTTGTTAGAGACTGGGAATCCAAGTGGTTTGCCGACGGAAAGAATTATGCGGAAAAACTTCATGACGACCTGAAGCTTCGTGAGTGGATCATCAAGAGGTGGTCGCGCGCGGGCATTTCAAAGGTTGAAATAGAACGAATCGGAAAAGTGATCAGGTTCACCGTATGGACCGCCCGGCCTGGTGTCGTGATCGGCAAGGGTGGATCGGAAATCCAGGCGGTCCGCGAGGAACTTCAGCAGATGACCGGGCACAAGATCATGATCAACGTGCAGGAGATCAAGATGCCTGACAAGGATGCCCAAATCGTTTCCGAAGGAGTGGCGTCCGCCCTTGAGCGGAGGGTGAGTTTCCGCAGGGCGATGAAACAGGCTATTTTCCGGGCCATGAAAGCCGGAGCCGAGGGCATCAAGATCCAGTGCAGCGGACGTCTCGGTGGCGCCGAAATCGCACGGACAGAGTGGTACCTCGAGGGACGACTGCCCTTGTCGACGCTCAGAAACGACATCGATTACGGGTATACGGAAGCCAAGACCATGTACGGCGTCATAGGAGTCAAGGTCTGGATAAACCGGGGTATCGTGGAAGTCAGTGATCAGGCCTCCGACCAGGCGCAGCAGGAAGAGAGGAGGTAGCCGCCATGCTTATGCCGAAAAGGGTGAAATACAGAAAACCCCAGAGAAGACCCCTGCACGGTGTAGCCAAGGGCGGAAAATACATTGCCTTCGGAGAGTATGGACTTCAGGCGACGGAGTGTGCCTGGATCACCGCACGTCAGATCGAGGCGGCACGTATTGCCATTTCCAGAAAGATGAGAAAGGGCGGGAAGATCTGGATCAGAATATTCCCCGATATGCCCTTTACGAAGAAACCTCTTGAAACAAGGATGGGGAAAGGGAAAGGCGCTCCCGACCACTGGGTTGCTCCCGTGAAACGGGGTCGCGTCATGTTCGAAATCGCCGGAGTCTCCCGTGAGGTTGCGGAACAGGCCTTCCGTACGGCGGCCCACAAGCTGCCCGTAAAGGTCAGGTTCCTCTCCCGTGCAGGGATGGGTGGTGAATGACCATGAAAGCCAGTGATCTGAGGGAACTTTCGCTGGACGAATTGCAGGAACGTCACAAACAATACAAGGAAGAGCTTTTTAACCTCCGTTTCCAGCATGCCATCGGTCAGTTGGGCAACACGAACCGGATCAAGGATGTCAAGCGTTCGATTGCCCGTGTGCTGACGGTCATGAGGGAAAAGGAGATCGGGCTTGACCGGTCGGTCTAGGGGGTGTAGCGGCTATGAGTGAAGGAACGCGCAAGTTGCGGGTCGGGACGATCGTCAGCGACAAGATGCAGAAAACCGTCGTCGTCAAGGTTGACCGGATGGCGGAGCACCCGCTGTACGGGAAACCCGTCCTCCGCAGCAAGAATTACATGGCCCACGACGAAGAGGAAAGCTGCCGGATAGGCGACAGGGTGCGCATCGAGGAGACCCGTCCCCTGAGCCGTCACAAGAGATGGAAGGTCGTCGAAATCATCGAGCGGGCCCCCGTCCTCGGCGGCACCGCTGAGAAGGAGGCCTAGCCCATGATCCAGCTTCGATCCACCATGAGCGTCGCCGATAATTCCGGCGCGAAAAAGATCATGTGCATACAGGTCCTTGGAGGCAGCGGTCGACGCTGGGCTTCCGTCGGTGATGTTATCGTCGCTTCCGTCAAGGAAGCTATCCCGAACAGCAATGTCGGGAAAGGCGAGGTCGTGAAGGCAGTTATTGTCAGGACAAAAAAGGAGATCCGGAGAAAAGACGGCTCCTACGTCAGGTTTGATGAAAATGCCGCCGTTGTGCTCGACAACAACGGCGATCCGAAAGGGACACGCATTTTTGGTCCCGTAGCCAGAGAGCTGAGGGAAAAGAAATTCATGAGGATCGTGTCCCTCGCTCCGGAGGTTGTCTAGGGAGGCTGCGGAAGAATGAGTAAGATGCGAATCAAAAAGGGAGACAGAGTGCGTGTCATTTCAGGCAAGGACAAGGGGAAGGAAGGCAAGGTCCTGCGCCGCAATCCCGAGAGGGATATGGTTGTGGTGGAAGGGGTCAACGTGGTTACGAAGCACATGAGGCCTTCCGCGAAGAATCCGCAGGCCGGAATCGTTAAGCAGGAAGCGCCCATTTACGCGAGCAAGGTAATGCTGGTTTGCCCCTTGTGTGGTGAAGCGACGAGAGTCGCCAGAGCCTATCTGGAGGACGGACGGAAAGTCCGCGTCTGCAAGAAATGCAGCGAGATCGTCGACAAGGTATAGAAGGAGGCGACAGGAGAATGGTCCCGCGCTTGGCAGAAAAATTCCAAAAGGAAATCGTTCCTCGCCTCCAGAAGGAATTCGGTTACAAGAACGTGATGGAGGTACCGCGGATCGTCAAGGTTGTCGTCAACGCCGGTGTTGGCGACGCGAAACAGGATTATAAGATGATGGATGCGGCTGTCTCGGAAATCGAGACAATAACGGGCCAGCACCCCATGATCAAGAGGGCCCGAAAGTCCGTTGCGGGATTCAAGGTCCGCGCGGGCATGCCCGTTGGTTGTTCGGTGACTCTCAGGGGTGCGAGGATGTGGGAGTTCCTTGACAGGATGATCTCCCTGGCCCTTCCGAGGATCAAGGACTTCCAGGGTGTTTCCCACAAAGGTTTTGACGGCAGGGGGAACTACAACCTTGGACTCAGGGAACAGTTGATTTTTCCTGAAATAGATTATGACAAGGTTGCAAGGGTCCGTGGAATGAACGTGAGTATTGTTTCCACGGCGAAGACGGACGAAGAAGCCATGAGTCTCCTCAGGGAGCTCGGGATGCCCTTCAGCCGATAAGGAGGGTTCGGATATATGTCCCGGAAAGCGTTGGCACACAAGGCAAAGCAGAAACCAAAGTTCGCCGTCCGGTCCTACAACAGGTGTCCGGTTTGCGGCAGGGTTCACTCGTACATGAGAAAGTTCAATATGTGCCGTTGTTGTTTCCGCAAGCTGGCCAGGGAAGGCAAGATCCCTGGAGTCGTAAAGTCCAGCTGGTAGCGCGGGATGCGGTGGAGGAGGCAAAAGCGATGTATGTGACAGATCCAATCGCGGACATGCTCACGCGCATCCGGAATGCGAACATGGTTTTCCACGATACCGTCGAGATGCCTTTGAGCAAGGCGAAACTGGCAATTGCAAAGATTCTGAAGGAAGAAGGGTACGTCAAGAACTTCAGGGTTATCAACGATCCGAAGAAGCCCTTTCCGATCCTTCGTCTGTATCTCCATTACGGTCCTGAGAAACAGAGGGTCATACAGGGTCTGAGAAGAGTCAGCAAGCCGGGGCGCAGGATTTACGTCCGGAAGGACGAATTGCCCCGAGTGCTGCGAGGACTTGGAACGGCGATCATTTCGACGTCCCAGGGAATGATGACTGACAGTGAGGCCCGCAAGCAGGGTCTCGGCGGAGAAGTCATCTGCTACGTATGGTAGGGGGTGCGCGGTTTGTCAAGAATCGGAAGAAAACCCATTTCCCTGCCTGACGGCGTTACGTTGACCGAGGAATCCGGCAAGGTCCGGGTGAAAGGCCCCAAGGGAGAACTGTCCATGGATCTTGTCCCCGGTGTGAAAGTTGATGTAAACGGGCAGGCGGTGTCTGTGACGAGAACCAGTGAGGACAAGAAAACCAGGGCTTTTCACGGCATGACCAGGGCCCTGGTCAACAATCTTGTCGTCGGCGTCAGCCAGGGATTCGAAAAAAAACTCGAGATTGTGGGAGTGGGATGGAGAGCGCAGATGCAGGGGAAAACCCTTGTTTTGAATCTCGGGTACTCCAATCCTGTTCAGTATGAACCTCCCGAAGGTGTCGAAATAACAACCGACGGGCCGACGAAGATTTCCGTAAAGGGGATAGACAAGCAGGCTGTCGGTCAGGCGGCTGCGGTAATTCGCGGATTCAGGCCGCCGGAGCCCTACAAGGGCAAGGGCATCAGGTATGCTGACGAATATGTCATACGGAAGGCCGGCAAAGCCGGGGCCTAATAGTGCGAGGTGGAGGACAATGATTACAAAACGTTCACGAAATGAAATGCGACTTGTACGGCACAGCCGCCTTCGCCGCAAGATCTTTGGGACTCCGGAGAAACCGAGACTGGCAGTCTTCAGGAGCCTGAACCACGTGTATGCGCAGCTGATCGACGATACGAGAGGTCATACCCTCGCTTCGGCTTCGACGGCTGAGGCGGAACTGAAAAAAAACCTCTCAAGCACACGTGACATTGAAGCGGCAAAGGCTGTAGGGAAAAGTATCGCCGCGAGGGCGCAGGATCTGGGCATCACCGCAGCGGTTTTTGACCGTGGAGGGCACATGTATCACGGCAAGGTGAAAGCCCTCGCCGATGCCGCGCGCGAAGCCGGCCTGAAGCTGTAAGGAGGCTTGGAGAATGAAAGGCATGACGTCAAACGCCAAGGGGACGGAGCTTATGGAAAGGGTCGTCTCCATAAACAGGGTCAGCAAGGTTGTAAAGGGCGGAAAGCGCTTCAAGTTCAGCGTGCTGGTCGTCGTCGGCGACGGCGAAAAACGGGTTGGAGTAGGAATAGGCAAGGCCAAGGAAATTTCCGAGGCCGTGAGAAAAGGCATCGACAAGGCGAAAAAGAATCTCGTCGACTTCAAGCAAGTTGGATCGACGATTCCTCATGACATTATCGGACGGTTTGGAGCGGCCGAGGTCCTTTTGAAGCCCGCCGCACCGGGCACGGGTGTTATTGCCGGAGCCGTTGTCCGCGCCATCATGGAGCTCGGCGGCGTCAAGGATGTCCTGACGAAAGTTATCGGCCGGACATCAAACCCTGTGAACGTGGCTTATGCGACGATGCAGGCCGTCAAGACCCTGAGAAGCCCCGAAGAAGTCATGCGCCTCAGGGGAAAATCCCGCCGTGACGAGCAGTCGGCGTAGGAGGCGTGGAGGCTATGGCAAAAGTACGGGTCACACTCAAACGCAGTGCCGCGAGCCGAACGGAAAGACAGAAAGGAACTGTGCGTGCACTGGGGCTTCGCAGGATCAGGCAGAGCGTTGTCCATGAACAGACTCCGCAGATCCTGGGAATGGTCAGGGCTGTTTCGCATCTTGTCGATTGGGAACAGATTGAGGAGTAGGAGGGACAGCCATGGAACTTCATGAACTCAGGCCTGTACAGGGATCGACGAAAAAAAGAAAGCGCATTGGCCAGGGAAGGGGAAGCGGCCTCGGCAAGACGAGCGGCAAAGGGCACAAGGGACAGAAGGCCAGAAGCGGCGGAGGAGTCAGGCCTAGTTTCGAAGGAGGCCAGATGCCCCTTGCCAGAAGAGTCCCCAAGAGAGGGTTCAACAACGCACGCTTTGCGAAAAGCTGGCAGGTCGTCAATGTATCCTCCCTGGAAAATTGTTTTGAGGCAGGAACGGAGATCGGGCCGAAGGATCTCTTTGAGCGGGGCCTGATCAGGACGTTGCGGGAGCCCGTCAAGATTCTCGCTGACGGAGACCTGACGAAGGCGTTGACCGTCAGGGCCCACGCATTCAGCGGGCAAGCCGCGGAAAAGATCAGGGCGGCGGGCGGAAAAACCGAGGTGGTTTAGGTGTTAGATGCCTTTCGGGATGCATTCAGGCTGCCGGATCTGAAAAGACGAATACTGTTTACCGTCGGGGTGCTTTTTATTTACCGGTTGGGTGCCCACATCCCGACGCCCGGGATCGATGCGGAGGCCATGTCTCAGCTCTTTGACCAGGGCGGTGTGCTCGGGTTTCTGGATCTGTTCGCAGGGGGCGCTCTTCGGCGTTTCAGCGTTTTCGCGCTTGGTGTGGCGCCCTACATCAACGCGAGTATCGTCATGCAGCTTCTGGTCGTTATTTTTCCCGCCCTTGAGAAGATGCAGAAAGAAGGGGAACAGGGACGGAAGAAGATTGTCCAGTACACCCGCCTTGGTACGGTGTTTTTCGCCGGGGTCCAGTCGATAGGCATGAGCTTCTGGCTTCGCAATCTCGGGATCTTTACAGGCTCGATGCTTGACTTTGCCGCCGTGGCCATCACCATTACGACGGGATCGCTGGTCGTAATGTGGCTCGGCGAGGAGATTTCCGATCACGGAATCGGAAACGGGATTTCCCTTCTGATATTCGCCGGCATCGTTGCCCGTATCCCCGAGGCGATCATCAAGACCTGGGAGCTTTTGACCCTTGGAGAGATAAGCCTCCTTGTCCTGGCTCTTGCAGTGATCGTCATGGTGGCCGTCGTGGCCGGATGTGTGCTTCTCCAGGAAGGGCAGAGGCGTCTGCCCGTGCAGTACGCGAAGCGGGTTGTCGGAAACAAGATGTATGGAGGACAGAGCACCTTTATCCCGCTGAAAGTCAACCAGGCGGGAGTCATACCGATCATCTTCGCCTCGTCGGTGCTTCTTTTTCCTTACACGATCCTGAGATTCTTGTCGGGCAATCTCGCGACCCAGGTACAGAACATGCTTTCACCGGGAAGTCCGGTTTACATGGTTCTTTATGTAGGGCTCATCATCTTTTTCGCCTATTTTTACACGGCGGTGGTTTTCGATCCCGTCGACACGGCGAACAATATGAAAAAGTACGGGGGCTTCATCCTTGGCATCAGGCCGGGGAAACCCACGGCGGAATATATCGAAAAAGTCATGTCGAGAATCACCCTTGGAGGCGCTGTGTTCCTGGCCGGAGTGGCGCTTTTGCCGACGCTGATGACACAGCTTATGGGAATTACGACCTTCTATTTCGGAGGAACGGCTGTTTTGATCGTCGTCGGCGTTGCACTTGATACGGTGCACCAGATCGAGGCTCAGCTTCTGATGCGGCATTACGAGGGTATCCTGAAGCGGGGCAAGGGGAAATCCGCCGGCCTGTTAAAGATGTAACCAGCCATTTTGGGGTGTTGCGATATGCGAGTCATATTTATCGGCCCTCCGGGGGCCGGAAAGGGAACCCAGGCTGAAGTCATAAGCCGTGAGCAAGGTATCGCCCACATCTCGACGGGGGATATCCTGAGAAAGAATGTAGCGGAACAAACCGACCTCGGGAAGGCGGCGCGGGAGTATATGGATGCCGGCAAGCTTGTGCCCGATGATGTCATCATCGGGATGATGGAAAAACGGCTTGCCGAAAAGGACTGTGAGAAGGGCTTTATCCTCGACGGGTTTCCCCGGACGGTTCCCCAGGCCGAGGCCCTCGACGGGCTTCTTGCCCGGATGGGCATCGCCCTGGACGGAGTTGTTCTCTTCGATGCTCCCGATGAAGTGGTCATCAGACGTCTGGCGGGACGCAGGGTATGCAGAAACTGCGGAGCCATATATAATGTCCGCTCGAAGCCACGAGGCGAGGATGACCGGTGTGACAAGTGCGGAGGCGAACTCTACCAGAGGGATGACGACAGGGAGGAGGTCGTCAGAAACCGTCTTGATGTCTACAAGGAGCAGACGGCGCCTCTCATCGGCTACTACAGGAAAAACGGGCTTCTTATCGAGGTGGACGCCTCCCGTGAAAGCGCCGAAGTGGTGGCGGATATCATCAGTTCAGTGAAGGGGACACAATGATTTCTCTCAAGACAGGCAAGGATATTTCAGCCATGAGGGCGGCCGGAAAAATCGTGACCGATATCCTCGAGTACATGAAGGAGCTGGTGACTCCCGGGGTTGATACGCTGGCCCTTGATGAAAAGGCCCGCGAACTTATAAAAAAGTCGAAGGCCAAACCGGCGTTCCTCGGATACAAGGTCCCCGGTGTCCCCCGCCCCTTCCCGGGAGCTCTCTGTGTTTCCATCAACGAGGAGGTCGTTCACGGGATTCCGAGCCGGGAGAAAGTCCTCGAAGAAGGGGATATCCTTAGTATCGACGTCGGAGTACTGTACGAAGGGTACTTTGGAGATGCTGCCTATACTTATGCCGTGGGGCGGATCAGCGAAAAGCGGAGCCACCTTCTGGATGTGACGAGAGAGTCCCTTGAACGGGCGATCGCCGCCGCGAGAGCGGGGAATACCATCGGTGATATCGGGCATGCCGTGGAGTCCTTTGCCGCCCCGAAAGGATATGGGATCGTAAGAAACTATGCGGGCCACGGCATCGGAAAAAGACTTCACGAGCCGCCGCAGATTCCAAATTTCGGGAAACCCGGCCAGGGTGTGACGCTCAAGTCCGGAATGACGATAGCCATCGAGCCGATGATCATGTCCGGAGGAGAGGAAGTGGAAACGCTGCCAGACCTCTGGACGGTGGTTACCAGTGACCGTTCGGATGCCGCGCACTTCGAAAAATCCATACTGGTGACCGGGGAAGAGCCCGAGATTCTGACACCATGGGAGTGACACCCGGTGGGTTCTTTGCAAACGGGCCAGGTCGTCATATCGAAAAAAGGCAAGGACTCCGGGAAATGGTATATTGTTGCGGGATTTTCCGGTGACGGGCGAAGGGTATTTCTCGTTGACGGCGGAAGACGGATATGGAACAGGCCGAAGAGAAAGAATCCGTTGCATGTCCAGCCGACCCGAATTGTCTTAAAGGAGGTCGCCGAGATGGCTGAAGCGAACAGGCGGATGAACGAGGAACGGCTCCGGAACATTCTCGAGGAGGCCCGCAAGGGCTTTTCGGAAACCGGAAAGGTGACGGGACCGGATGCCGAAAAATGATGTAGTCGAAGTCAGGGGGAAGGTCATCGAGCCTCTCCCGAACGCGATGTTCCGTGTCGAACTTGAAAACGGTCACAAGATACTGGCCCACGTATCGGGGAAAATGAGGATGCATTTCATACGTATCCTTCCCGGCGACAGGGTGCTTCTGGAAATCTCTCCCTATGACTTGACACGGGGAAGAATCGTGTATAGATATAAATAGTTTGCCTTCCGGTCGGTGGAAGCCGATTTGGACCGTTCCGGAGGCATGCTCAGGAGGAGTGTCGAAGATGAAAGTGAAACCCTCGGTGAAACCGATTTGCGAATATTGCCGCGTAATCAAGAGAAACGGCGTTGTTCGGATAATCTGCAAGAAAAATCCCAGGCACAAACAGCGCCAGGGAGCAAGGAGGTAGCGCTCGAATGGCACGAATCGCAGGAGTGGATCTCCCGAGAGAAAAAAGGGTTGAAATCGCGCTGACCTATATTTTTGGGATCGGCCTTTCAACGGCCAGGCGCATTCTCGTCGACACGTCCATCAACCCGGACACGCGGATCAAGGATTTGACAGAGGATGAGGAGCAGAAACTTCGCGCCGAGATCGATGAAAATTACAAGGTGGAAGGCGATCTCAGAAGAGAGCTCACCATGAACGTGAAACGGCTCATGGAGATAGGTTGCTACAGGGGATTGCGACACAAGCAGGGTCTCCCGGTACGTGGCCAGAAGACGAAGACGAACGCCCGCACCCGCAAGGGGCCGAGGCGGGCCATCATGGGCAAGAAGAAAGCCCCGGGCAAGAAATAGTTTTTTGCCCGCGCAGCAGGGAATAGACCAAAGGAGGGAACCCAGGCGTGGCAAAGAGACCGCAACGTCGAGGAAAAAGGAAAGAACGTAAAAATATCAGTTATGGTGTAGCCCACATCCACTCAACCTTCAACAACACCATCATCGGGGTGACGGACCGGGAGGGCAACCTGCTCTCATGGGCGTCCGGCGGGAACGTGGGGTTCAAGGGGACAAGGAAATCCACACCCTACGCAGCGCAGATGGCTGCCCAGCAGGTGGCGAAGCAGGTACAGGACCATGGTGTTCAGGAGATCGACGTGGTCGTGAAGGGACCGGGACCAGGCCGGGAATCGGCGATACGGTCGCTCCAGGCTGCGGGACTCCAGGTCAACATGATCAGGGACGACACGCCCATTCCCCATAATGGGTGCCGACCGCCGAAAAGGCGCCGGGTCTAGTCGATGGCCAAGAGGAGGTAACGGGAACAATGAGCAGGTATACAGGACCAGTTTGCCGCCTGTGCAGGACCGAGGGGACAAAGCTTTTCCTCAAGGGCGACAGGTGTTATACAGAAAAATGCTCCCTCAACAGAAAAAGCTATCGCCCCGGCCAGCATGGTCAGAGGCGGACGAAAGTAAGTGAATACGGACTCCGTTTGCGGGAGAAGCAGAAGCTTCGTCGTTTTTACGGAATGAACGAGAGCCAGTTCCGGAAATTCTACCACTCCGCAGCCAAGATGGCGGGACAGACGGGGCACAATTTCCTCCAGCTTCTTGAACGCAGGCTGGATAATGCCGTTTACCGTCTCGGAGTCGGGAGCAGCCGCCGGCAGGCCAGACAGATCGTTCTCCACGGACATGTCGTTGTGAACGGCCGCAAGGTGGATGTCCCGAGCTACCTTGTCCGTGAAGGTGACAAGATCTCCATCGTGGAGAAAAGCCGTGAAATTCCCGTTATCAGGGAAAACGCGGAAGTTGCTGAAAGCCGGACCCTTCCGGGGTGGCTTTCCTTCGACGCCGAGCGCTATGAAGGCAGTGTTTTGTCTCTGCCGAGCCGGGACCAGATTGACGTTCCGGTGAAAGAACAGCTGGTTGTCGAGTTCTATGCCAGATAAATCAGCAATGGGGGGATATATTTTGGAACATATTCGGCCGGAAATCCGTATCGAGGAAAGCACCCCCCTGCACGGAAAAATCATTCTCGAACCTCTTGAAAGAGGATACGGAGTGACCCTGGGGAACGCCCTCAGGAGGGTCTTGCTTTCTTCCATCAGGGGAGCTGCCATTTCAGCTGTGCGGATCGAGGGCGTTCTTCACGAGTTCAGCACCATCGATGGAGTCTATGAAGATGCCATTGAGCTTATGCTGAACCTCAAGAAGATACCCGTGCGGTCCCATTCCAAGGAAGTCCGTGTGTTGAGGCTTGAAGCGGATGGGCCGCTGGATGTTACTGCTGCGGACATCCAGCCCGATAGCGAGGTTGAATTTACCGACCCCGATGCGCCTATCTGCAGTCTTACTGAAGGGGCCAGGCTCGAGATGGATTTCTTCGTGGAGAGAGGAACGGGCTATGCGACGTCAGATCGGCAACGCCCTTCGTATCTGCCCATAGATGCACTGATGGTGGATGCCGTTTTCTCGCCTGTACAAAGAGTGAAGTACGAAGTCCAGGATGCAAGGGTCGGTCAGAGGACCGACTACGAAAGACTTCTGCTTGATGTCTGGACAAACGGGGCGGTGGAACCTGAGGCTGCCGTCGTCGAAGCCGCCGGCATACTGCAGGGGTATTTCGGACGTGTCGTTGACGATCTTCAGAAAATCAGCGAAAGCGCTCCCGAAGAAGAGCTTGAAGAGGCTGCCGCCGCTGGTAGTTCCGTGATCCCACAGGAAGGTTACAGCCCCGAGGAAAACGCCATGATGGTCAGACCGATAAAAGACCTTGAGCTCTCCATTCGGAGCGAGAACTGTCTTCTCAGGGGAGGCGTGCAGACCATTGGAGACCTCGTTTCCAGAGGACGGACGGAGCTGCTCAAAATCCGGAACCTCGGAAAAATATCCCTGAGGGAGATAGAAGAAAAGCTTGAAAAGTTCGGCCTGACCCTTGACAACAGTGACAGCAGGGAAAATAAATCCCAGGCGTCCGGAGAAGAACACGATTCTAAGGAGGAAACAGTCTGATGAGGCACCGGATGGACAGACGCACCCTTGGCCGGTATGGAAGCCACCGCCGGGCGATGCTCTCGAATCTCGCTGCAGATCTTTTCCTGCAGGAAAGACTGGAGACAACGCTCCCCAAAGCCAGGGAGCTCCGGAGGGTTGCGGAAAAACTTATTACCAAGGCGAAACGAGGCGGGCTCCACGACAGACGTATCGTGTCGTCCCGGATGCCTGACAAGGCGGCCGTGAAAAAACTTTTTGACGAAATTGCCTCAAGGTATGAATCCCGAGAGGGCGGATACACACGGATCGTAAAAACGGGTTTTCGCCATGGCGATTCGTCCCCGATGGCAGTAATCGAACTTGTAGAGGAGTCATGACGGCAGGGGAAATCGTCTCCTTCCGGAACGTCGGATATACCTATCCCGGAAGTGAAAAAGCCGCTCTTGGGGGAATCGACCTGGATGTTAAAAAAGGGGAGTGGCTCGCCGTTCTGGGGGCGAACGGGTCGGGGAAATCCACGCTTGCCAGACATTTCAACGCCCTGCTGGTTCCAACGCAGGGCGCTTGTCTTGTCGGAGGGGTTGATACGGGAACCGAAGAAGGGCAACGGCATGCGAGATCACAGGTTGCGATCGTTTTCCAGAATCCGGAAAACCAGATCGTGGCAGCGATCGTGGAAGAAGATGTGGCTTTCGGTCCGGAGAATCTGGGTATCGACCCTGGCGAAATCAAAAGACGTGTAGAAGAGGCCCTGAAAGAGACAGGGCTTGCGGAACTTGCGGAAAAACCCACCTACGCCCTTTCCGGAGGGCAGAAACAACGCCTGGCCGTCGCGGGAGCCATTGCGATGAAGCCTCCCTGCCTTGTTCTCGACGAGGCAACGTCCATGTTGGATCCAAGCGGCCGGAAGGAGTTGCAACAGGTACTGAAACGGCTCCATTCTGAAGGGATGACACTTGTTTCCATAACGCACCGGATGGAAGAGATTTTTCACTGTGATCGGTGCGTGGTTCTTGAATCAGGGGAGCTGGTCTGGGAGGGATCGCCTCTCGAGCTTTTCCGTGAAGGGGAAAGACTTGAGGAGTGGGGACTTGGAATTCCCCCGTTTATAGTCTTGTGGCGCGAGCTTGTGCGCAGGAAGCTTATCGGCGAAGATGTCAGGCCTGTCCCCGAGGAAATGGTGTCCGCGCTGTGTCTATAGTTATCGATCATCTTACCCATGTCTATCATAAAGGAACGCCCCTGGAGACGACGGCACTCGCGGACGTTTCCCTCGAGGCCAGGGGCGGGGAATGGCTTTCAGTCGTGGGGCATACAGGCAGCGGCAAGTCTACCCTCGCGCAGCATATGAATGCATTGCTGCTGCCGACATCGGGAAACGTTTTCGTAGACGGAATCGGGGTCCACAAAGGCCGTTCCCAGCTTCGGGAGATCCGCAGGAAAGTGGGGCTCGTATTCCAGTACCCGGAGCAACAGATATTCGAGGAAACCGTATATGAGGAGATTGCCTTCGGACCCAAAAATTGGGGGGTCGCGAAAGAGGAGATACCGGAAAGAGTTTCTGAAGCCCTGTCGCTGACCGGACTTGCTGAAAGTTTCAGGAACCTTTCTCCATTTAACCTTTCGGGAGGTGAAAAGCGCAGGGTTGCAATCGCTTCCGTGTTGGCCGTCAGACCTGATTATCTTGTCCTTGATGAACCCACGGCGGGACTTGATGCATCGGGTAAAAAGGAGCTTTGCCTGCTTCTTGCAAGACTCAAGAAAAACGGAACGGGCATCGTGCACATCACCCATGACCTTGAGTTGGCCGTCGAGGTTAGCGACAGGATCCTTGTTCTGACACAGGGCAAATCAAGGATCTGGGGAACACCGTCAGTTATATTGGAAGAACTTCTGGAGCGTGACGTGCCTGGACTCGAGTTGCCGCCGTTGCCGCTTTTTGCGGGAAAGCTGAGGGACCTTGGCATGGATGTCCCTGTGACGTGGGATTTTGGGGTCCTTGCCGACGCCATAGAAAGGTCGATCCGGGGATGAAATTTTTGAATCACCTTACGCTGGGACAGTATGTGCCGACAGGTTCCATGGTTCACAGGGCCGATCCCCGGGCGAAGATACTCGCAACGCTCCTTTTCCTTGCAGGCGTTTTCCTTGCGGATTACGGAATGGTTTTCGCGCTGTGGGCGATAACCCTCGGTGTCATAGTCGCTTTGGCGAAGCTCCCTCTTTCAATGGTCCTTCGAACCGCAAGACCGGTTCTGTTTCTGATCCTTTTCACTGCTCTGATACACCTGTTATTCAGCCGAGGAACACCGGTTTTCCGATGGGGCATCCTGACAATTACTGAAGAAGGTCTCAGGATGGCGTTCAAGATGGGGTTTCGTCTGTTCCTTCTTGTCCTTTTCGCAGGAGTCCTGACACTGACGACAAGCCCCACGGAACTGGCGGACGGCCTGGAACGTCTCTTTTCGCCCCTGACCCCCCTGGGGTTTCCTGCCCATGAAATGGCCATGATGATGACCATAGCCATACGTTTCATTCCCACCCTTCTGGATGAGACCGACAGGATCATGAAAGCGCAGCTCGCCAGGGGGGCCGATCTGGACAGGGGAGGAATATTCAGACGGTTAAGGGCGTTTATTCCTGTCCTGGTACCGCTTTTTGTGATTGTCTTTCAACGGGCCGACGAGCTTGCCGTTGCCATGGAATCCAGGAACTACAGGGGAGGCATGGGCAGAACGCGGATGAATCCCCTTGTGTGGAGAGCGGGGGATTCTCTTGCACTGCTTTCGGCCCTGGTTATCACGCTGGCATTTTCTTTCCTGGATGCGAGGTTGAGCGGATTATGAGATATGCCGTGAAACTCGCCTATGACGGGAGCCTGTTCTCGGGATGGCAAAAACAGCCAGGCCGGGTTACCGTTCAGGGTGTTCTTGAAAATGCTCTCGAAACTTTCTGTCACGAGAAAACAGCGGTCCATGGGGCGGGACGGACCGACAAGGGCGTTCACGCCCTTGGGCAGGTGGCTTCCTTTGATTTGACCTCCGACAAACCTGCGAAAACGGTGCTTCTGGCCACAAACGCCAATCTGCCGGAACCGGTCAGGGTGGTGGATGTGACCCCGGTGGTTGATTCATTCCATGCCAGGCGCAGTGCCCTTTGGAGGGAGTATGTCTACCATGTCTGGACGGGCGGTGCGTGTTATCCGCAAATCAGGCGGTACGTTTGGTGGAACGGCCGGCGCCGATGGGACATGGAGAGAATCAGGGAGGCCTGCAGGCGGTTTGCAGGTACCCATGACTTCAGTGCTTTCTGTCGTGCAAGTGAGCGTCCTGAATATTCAGTGAGGATCATTTCCTCCATGACTGTGGCCAGACGGGGGCCCCTTGTACGCTTTAGGGTACGAGGGAATGCTTTTTTGACGAACATGGTCCGGATCATGATCGGTACGATAGATCGTATCGGTGCCGGGGAATGGGAACCGCATATCCTTGACAGGCTCCTGGAAGGTGCCGACAGGACTGAAGCCGGCCCGACGGCGCCGGCTGAAGGATTGACCCTGCAAAAGGTAGGGTATGCCTCCTTGTCGTGGCCGGGGCGGTCGTTCTTGAGATGACTGGTGTTTCAGGATATAGTTTTTATCGGTGCTTCGGGATCTTCTCCCGAGCGAAAAAAGGAATCTCAGCGTGTCGTTTCGTTTCCACCGAGGCGGGCCCATTGAAGGAGTGATAGGGCGTGTGGGGAATGGACATCGGAATTGATCTTGGTACAGCCAATGTGCTTATTTACATGAAACAGAAAGGCGTGGTCCTGAGAGAGCCTTCCGTCGTGGCCGTGGATATGAATACGGACCGTATCCTTGCAGTAGGGCTCGAGGCGAAGAAGATGCTGGGCAGAACCCCGGGCAATGTCGTTGCCGTCAGGCCTCTCAGGGACGGCGTCATAGCCGATTACACTATGACGGAAGCCATGCTCCGCTATTTTCTCAAGAAAGTCATCACGGGATTCGGCCGGATGCTACGTCGACGTGTTATGGTTTGCGTCCCTTCGGGTGCCACCGACGTGGAACGGAGGGCCGTGCTTGAAGCGGCGGTGGAGATTGGGGCGAAGGAAGCCTATCTCATAGAAGAACCCATGTCCGCAGCCATAGGTGCGAACCTGGATATCTCCGAGCCGAGGGGAAACATGATCGTGGACATTGGAGGCGGGACGACGGATATAGCCGTGATCTCCTATGGCGGCATCGTCGTTACGGAATCCCTCAGGCTTGGAGGAGACCGGTTGGATGAAAACATTACGCGCTACATCCGCAAGGAATATAACCTCGCCATAGGAGAGCAGACGGCGGAAGACATAAAGATGAAAATCGCCACATGCCTCCCACCCGGAAACGACGAAAAAACCATGATCATCAAGGGCCGGGACCTTGTTCACGGATTGCCACGGCAGATAGAAATCAACGAAAGCCTTGTTGCGACGGCCATAGAGGAAACGATCCAGATGATCGTGGAAGGTGTCCGCCAGGTTCTGGAGCAGACGCCGCCGGAACTTTCGGCCGACATTATCGACAGGGGAATCACCTTGACCGGTGGAGGCGCACTGCTTCGGGGACTTCCGGAACTCCTGACGGAAAAGACGGAGATCCCTGCTTATGTTGCTGACGCCCCCCTCGAGTGCGTTGTCCTCGGAACGGGCAAGGCCCTGGATTCCCTGGATATCCTGAAAGCCAACGGGGCGCTTTTGGGAACGTCGAGAAGAAGGGGCAGACGCGGTTGATCGTAAATAAACCGTGGTGGGAAGATGGTTTACGTTTTTCTTGTTTAGGGTGCGGAAGATGTTGCAGAGGAGAACCTGGGACGGTCCTGGTGACTTCCGAAGAGGCGTCTGCGATTTCAGACAGGATACAGGTGGCTGTTGAGCTTTTCACGAGGACCGTGCGCTTTCTGGGGGAAAAGAAACTTTCGCTCCGAGAGAGGCCGTCGGGAGAGTGTGTCTTCTACGACAAGGTCGCGGCGAAATGTCGCTTGTACGAACTCAGGCCCCTTCAATGTCGTCTTTATCCCTTTTGGCCTTCTGTTCTCAAAAACAGGACCGCCTGGGAAAAGGAAAAATGCCGTTGCCCTGGAATCGGGCACGGGAAATGGTATTCGTCAGGCGAAATACGGCAGTTCCTTGGCCTTGCCCCACATTCAGAACTCTGATTTCCTCATATAGGAAACAATATTCCGGATAAAAGAAAGAATGTTGAAATATTTTTCTTTCTGTGTGAGAATGAAAATCAGGATATAAACTGAAAAGCGTGGATGGTAAACAAAAAACGGGTGCTCCGTGTGGAGGCCCAAATATCATTGCAGGGAGGCTGTAAGAATGGCAAAGGTTAACAGAGATGTGGCACCGCAGGATGTCTTCTCGGAAATTTCACAGTTGTTGCTTCGGGACGGTTTCGACATTGTCATTGACATGGAGAAATCCCAGGGGTCTCATATGGTCAACAAACTTGACGGTGCGGAATGGCTCGATTTTTACACCTTTTTTGCCTCTTCGCCCTTCGGCATGAACCATCCCAAACTTGCCAACGATGAATTCAAGGAAACAATTTTCCGCTCCGCCATCAACAAGGTCGCTAATTCGGACATCTATACCCAGGAGCTTGCAAAGTTCGTCAAGACTTTCGGCGACATTGCGGTTCCCGAGGGATTTAACCACATTTTCCTGATTGACTATGGGACCCTTGCAGTGGAGAACACCTTCAAGGTTGCCATGGACTGGAAGGTCCAGAAGCTCCTCGAGCAAGGAAAGATCAGCAAGGGTGAGGCCATCAAGGGGAAAATGGGAACGAAGGTCCTTCATTTCAACGAGGCTTTCCACGGACGGAGCGGCTACACCCTTACGGTCACCAACACCCAAGATCCCAACAAGTACCAGTATTTCGCCCAGTTTGACTGGCCCCGTGTCCTGAACCCGAAAATCTACTGGCCCCTTGAGGAAAACCTTGGTATCGTGGAGTGGCTTGAGCGGGTTTCCATCAAGCAGATCAAGCAGGCTATCTGGGAGAATCCCGACGATATCTGTGCGATCATTATCGAGACGATCCAGGGAGAAGGCGGAGACAACCATTTCCGGACGGAATTCTTCAAACAGCTGCGTGAGATTTGTGATGAAAACGACATCCTCCTCATCTTCGACGAAGTCCAGTGTGGTATGGGGATCACCGGAAAGATGTGGGCCTTCGAACACCATGCGCCGGTCAAGCCCGACATGTTCGCCTTTGGGAAGAAAGCCCAGATCTGTGGGCTCGTCGCTGGACCGAGGCTCGACGAGGTTGAGGACAACTGCTTCAAGATTTCGAGCCGGATCAACTCCACCTGGGGCGGCAATCTCGTCGACATGGTGAGGTCGACAAGGTATCTTGAGATCTATGAAGAGGACAATGTTCTCGATTACGTGGCTAACACTGCGGGACCGAAACTTTTGAAGGGACTTGAGGACATCCAGAAAGATTTCTCCGACGTGATCTGGAACGTCCGCGGAAAGGGACTCATGTGCGCCTACGACTTCCACAGCCCCGAGATGCGGAACAGGGCCGTTCAGAAGTTCCATTCAAAACACGTTCTTGTACTGCCCTGCGGAGATGTGTCGATCCGTTTCCGTCCGGCTCTCAACATCGCCGACAAGGACCTGCAGAAAGGGCTCGACGTCACGCGAGACGTTCTTGGCGAGCTCAGAAAAGAGAACGCCTAGAAATTCCTGGAGATATAGGAAGCGAAAAAAAGAAAAACGGCAGGGGGAGCGGGACTCCGCTCCCCCTGAACTCTTGTCTTCCTGCCGGGAATGATGCGTTGGATTCACCTTTGTGCTAACGTTGTTGCGGATAATGAGGGGGTCTTGAGGAAGTGCTCTCCAGCTTGCCTGAACTGAACTGGACTCTGGTGATCATGCTTTTGGTCGTCAGTGCCGTCGTTTCCTTTATAGGGGACATCGTAGGGATGCGCATCGGCAAAAAGCGCGTCAGCCTTTTTGGTTTGCGTCCGAGATACACATCGTCCCTTGTCACGGTGGTAACGGGCATCCTTATTATGCTGTTCACTCTGGGGGCCCTCGCAATGACCTCAGAGACGGTTCGCACAGCTATATTCAGCATGAAAATCGTACAAAGCCAGATACGGGATTTGACGTCGCAGCTGCAGGAGAACCGCTCCGAACTCGACTCCATGGAACAGAGGCTTGCCGAGAGCCAGTCGTCACTTATCGAAAAGCAGACACAGCTGTCGGAAGTACAGAGTGAACTGGAAGGCCGGGAAGAGCGCCTTGCCCAGGTGGAACGGGAGCTTGAGCAGACAAGGCAGGAACAGAAGCTGACGCAACAGGAGCTCGAAGAACTCCGGGAGGAGCGTTCGAGGTTGAACCGGCAGATAGAACAATTAAGATCTGATGCCAAACTCCTAAAGGAAGGGCTGGAGGAGTTACGCGCCGGAAAGATCGTCGTCTTTGCCGGTGAACTGATGGCACAAACTGTTATCGTGCCGGAAGAAAGCGACCTTTCCGTTGAAACACTGCAGGAGACCCTCATCGCCAATGCGCGGCAGACCGTTGCACTTCGTATGGGGACACAAAGCGACTTGGTAAAGATCATTCTCGAAGATGAGGGCTTCATAAAAGAGAGGTTGCAAAAAAGCAGAGATTCGGAAGAACGAGTCCTCCTCCGACTGATAGCTTCCGAAAATGCCATTGCCGGGGAACCAGTATATGTCGAGATTTCCGACTACCCCTCGAAGCTTGTATATCCGGAAGGTACGATTCTCGCCGATAAGACTTTGCCATCGGATTTGGAGGATGCAGAAGCAGAAAACTTTCTTTACACAGTTTTGAGACAGATAAATAAAAAGGCCAGGGAAGATGGTGTGCTCCCCGATCCCCTGAGGGGGACCGTGGGCAATCTTGAAGCGTCCGATTTCTTTGAAGCCATAGAGAAAATCGCTGGGAAAGACGAGCCCCGGCGGGTTCTCGTTGAAACAGCGGAAGACATATATACGGAAGGACCTGTTCGTGTCAGAATCCGGGTTCTTTCGGGCGGATAGCACAGGGGGGATAGCATGTTGATCGTGGCCTGCCAGATGTGCGGCGAAACAATAATCCTGCCCGGCACCCCTGACTCGGATGGCATCGCCCGTGTCAGCTGGACATGCAGGGCCTGCGGGGTTAGTCAGGTCCTTGAATTGAATGTGAGTTCCGATGGTCGGACCAATCTCCAAAAGATCGTGGGGGGAATGTCCTTTTGCCAAGAGCGGGTGACGGGTACAACGGGCCGGAATTAAATAAACGGTCCAACGGAATCGGCCAGGGATACCTTTTTTATGACAGCAAGCATGCCGTAGCAGCCCGGGAGCTGCAGGACCTGTACCGTTTTACGAAATGGGGACGGAGTCGCTCTCTTGAACAGATAGAACGCATGCTCGAAGGGACATCCATGTGCTTTTCCATTCGCAAGGAAGGCAGGATGGTGGCTTTTTGCAGGCTCCTGACCGATTTCGTATTCAGGGGATCCATATGGGATATCATGGTTCACCCGGATCACCAGGGGAAAGGGCTTGGCTCGGCTTTGATGCATTATCTTTTGGACCATCCCCAGGTCCGGGATATTCCGCTGATTATCACCTATACCAGTGAACTGGTACCCTTCCTGGAACGCCTTGGTTTCATCCAGAGAGAAGGGACGCTGATGCTTTTGAGAAAACCCATAGAATATTCATGAAGGAAAAATGACATGATCGTCTGCAGAAACACGCGGTGTTCCAGCTTTCGCGTTCATGCTGTTGCATATTTTCTGGAGGTGGGAAGGATTGGAAAACCGGTTTCTCCTTACATCTGAATCCGTTACGGAAGGACACCCAGACAAGCTTGCCGACCAGGTGTCCGACGGAATTCTGGACTCGATACTCGAACAGGACCCGATGGGGCGGGTCGCTTGTGAAACCCTTGTGACCACGGGCCTCGTCATGGTTGCAGGCGAGATCACCACGTCCTGTTATGTGGATATACCACGCCTGACACGAGAGATCATCAAGGAGATAGGATACACCAGGGCGAAGTACGGTTTTGACGGTGATACCTGCGCTGTGCTGACAGCCATCGATGAGCAGTCCACAGACATACAGCAAGGTGTGGACATGGCCCTGGAATTGAGAGAGGGCGACATGACGGAGCAAGATATTAACAGTATTGGGGCGGGAGACCAGGGCATGATGGTCGGTTACGCCTGTGACGAAACGGAGGAGTTCCTTCCCCTTCCGATAGCGTTGTCACACCGTCTTGCCCGGCGTCTGAGCCAGGTTCGCAAGGAGAAGACGCTTCCCTATCTCAGACCCGACGGAAAAACCCAGGTTACCGTTGAGTATGTCGAAGGCCGGGCCGCAGGCATCGAGACCGTCGTTGTTTCGGCCCAGCATCACCCTGCCGTCGGATGTGACCAGATTTTTTCGGATCTGCGGAAGCACGTTATCGAGCCCACTCTCCCGGAGTATCTTCTGGAGAAATCACCGAGAATCCTTGTCAACCCTACGGGCCGTTTCGTTCTTGGCGGTCCCATGGCGGATACGGGCCTGACGGGAAGAAAGATCATGGTCGATACCTACGGCGGAATCGTACCTCATGGAGGGGGATGTTTTTCGGGAAAGGATCCGACGAAAGTGGACAGGTCTGCCGCCTACATGACACGGTATGCGGCAAAAAATATCGTTGCGGCGGGCCTTGCGAAGGAGTGCAAGATACAGGTGGCCTATGCCATCGGAGTCGCGCACCCGGTATCGGTCATGGTCGATACCCAAGGAACGGGTGTCGTTGGCGATTGCAGGCTGACGGAGCTTGTCATGGAGTATTTTGATTTTCGGCCTGCGGCGATCATCCGGGATCTCGAACTGAGGAAACCCATGTATCGGAGGATTGCGGCATACGGCCACATGGGTCGGATCGACCTCGACCCGATACCTTCCTGGGAACGCATAGACAGGGCGGAAATCTTGAGAAAAGCGGCCCAGAGTTTCTAACCAAACCTGCAAGTCTGTCAAGGTATAATGCTTTTTCTGAAGCCCTTTCTGCATCTTTGCTGGCCGATCAGTTGTCCCGTGTGCGGCCGGCTTGGCGTAGCGGCCTGTCCGGAATGCCTGGACTCCATAGTTGAAACGGACGAGCCTCTTTGCCTTTTTTGTTTCCGGCCTTTCCCGTGCACCGTGCACGGGAAAGGGGTTCCTTTTCTGGTGTATGGTGCGATCCATCGGGGTACAGCGAAAGCACTTGTGCACAGCCTCAAGTACGAGGGGCGAAAGGCACTGGGGCGGAGAATGGGACAGGCACTCGCCAGGAAAACTGTTTTTCCGGCCGGGATTGATTTTCTCCTTCCTGTGCCTCTTCACAAAAAATCAGAAAGACCCTACAACCAGGCCCTCGAGATAGCCCGGGGAATATCTGATATCTGGAAGCTGCCTGTGCTGGATGTCCTCCAGTGGGCAAGAGAGGGAAAGAGGCAGGTCGAAAAGTCAGCGGTGGAACGGAAAAACCTGCCCGAAGGGGCTGTTGCCTTTTCGGGGAAACAGAGCGACCTGTCGGGTAAAAGGGCGTTGCTCGTGGACGATGTCAGCACAACGGGAACGACCC
Source organism: Thermovirgaceae bacterium (assembly GCA_046542505.1). Taxonomy (GTDB): domain Bacteria; phylum Synergistota; class Synergistia; order Synergistales; family Thermovirgaceae; genus UBA1876. The sequence goes on along the minus strand of JBKHBH010000019.1, from coordinate 2,210 downwards.
TGAGACGGTGTGTTGACGCGATCAGTCAAAGCGGAGTCGATGTCAGGGGAGCCGTTGTTTGGACCCGGGTGCCGCAGAAGGAATAAAAGAATTCTTTCAGTCTGTTTCCGGCACCTTGAGGGTGTGGAAAGTGCTTACGGAAAGGTTTTTTTCCTTACAGATCCTTTTGATGTATTCCAGGTCCGAACAGGGGAACCTGCAGGCAAGACCGCAACTTGCCGACAGTTCTCGGGGAACGGGAACAATCTTTACCGGCAAGCCTGCTTTCCTGCAGTTTTTTTCGAAAGTTATTGCCATATGGGTCGTCTCGAAGGTGGCGACGCAATCCATCAGGTCCTCCAATATCATCCTGGATCAGGGCGAAAGAAATTTGAAACTGAATTGTCATTCCTTTCAGTAATTATACTTGTCCCCTTAAAAGGTGACATTATCCCTGTCCGGCCACAATTTCAGTAATTATACCTAGACGCCACGAGTCGTGGAAGCTACAATAAGGCGCATGAATATCACCAAAGGAGGTTCTTTTATGACCATCAACACGAGAAGAGTCGCAGCTGTTTTCGCGATGAGCGTTTTCCTCATCGCCGTTCTTGCAGGGATCGCTGCTGCGCAGGAAAAAGTCGGTGTCATCGACCCCCAGAAGGTGCTCTTCCAGCACCCGAAATTCCAGGGAGTCCAGGAAAAGATCAAGTCCGTGGTGGAGAAGAAACAGCAGGAAGCAAAATCTGCCATCGACCAGTCGGACGACAACCAGCAGAAACAGCAGATTTTCGAAAAGAAACGCCAGGAAGCGGCTACGGAAGAGCAGAAACTCATGGAACCCCTCTTCAAGGACGTCGATGTGGCGATCCGGACGATAGCCAAGGCAAAGTCCTTCACAATAGTTCTCGACAAGGGGCAGGTCTTTTTCGGAGGAACGGATATCACCGAAGATGTCATTCAGGAACTCAAGAAAAAACACGCACTCAATTGACCTTTTTTCGAGAGAAGAGATCCGAGAAAACGATTTTGGAGGGGACGGCTTGGGCCGTCCCCTCCTTGCTGTTTTCCCTTGATGACACTGTCGGCCGCTTCCGCATCAGGGTTTTCAAGCAGTTTTTTTGAAGGCCTTCCATTAAAAGTGACACTGTCTGGAAGACATATCATCTGTGGGAAAACTGCAACGCCTGCCGGGCCTTTTGCTCCACAAGAAGAATGGTTATACCCTCTTGAGTAGCCCCATTTTTTAACACGGACTCATACAACCGGGCTTCCGAAAAAAGCGGGGCCCTTTATTTTACCCTATCGGCTGTGTAGGGGTGTTTTCCCGGGAGAAACGTGACAGCCCTATAAGAAAACAGCAGGTAAAGAAACATTTCCCGCTTCGTTCCATCTTTTGAAGAATGCGGTTATTGGAATCAATCATATGGCTACTCCCGGTACCAAGGATGCATTTTACCTTTTGCGGTCAAGTGACCGTAAATCAGGCTGTCGCAAGTTGCGCGGAAAGTTTCCTGGGTATACTGTTGTCGGGACATTACGCAAGACAGGGGAGAGGATTGACCTGGTTGAAAAAATGATTGTGACCGACATCGATGGGACGCTGGCACACAGGGACCGCATACCGGAACAAGTCGCCGAAAGCTGTGCCCTGCTCAGAGAAAAGGGCTGGTCCATCCATGTCGCTACAGGCAGGATTCTGGCTTCGGCGATCCCTCATACCTTCCATATCGGTGCAAAGAGCCCGGCCATAGTCTATGATGGAGCGCGACTCATGGAACTTGAAAGAAGAACCGCAATCAGGGAGGCCCGTCTGGGTGGCGAGATCCTTTCCCTGGCGCTGGCCTCAGTCTGGGACGCTCCTGTCATGTTCCAGCTTTTTTCCGACGAAGAAATTCGCTGCAGGCCTTCCGACGTCAGGGTTGCCGAATATTTCCGCGCCATCGGGGTTTCAGTGCGGCAGGACCTGGTTTCACCCGATATAGAAGAAGAGTATTTCAGGGGGATCCTGTACGGTGCGCCGCAAGATATCAGGGAAGCGAAACGCATTGTAGAAAGCAGGCTCGGCAGCCGGGCGACGGTCACCATGGCCGGAGAGTCCTTCCTTGACATTCTACCTCCCGGCGTGTCGAAGGGGGCGGCCCTTGACTGGTACCTCGAGAACCGTCCGAGCGGGGAGAGGATAGTCGTCGCAGTCGGGGATCACCTGAATGACGAGGATCTTCTCCAGC
>JBKHBH010000018.1:0-29781 GCA_046542505.1 Thermovirgaceae bacterium | reverse complement strand
TTTCGACAAATTCCTCGAGGAACATGGCCGCCGTAATGGCTCCTCCGGTTCGGCCTCCCGTATTCACCACGTCGGCGATGTCGGATTTGATCTTTTTCCTGAGACGCTCATCATCCAGTGGAAGCCTCCACATCCTTTCCCCCGTTTCAGCGGATGTCTCGAGAAACTTCTGCGCCATGGAATCATCAGGCGAAAAAAGACCTGCCGTATATTCGCCCAGCGCGACGACGCAAGCGCCGGTCAGAGTCGCCATATCCACCACCGCGGCGGGTTTCTGCTCACAGGCATAAGCAAGAACATCGGCAAGGGTCACGCGTCCTTCCGCATCGGTGTTGTCGATTTCCACGGTCTTGCCGTTTTTCATGACGATCACGTCGTCAGGCCTGTACGCCCCGCCTCCGGGCATGTTCTCGGCGGCACCGATTAAGCCGTGCACTTCCACCGGAGGTTTCAGCCGTGAAACGGCTTTCATCACAGCCATCACGTTGCAGGCTCCCGTCTTGTCGCCCTTCATGGTTCTCATATGCTCGCCAGGCTTGATGTTCAGGCCTCCGCTGTCGAAAGTGATACCCTTTCCGACAAAAGCAATCCGCCTCTTTGCGGTCTTTTCCGGACGATAGACGAGATGGATCAGTCGCGGGGGCGTCTCCGACGCGCCACCGACGGCCAGCAGTCCGTTCATTCCCATTTCCCTGAGTTCGTCCTCTTCAAAAACGGTACATTCGAGACCGCACTCGGCGGCAAGCTCCGCGGCTTTTTCTGCCAGAACAGCCGGATTGATGACGTTGCCCGGTTCATTGGCGAGGTCTCTCGCGATATTCTGGGCTTCACCTGCTATCCGGCCCTTCTTCAGGGCCGTGTCGCCCGAACCTGCAATGAAAACTTCCTCCATCTCCGGGGGAAGTTCCTGCTTTTGGGAATCGGTCTTGTACTTCAGGAAGCGATAAGCCCCGATGACGACGCCTTCAACGGCACGGACCGTCTCATTGGAGTCAAATTCTGACACCCCCGATACGGCAAGAGAACGGAACCTGTCCTGCATCGCCTGGCGGATCGCTCCAGCTGAACCGCGACGCATGGCATCAGGTTCGGCTTTACCCTTCGAGCCGAGGCCGGCGAGGTATACTGCCGACACCCGTCCTTCATAAACCGGAACGGCCAAAAGGGTATCCTTTTTCGCCGTAAAGGCGCTCTTGTCCATGCGATCTTTCACGATCGGCGCGAGGTCTTTCCCGACCACATGCACCTTTTCAAGTTCTTCCTCATAGAGCAATATGGCGACGGCATCGCCTTTAAATCCCGAAACGTCGCCTTCCAGAAGCCGAATCTTCATCCGGCCACCTCCTCTTTGGATTGTGTCGGACATCATGTCCATGGTGTCTTCCGGAATATCGTAACATAAGCCTTCCACAGCGACCTTTCAGTGCCTTCAAAACCGTCAAGAATGTTTATAATAGGAAATGCACGGAAATTTTTGACAGGAGATGGTTTCGTGGTTGAGCTTTATGCGGGTTTCGATATCGGTTCTTCCGCGATACACTGTTCCGTCATCGACAAGGATTTCAATATCCTCTACTCCCCCCGGCCGGAACCCCACTGCGGGCAGCCCCTTGACGTCCTGAAAACCGTCATCTGGCCGAAGCTCACGAAGGCAATACCCCTTTCAAATCTCCGGAGCACTGCCTTCACGGGCATCGGAGCAGACCTTTTTCCCTCCGTTTTCGACGGGGCCCTCTACGAATACGACAGCGTCACCCTGGCGAAAGGCCTGTTCCTCGTGGCACCTTGGGCTGATACGGCTTTTCATCTCGGGGCCAAGGACTCCTATTACTTCAATATCGCCGAGAGAAAGGGCAAGCGTTTCATTCTTGAATGGGGCACGAACACCAAATGCGGCGGCGGATCGGGGACCCTTGTGGAAAAACAGATCCGCCGGCTTTTTTGCACCGATTCCGATTCAGGTTCCAGCGGATTGCCTGAAGAGTTTTTCTCCGCCGCCGCAAGAGAGGCCTCCGAATACCCCGACTCTCCCGGCTACAACGCCCGCTGCGGCGTGGTCATCCAGTCGGATCTTATCCATGACCAGAACGAGGGGATGCCCAGACCTCACATCCTTGCAAAGCTTTTCCGTACCGTGGCCTCAAATTTCGTCCAGGACGTTATCGGCTCACGCAGCTTTGAATCGGCCTCCGAAATCGCTGTGACGGGCGGGTTAACACGCATGGCACCGATAGTGAAACAGATAGGGAAACTCACCCAAACCACGATAAAAATCCCTGACCATTTTCTTAACGTCGGCGCCGTCGGGGCCGCCGCTCTTGCGGCGGAACGGGGAAATTCCCATGTTCTGGACCCGGCAAGGCTTGATGAAGTCGCCCTGAAAGCCCGTGAAAACAGGCAATACGCACCGTCTCTGGCGTCGTCGCTGCCTGAAGCCCATATCTACGAAAAAGAGCCTGTCACTGCAGGATTGAACGAAAACCCGGGGATAGACCCGGAGGTGGTCCTGGGAGTCGACGGCGGTTCCACGACCACGAAAGCCGTTGTCGTTCATCTGGACACTGGTGAAATCCTCGACAGCATGTATATCAGCACGCACGGAAACCCCTTGAAGGCCCTCCAGGCCATCATGCGCCATTTCGCCCGAAACAGCGGCTGTTATACCGTCAGGGGCGTGTGCACCACAGGGTCCGCCAGGAAACTCTTCGAGCGGGTTTTGGTCAGCCCCGCCCGACGAAAGGGGCTAAAATCCCTCGGATTTTCCGTTCCTGACGCCGCGGTTGACGAAATTACCTGTCACGCCATGGGAATCAAGTCCTGGGATGCCGACATCGACACCGTCTTCGAAATCGGAGGCCAGGACATGAAATTCACCACTTTCAAGCGGACCGCAGGCAACGCGACGGACGAAGTCCAGGAAGCCCGGATGAACTATTCCTGCCAGGCAGGGGCCGGCCAGACTCTTGAAAACATGGCCGGGGTCATCGGCCTCGACGTGAAAGACTCCCTGCAGGAAGAAGCTCTGAAAGCAGTGAGGGTCCCCGTTATCGACGCCACGTGCGGTGTTTTCATGGAAATGGAAGAAAACAGGCTCATTGCCGAAAACTTCTCCAAATGCGAAATCGCAGCGGCAATCGTGCGCTCCACGGCGGCCAGCTATTTCAACAAGTTCGTCGGCGGCCAACAGCACGTTGGCGAAAAATGCTCCTGCCAGGGAGGACCCGCACTCGGGAAGGCCTTCCTGGCGGCGATGGCCCAGGTCACAGGGAAAGAAATTCACGCCTACCCCTACAGGGAGCTTTTCGGAGCCTACGGCGCGGCACTCTGGGTCCGAAACAGGGTGTTCGAGTTGGGAAACCGGGGGGGACAAGCAAAAAGCGCCTTCAGGGGCTGGAACATCGCCGACTTGTCCTTTTCTCATGAAGAGCAACACTGTTCCAGCTATTTCGGCCCACTTTCCTGCGGCAAAAGGGACTGCATGTTGAAGATCTTTCGCATAGGAGAGGAGGAAATCGTCTCAGGGGGCTTCTGTCCGAGGGGAAACAGCGAGGGAGTCGCCGGCCGTCAACCGGATTACGTACAGCGTTTCCACGAATTACTTGAAAAACACTTCCAGGGCATCACCCACGAACGGCTCGGCAAAAGCCTGGACACCGACAGACCGACGGTTGGTATCCGGCGTTGCGGCTGTACCATCGCGGAGCATGCCGTCTGGTCTTCGGCGGTTTTCAGTTTACTGGGTTTTCTTCCCGTTCTTTCGCCTGTTTCCAATTCTTCCATATCCTCCATGGGGACACGCCTGGCATCGACGGAATACTGCGTGGCGATGAAACTGGCCACCGGGCATGCAGCTCTCTTGGCTTCGGACGACAGGATTTCCCATCTTTTCATACCCAGCTTTATCGACACGCCCGCGACAAACGGATCAATGCGCATGTATTGCATTTACACAGAGGCGGAAGGATTTGTCCTGAAGGACCTCCTTTCACTTAATGATGCACGTCTTTTGCTCCCCGTCTGGCATCTCGGAAACCGTGACAAGATGGCCCGCGAATTTCACCGTGTTTTGAAAAGGGCAGGATACGACATTCCGGTCAATAAAATCACGAAAGCCTTTCTGGACGCCGATGAAAAAACCCGGGCGTTTCTGGAGGATCTCGCCGCAGAGGGCGAGAAATTTCTCTCTGATCTTGAGCGATCAGGCGAACCAGGATACGTCGGGACCGGCCGTGACTATGTTCTCCTTGACCCCGAAGCCTCGTCAAATTCCGGTTACATGTTTTCCACGACCCGGGGTATGCGGTATATTCCACAGATATTTCTCCGGCATCGTTTTGAAGGCATCCCCATCGACGACCTCGTGGACAACGAGTACTGGGAACACAGCGTGGAAATCCTGAAAGCTTCGATCTATACTGCGAGACACCCGGACCTTTACCCCGTCCGGCTGATGAATTTCGCATGCGGACCAGACTCCATCAAGTTCTTCATGGAACAGGAAATTTTCCGCCGCGCCGACAAGCCATTCCTGCATCTTATGACTGATGCCCAGACAAACAACGCCCCCTTCGTCACGCGGGCCGAAGCGCACCAGCGTGTCGTAAAAAGGCACAAAAGCGCCGGCGACATTCCCCTTTCTCGTTTTTCGTTCCTTCCGGTCCAAAAGAAAATCGAGGGAAGCAAAAGGCGATGGCTCATTCCCTACATGGGAGAAGTCAGCCCGATTGCCGCCGCCGCGGCCCGTCACTATGGCATTGACACAAGGGTGCTTCCAACAGACACCCCCGAGTCCCGGGAGGCGGCGAACAGGTTGATCAGAATGGAAACCTGCTTCCCCCTGAAGGGAGTCATCGGCGATGTCATCTCGTCAATCGAGGGGCTTGTCGAAGATATCGGCGCGAAAAAAGTGCAGGAGGACTATCTGGTCTTTCTCCCGACCACGAGCGGTCCATGCCGTTTCGGGAAATACGTTGAGGCATTAAGGCTTTTTCTTGAAGAGCAGGGGCTTGGCGGAATACCCATTATCTCGCCCCACGCCGCGAAAGGGTATCTCGACATGGAAACCCTGTCCATAGACCTTTCGACCCCCAAATTGATCGACCTTGTTTCAGACCTTTACAACGCCATTTTCACGGCGGACATTTTTGACGATCTGCTGCTCCGCTACAGGCCCTACGCCAGTAACACGGATGAATTCAACGAAGCCGCAATCCGCAGCCGTGGCAGTCTCATGGAGAACCTGGAGAATAAAGGCGCATCATTCAGGAATATTTCTCCCTGGTTGAAAGAAAGTATCGGGATCTTCAAGGGGTTATCGGATTCCGGAGTAAAGCGGTTTCCCCTCGTCCTCTACATCGGAGAAATCTACATGCGACAACACGACCCGTACACCGGGCAGGTCATCCGGAAACTCGAAAGACAGGGCCTTGAACTCATACGCGGCCCGGTTCATGAGTGGCTACGCTACGTCACCTATCTCGCATGGCGAAACACGAGGCACATCAGCTACAAGGCGGCCGATTTCTACATGGACTGGACCGAAAGAAAATTCATGAAAATACTCGAGAAGGAGCTCGGGGACCGCCACGTGATCCCCCTGCCCCGAAGGATCATCCAACAGGCGGAAGAAGACGGCATCTATCACGGCGATGTCATGGGCGAATCCGCCCTTGCCATAGGGCTTTTCAACGAGTACCTCAGGGGAAGCCTGAATTCCGGCAGAGACGGAATCTGCGGAATCTTTCACGTGGGCCCCTTTACCTGCATGCAGGAAAGCGTCTCCACGGCGAAAATACGGGCTCTTCTGAAAGAACAACGGAAGAAGGACCCTTCCCTTCTCGTTCCGCTCATTCACGCATTTTTCGGGGATTCACCCAATCCGAACCTCGATGCGGAGATCGCCGCTTTCAGGGAACAGTGCTACCTCAAGGCAGAGAGGAACACGGACTAAAGAAGCAACCCGGCGGCCCAGATCGTCAAGGCAGTTGCGGGCGCTACAGTAAGGTTGTCCCAGTTGCCGGGCGTGATCAGCTCCGAAACGGCCGAGACGGAAGCGCCTGCAATGTAAAGGACGACAGGAACCGGCGCATGCGAGTTCAAATTCGCGAAGGCAAAACCCGCAAAAAAAGCTGCGGCGAAACAGGCGAATGTCCCCAGAGCAGTCTTCTTACCGAGAATGTGGTACCGGCCCCATCGCATGCCTGCCATTACGGCCCAGGCATCGCCCAGGGTCATCATGACAAGCGCAGCCGGGCCCGCGAGGCCCGGGAAAAATGAAGCAATCGTCGCTCCCCACAGATACCAGGCCGTCCCAGAGACACGTTCAGCCTCCTTTTTCTTGCTCACCCCGGCAAAAAACCGACTGAACCCTCTGTCGAACACAGGGCTTCGTTTCCTGAGGATTTCGGCCAGGAAAATGGCCACCGCCAGACATCCCAAGGTTATCCGGTACGCACCAAGCCCCCACAGGGGGAAAAGGACAAGCGGGAAAAAGAGCCCGCACATGCGGTACAGTTTCCTTTTCGCCAAAAAGGGCAGCGGTTCCCCCAGCAGCTCATTCCACTCCCCAAGAAGCCGGTGTCGGAGCGCCAGGACACCCGTGATTGCGATGGTTGCTGCAAAACACACGAGACAACTGACACTCCCTTTCGAAAAAAAGCTCCAGACCCATGCGCCGGAAAGCAGAACAAGTATCGAGAGCATCACCTTGCCCGGCAGGATAAGCAAAACCGTTCCTCCCAGGACGACTCCAAAAGCCATGATCCAGGGCCATGTAGCGAAATGCAGTGCCACTCCCGTTGCTAAAAGGACAAAACCGGTGATTTTTTCAACTCCGCCCATGAAACCACCCGTTTACATTGGAAAAAGAACATCCAGGTTATATAATGTATTTCCGCCTGATAGTGTACTGCCTTTCTACCCTATACGACGGAAGAGGGCAACACGCTAAGCGGTCTAATCTCCTGAAAGGAGAAATTTTCATGAATTTCCTCGATCTCGCAAAAAACAGATACAGCAGCCGAATGTACAAGACCGACTCAGTGGACCGCAAAGCCCTGGAACGGTGTCTGGAAGCGGCACGACTGGCGCCTTCCGCCTGCAATTCCCAGCCATGGAAATTCATCGTCTGCGACAGCGATCCCCTCAGGGAAGAGATCGTTGATCAGGCTTTTTCGGGGATCTACTCCATGAACTCTTTCGCGAAAAAAGCCCCTGTCATTATCGCCGTGGTCAGGCAGTCTGGCCAGTATGCCTCAAAGCTGGGAGGCATGTTCCGCGGCACCGATTTCAGCCTCCTCGATATCGGCATGGCCTGCGAGCACTTCGTGCTTCAGGCCGCCGAAGAAGGTCTCGGGACGTGCATCCTCGGATGGTTCAACGAAAAAAACGTCAAAAAACTGCTTGATCTCCCCTTTTCCACAAAGGTGGATCTTCTGGTCAGCCTGGGTCACCCCGCTGAAAAGGGACCCCGTCCCAAACACCGGAAAGATTTGGAAGAGATCCGCGAATACCGGTGACTTGACACACGACGTATCCGCCCCTTGCTTGAGGGATTCCGCCGAAATCCTTTGCGGAGTCCCTCATTTTCTGACTTTCCGGGGTTATGATCCTGGTTGTGGTATATTTCTCAGAGCATGTCAACAATAACGAAGGAGGGCACATTATGCCGAGAAAAATACTTGTACCCGTTGATATCGGAAAGCTTACCGAGCCTCTTGTCGACTACGGCCATTCCCTTGCGGAACGCCTTGATGTGAGTGTTTCCTTTCTTCATGTCCTCCCCCTCGTCTCCTCCTGGATGGGGTTCGAGAAATGGATTCCGGAAAACGCAATACAAAACGCACGGGAGAGCGCCGAAAAGAAAATCCGGTATTACATCCGCAAGTCGGAGGATAATTTTCCAGACCTCCAGAAACACGAACACCCCATTCTTTTCAAAGAGGGAAACCCTGCCGAAGAGATCATCAAGACGGCGAAAGAAGGGGAATTCAACCTCATCATTGTCGGATACCGGAGCATGAGCGGCATACAGGAAATGATTGTCGGAAGCACGGCGGCCAACGTCATTCGCTATGCCCACTGTTCCGTTCTTATCTTCCGGCCTGGTTTCGATGTATTTTAGTCCCGGCAAAAAGACGGGAAGGGAAAATTTCCAGACAGGGCAATCTGTGTCAGGACTGCTGAAAATATATTCATGATACGCATCGACGGACTGAAACTGACGCTGGGAGGAAAAGAACTTTTCAATGACCTCTTTTGGTCCATACCGTCAGGCTCACGCTGGGGGCTTATCGGTGCCAATGGTACCGGCAAGACAACGCTTTTGAAAACAATCACAAAAGAAGTGTTCCCCGATTCGGGGACTGTGGAAATTCCTCCACAGAAGACTATCGGGTATCTCCCCCAGGATTTTGTCGAACTGGAAGACATGCCTGTCATATCCTTTCTTCGAAAACACTACGGTCTGGAAGATCTCGAGTCCAGTCTCCGCCACCTGGAAGAACGAATCGCCTCCGGCAATGACGAAAAGCGGACACTTCATGCCTACGAAAGGCAGCGCGAGCGGTTTGAGAACATGCAGGGCTATTCCTTCGAGGCCGAAGCCGGGAGGATTCTTGCTGGTTTGGGCTTTTCCACGTCCGATGCGGAGCGCTCATGTTCCGAGTTCTCCGGAGGCTGGAAAATGAGAATCTACCTGGCCGCTCTGTTGCTTGAAGGGCCCGACATTCTCCTGCTCGACGAACCTACGAACCATCTCGATCTGGAAAGCGTACAATGGGTTGAACACTATCTGGTTTCCACGTCGAACACCGTCATCGCCATTTCCCATGACAGGCACTTCCTCGACACCGTCACGGAACAAACGGCGGAACTCTCAGAGGGCCGGGTTGAAACTTTTAAGGGCGGCTATTCAGCATACCTCGAGGAACGCGTACGCCGGGAGGAAATCACCCAAAGGACGGCAAAGAAGCAGGAACGCCGCCGGGATGAGATCATGTCCTTCGTGGAACGGTTCCGGTACAAGGCTTCGAAAGCCTCACAGGTTCAAAGCCGGCTGAAGCAGCTCGAAAAGGAAACAACCATCCGGGTCCGCGACGATCAGAAAAAGCCATCGATACACTTCCCGCCCTGCCCGAGGAGCGGTCTCGAAGTGGCCCAGTGCAAGAATCTTGGGAAAGCCTACAAAGACAAAAAGGTATTCACCGGCGTTGACATGGAGATCAGAAGGGGCGAAAAAATCGCCCTCGTCGGCGTCAACGGAGCCGGGAAATCCACCCTGGCCCGCATTATCGCAGGACTTGAAACTCCTACAGAGGGAGTCGTCCGGTACGGGCACAAGGTGAAAAAGGCTTTCTTTTCCCAGGAATCGGAGTCAAATCTGTCCATGGACAAGACCGTCTGGCAGGAAATTCGCTCGGTACCGTCAAGCGCGTCCGACGCAGAACGCCGCAATCTTCTCGGAGCCTTCCTTTTCGAAGGCGAAGAAATTGAAAAACCCGTCAATATTCTTTCCGGTGGTGAAAAATCCCGCCTGGCGCTTCTCAAGCTCCTTCTCACCGATTCGAACTTCCTGATCCTCGATGAGCCAACGAACCACCTGGATATAACGACAAGGGAAATCCTGCTTTTGGCCCTCAGGGGATGGAACGGGACGGCTTTGATCATCTCCCACGACAGGTGGTTCCTTGATGAAACCGTTCAGCGTGTCGTCGAAATTCGCCATGGCACGTGCCGCCAATATCCTGGAAACGTGTCGGAATATCTCAAAAAACGCGAAGCTGAAGACCGGAACTCACCGGAGCAACAAAAACCTTCGGGAAACGGCGGAGGGGGGAATTCCGAGAAGGCGAAAAAACGCCTCGAGGCGGCCAGGCGGAACGAACGTTACAGGATGAGGCGCAAGGTACTTGACGACCTGAAGCCACTTGAGGAGAAAATCTCACGGTCGGAAACGCGCCTTGATGAAATCGACGAAAAGCTCTGCCGACCCGACGTCCTTCAAAATTCTGACCTGGTCAAGGATCTCATGGTTGAAAGAGACACAATCTCAAGGAATGTCGAGGACCTGTTCGGAAATTGGGAAACCCTTATGGAACGCCTGGAAGAAATCGACAGGGATTTTTATGAGCATCTTCAGGATTGATCCGACGCGACAAGGGGAAGCGGATTGACCCACTTCCCGTGAACCCGGACGCCAAAATGCAAATGCGGACCTGTCACACGGCCCGACTGCCCTGTTTTACCGATTACATCCCCTGCCCCGACTGGATCCCCGGTCTGCACCGCAATCTCCGAAAGGTGCATCATGACCGAAAACACGCCGTTCCCGTGGTCAATATAGACACACTTCCCGGCAAAGTACAGATCCCCGGCCAGGGCTACGACACCTGCGGCCGGCGCCGCAACGGGAGTTCCCATGGCAGCCCGGAGGTCCACTCCCTTGTGAATGCCCTTTTTCATCCCGTTCATCGTCCTGGTCGTCCCGTAAGGGCTCGTCACGGCCCCTTCAAGGGGAGGCACAAAAGGGATGTCCCAAAGGCGCTTGGGCCTTGATCTTGCCAAAGCTTCCTTGACCATCGCAGTTTCCTCCCTAATGCGTTCGAGAACTTCCTTGGGCGGCGTAACCATTTTTTCCGGGACGGACAGGTGCTGAACGGGATACTCTATCGCCTTCAGCCTGATGGCTTTTTCGAGTATTCTCTCTTTCCCCCGGACATTCAGCCGAACTTTCACCGTCGGGGAGGTCCCTGGAGCCTCGTCCGCCTGGGATCCGAGCATGACCATTGCAAAATGCCTGTTTCCTTCCTTGCGAAAATCGAGGGGGACCTCGATCCCCCTCCAGGACAAAACGCCTTCATCGGGGAGGTCCTCCGCGGAGACCATAACCGTAAAGGGTTTGCCGATTCCCGCGTGATCAGGAGCCGTAAGGATAATTTCGGCGGCAATGCCCTGTCCGACAAGTAAAACAGCGGTGAAAAGCATGACAAGACAGGATTTTATGAGTCCGTTTTTCATCATGGGGGTACCTCCAGGATTCGCTCGCTTTCCATCAAAGCCGACGGTAAAAGGTCCCCGTGAAAAACAGGACCGCCACCCCGGCAAAAAATGCCACCACCGGGTTTTTAAACAACGGAACCACGGCAACGATTCCCCAGACACCATACCACACAAGGACCATTCCCAAAAAAACCAGGAGCACATAGAGAATTTTATGGTGCACCTCAAGGTCTTCGCGAATGGTCAGGATGTCCCGTAAAAAAACGTCGGCCAGGTTTTGTCTGCAGTTATGCCTTTTGTTCCGCCGCCTGACTTCGTCGGCGATCTTCGAAATGCTGGCTTCATCAAGGGTAACCTCTTCTTTGCAAGATCCGTTCTCCGGACTTTTCGTCACCTGTTTCTCCTCCCCGCTCATTTTCGGAAAAGACGCCTCTCACAGCTTTTCGAAGACTCCATCATGATACCGATGACTTTGAGTTTTTCCACGTTGTCGCAAATTATTTTGAGTGAGGATGCGATGGGAACGGAGAGAATGGCCCCGGTAGCCCCCCACAGCCAGCCCCAGAAAAGCAGCGAAGCCATGATGACCACGGGGCTGAGATTCAGCCGATCGCCCATGACTTTCGGCGCCACGATATTTCCCATGGTCTGCTGAATCACCAGAAGCACGATCGTCGTCGCCACCACCGGCCCAAGCTCGGGCTGGAACTGGACCAAAGCGAGCAGAATGGGCGGGATGGAGGCGATCACTGAACCAATAGTGGGGATGAAATTGAGGACAAAGGCCAGTGCCCCCCAAGTTACAGGAAAATCCACACCTATCCTGTCAAGGGCAAACCAGACGAGAAGGCCGGTGGCCAGGCTGATCAACGTCTGGAGTGTCAGGTAGCGCCCTATCTGCAGCGCTATGGAATTCATGACGTGAAGAATCTTTCGCGCATTCCGCTCCGAAAAGGCAAGACGGACTTTCACTCCGAAATAGGGCGCTCCGAGAAGGAGAAAAACCAGAAAAATCGCCACGAGGACCAGGTTGGAAACAAAAGAGACGAAAAACCCGGAGAGGGACAGCACGTACCTTCCCACCATAGACCCCAGATCAACCTGCCCGAAGAAGCTTCGCGGAACATCAAAGGTCTGCACCAAAGTCTGCAGCAGCTCATCGAACCGCACCTGGTACCGCGGGTAGGCCGTTATGAAGTTCATGATACGACCATTGAGAAACATGGCCCCGGCAAAGCAGACGCCTATGAACAGGGCCAGCACGAAGGCGGTACTCAATGGCGTCGGAATCTTTCGCCGCGTCAACAGACGCACGATGGGGGCGAAGATAAAGTACAGAAGCCACGCAAGAACCAGCGGCAGGATGACAGACTCGGCCGCCTTCAGAACAGCTCCCACGGCGATGATCGTGATGATCGTCAAAAGTACCGCTATCAGGCTTTCCCGCTGGAAGTCTCCGCCGATCTTCCCCTGACCCGGCTCCTTCATGGCACCACTCACTCGTCTATCCCGATGTCACGCCGGTATTGCACCATATCCGGCCGTGTCATGAATCCCAGTGCTGCGTTGGCAAGGATCCTTCTCGGGTTCCTGCCCCTCTCGATATCCCTCAAGACCGAACGAACAGCGTCCCTGACGCCACGGGATTCTTCCTTCCACCACGGGGCAGATTCTTCATCACCACCGAACCAGAGTCCGGCAAGGGCCTTCGTAAAAAGGGCTAGCCGTTCAGCTTCTTCCTCGGTCTTTGAGGCGACTTTTGCTGCAGAAAGGATGTCCGATGCCGAAATGTCCCCCCCGCTGAGGTAGGCAAGGGATTCGACGATACCCGCCGCGGCAAGGGGG
The DNA here is from genome assembly GCA_046542505.1 of Thermovirgaceae bacterium. Taxonomy (GTDB): domain Bacteria; phylum Synergistota; class Synergistia; order Synergistales; family Thermovirgaceae; genus UBA1876. Next base: position 16,938 of record JBKHBH010000018.1, on the reverse strand, counting down.
GTGACCTTGTTTCCATCGAAACTGCGCGAAAAATCTTTCACGAAGATACTCTGCAGCCATGTCAGTTCCGAGGCAACGGTCGGGAGGTCTTCGGTTCGGAATTTTTTGGGAAGGAAAAAAACGGTCATTTCCTGGTACTCCTTTCGGAATGGCTCGAATGCTGCGCCTTGCGTTCATTATACAAGAAATCACGCTGTCCTCCCGGTGCATTATCCGGCCGACCGGGGCGGTGCAGAACGCCTGGCCACCATGACACTGTCAACTGTATAAAGCACCACGGCCGTCCAGACGCAGGAAAAAGTGATGATCTGTGTCATGGTCAGGGGTTCCTTGTACAGGAACGTCCCCAGGAAAAAGGAAATCGTCGGACCAATATACTGGAGGATGCCTATGGTAACCAGGCGAAGGCGCCGTGCCGCGTATGCAAAACAGAAAAGTGGGATCGAAGTCACCACGCCTGATGCAATGAGAAAGACATCCCTGTGCACCGGGCCAAAGAGAAAGGCCCCTTGACCGCCTGATGCCAGAAACAGAAGATATGCCAGTGCCGGCACAGTCAAAACAATCATCTCGCCGAAAAGCCCCGAAATAGCGCCTACAGGAGTCACTTTCCGGATCAGACCGTACAATGCAAAAGTTGTTGCCACGCCAAGTCCCGCAAGAGGCAGTCTGCCGAAAAGGGCCAGCTGGTACCCCAGGCCCGCGGCGGCTATCCCGATGGCGATCCATTGAATGGGCCGCAAAATATCCCTGAATACGATGAATCCCAAAAAGACCGTCATCAGCGGGTTGATATAGTATCCGAGGCTGACTTCCAGGACCCTGTCAACGTTGACGGCCCATATGAAAATCAGCCAGTTCAGTCCCACCGCAGCTCCACTCAGTGTGAGAAGAGCGGCGATGCGCGGTTTCCTGACGATCTCGCCGATTTCCCTGAGGCGCCCCTGAACAAACAAGACGATAAAGACAAAAACCATGGACCAGAATATTCGATGACACAGAATCTCCAGTGCAGGCACATCTTTCAGCTGCTTCCAGAAAACGGGCAAAAACCCCCACGAACCAAAGGCCGCAACGGCAGCAAAAAACCCAGCCCGCTCGTGCTTTGTCCCCGATTTTTGATCCTCCATTCAGCAGCCCCTTTCATTGCCTGCATATCATATATACCTGAAACCTTCCTGCAACGGAAATCGTGTCGAAAAAGGGCGCCAGGCCGGGCTCGATTCACCCGGCCGGTTTGCCGGAGTCCTGTGTGTTACATGATTTGCTCCCGTTTCATTCAGGAGAGCTTCTTTTCGACAGCTTCCAGGGCTCCACTGACATCCGCTGCAAATCCCTGTTTCTTCAATACGTTGCCGAAAGCCGAGAGGAAGAACACGATGTTCTCCTTCTTCGAACCGCTTCCCATGAGCCCGATACGAAGAATCTTCCCCTTGAGCTCGCCGAGTCCGGAACCGATTTCGATGGCGTACTCGCCCATAAGGTCTTTTCTCACCCTCGCCTCGTCGACGGCTTCCGGAACGACGATGGACGTCAGGCTCGGCAATCTGAATTTTTCGCCCACCAAAAGCCTCACGCCAAGGGCTTCGAGACCTTCCCAAAGGGCCTCGGCATTCTTTTTGTGTCTTTTCCACCGGTTCTCGAGTCCTTCTTCGGCGATAATCCGCAAGGCTTCATTCAACCCGTAGATCATGTTCACAGGGGCTGTATGGTGATAGAAACGTTCCTCTCCCCAATAGCGCATAATCATTGTCAGGTCGAGGTACCAGCTCTGAACCTTTTGCTGCCTGTTTTTGATGAGTTCCACAGCCTTCTGACCAACCGTCACCGGTGCAAGGCCGGGAGGGCAGGCGAGGCATTTCTGGGTCCCGCTGTAGACCATGTCAAGCCCGAGCCGGTCAACGGGGACTTCCATGCCACCCAGAGAGGTTACAGCGTCTACGACCATGAACATGCCCGCGTCATGGGCGGTTCCAGAAATTTCCTCCAAAGGCTGGAGCACACCCGTCGAGGTTTCGGCGTGAACGATTCCCACCAGTTTCGCATCGGGATTGTCCCTGATCGCCCGAGCCACGTCTTCCGCATCTACGGGCTTGCCCATGGGCGCCGAAACGGTCACGACTTCGGCGCCGCACCGCTCCGCCACGTCAACCATCCTGGTGCCGAACACCCCGTGGGCACAGACGATGACCTTGTCGCCCCTTTCGATCATGTTGACGCAGGCCGTCTCCATGCCCGCGCTTCCGGTCCCAGACATTGCCACCGTCAAATCGTTTTTCGTCTGGAAAACATACCTGAGCAGATCCCTGGTCTCGTCCATGATGGAGACAAAGTTCTTGTCCAGATGTCCCAGCGTTGGTTCCGAAAGAGCTCTCAAAACCCTGCTTTCAACAGGAGTCGGTCCTGGTCCCAGCAAAAGTTTTTCCGGTACGTTTCTTGGGGCTTCGTGCTTCATTTCCTCCACCTCCCGTGTTTCATGCGTCACGCAAATTCTTTGGCAAATCCATTAGGACTCTCTTCCCCGTATTATTGACAAGTATAAATCAGTCACCGCACATGCTCCGTCTACTTTATTTTTTCGGCGGGCCTGCCGCCGATATGATCCCGTACATAAGGGCAGTACACCGCAGCGACAGGGTTGTGTCCCAGTTTCCTGTCCTTCGTTACCAGGGTCGTAACCGGCGCCTTCGCATGTCGGTAAAACAGTGAGTCATGTCCTACGCACAGGCCCAAAACCACATGCATCTGGCATCCTTCTTCATCGAGAATACGGGCCTGCTCGGCGGGGTTGCAAGTTACTGAACCGATCCAGGGACGTTCCGGCATGTCGAATTTTTCTTTCGGCAATCCTCCCACCTTGCAGCAGACGGAATGCACTTCGAACTCCCGTTCAAGAATTTCCGCAACGACCCGAGCCTCTTCGGCCAGCCCGATGCAAAAGGCCAGACCGATTTTTTCATACTCCATTCGCCGGCAGAACTCCATGATTTCCTCCAGGCGGCAAATCTCCCCGTAATACAGGGCTTCCACTTCCGCGGAAACACGAAACAGCTTCCGCTCTTCGGGGTCCGAATAGAGTTCGTCACTATCCGTTTCGATACAGGGGTCTCCTGTGCCGCAGGGTTTCTTCTCGCATCGATCACAACGCATCGGACAACCTCCCATTTTTACAACCTGACGCTTCCCGCATCAATGAATACTTCCCTGAAGGACAAACGGCTTCCATGAGATCCAAATGGACCTCTTCCTTCCATGCCTTTAATCCATATCTTCCGGTGGGTTGTTTTCGTCGCCCCGGTTTTCTTCTTTTGCAGAAAAAGAGACACTCCGTCTGGGCCTTTCGTCCACCAGGAGGCGAAACACATCAGGACGGGCGTAGTGGCCCACGACGTCAAAATCGAACCGGCTTTGGGGAATAAGGGATAGATCAAGATCGGCCAAGAGAATGTCCTCCCTGTCCCTGACAGGGCCCGCGAGATATTGTCCGAGGGGTCCGATAATCGCGCTCCCGCCCGGGCATATGTGCTCCGACTGGTTCTCGAGATCCGAAAAACATTCGAGATCCTCGGGATACATTGATTTATGGACATACTGGTTGACGGACAAAACGAAACAACGGCCTTCAAGGGCTATGTGGCGGATCGTCGCCTGCCATTCCTCTCTCGCATCCGCCGTGGGAGCCACGTAGAGTGTCGTCCCTTTGCCGTATACGGCCGCTCGGGCAAGGGGCATGTAGTTCTCCCAGCAAATGAGACCGCCGAGTTTCCCGTAGGGTGTGTCGACCACGGTCAGGGTGCTCCCGTCGCCCTCCCCCCAGATAATCCGTTCCAACCCGGTTGGTTTCAGTTTCCTGTGCTTGCCGAGCAAGCTTCCGTCAGGGCCGAAGTACAGTGTCGTGCAAAAAAGGGTGCCGCCCTCCCGCTCAACGACGCCCATGACCAAATAGGCGCCGTATTTTTTCGCGGCCTGCCCAAGGGCCTCCGTCGTCTCGGAAGGAACATCGACACAGTTTCTGAAATACCTTCCGAAGTCCTTCCGGCCCCCTTCGGATCGGCTGCCCACAACGGTTCCGAAAGAGAGACCCCTTGGGTAGGCTGGAATGAAGGCTTCTGGAAAAACGATGATCCTGGCGTTCTCTCGCCCGCAGACATTTACAAGATCCAGGGCTTTTTCCAGCGTCCTCTTCCCGTCCATGATAACCGGTGCTGCCTGGACGACAGCGGCTCTTACAGTGTTCTTCGATGTGTCCATCGTGCTCCCCCTTGTTGTCCGGTATTGTTTGCGTTTCGCCATCCCCGTCAAGAGTCTTTCGGTCCCCCGAGAACACGCAGCATGTAAAAGGCAGACGAAACACGCTTTTTATTCATCATACACCAGGCTGATCTTGCAGAACCAAACGAAAAATCAAATCCAGACAGGCCAAAAAAGAGACAGGGCATTAAGAATGCCCTGTCTCACTGAGAAAAAACGCGAGCGTTGCATAAACGCCGGCTGATTACCGCAGTGTAATCAATCGCCCTTTTTCACACTTTCAAGTGTCTCAAATAAAATCTCGAGCACCCTGTCTATCATTTCCCGGGAAATCGTCAAGGGCGGCTCGACACGGATCGTTTTCGAATTGATCATGGTCCCTGCTACAAGAACCCCTCTTTTGAAAAGTCCCGAAGCCACGGCATAACCCTTTTCATTGGAAGTGAACTCCATACCGATCAGAAGCCCTTTGCCTCGAACCTCCTTGAACACCTCCGGGTAATTTTTGCCGATGTTGCTGATGCCGTCCATGAAATAGGACCCGTTTTCAGCCGCTTTTTCGCAGAGATTTTCCTCAAAGATAACGTCAAAGGCAGCAATAGCCGCCGCACAGGCCAAGGGGTTGCCGCCGAAGGTTGTCGAATGCAGGAAGGGGTTGGGCGTCCATTTCTCCCAGACTTCTTTGGTACCAATTACTGCGCCCGCCGGCATGACTCCCCCGCCAAAGGCTTTTCCTACGGCCATCAGGTCAGGGGCAACATCCTCGTGATCGCAGCACCAGAGTTTCCCTGTGCGTCCCATTCCGGTCTGTACCTCGTCCAAGATCAAAAGAACTCCATGCCTGTCACAAATTTCACGGACCTCTTTCAAATATCCCGATGGCGGTACATTGACACCACCTTCACCCTGTATCGGTTCAAGGATCACGGCAGCAATATCGTTTCCCGTATAGGCCGATGTCTTTATTTTCCTTTCCACCGCTTCGGCATCCCCGTATGGAACGTGGTGAAACCCTGGAACCAGTGGCAGGAAAGGTTCCCTGAACATCGCCTTCGACGTGGCGCTCAAAGAGCCCATGCTTTTGCCGTGAAAGGCACCGATCGTTGAAATAATGCCTGTTTTTCCCGTATGGAGTCTCGCCAGCTTCAAAGTCGCTTCAACACTTTCCGTCCCGCTGTTGGTAAAAAAGGAGTATTGGAGATCCCCTGGCGAAGCAATGGAAAGTATTTCTGCCAGCTTTCCACGGAACGGGTCCAGAAGCTCCTGGGAACTCAGTGCCTGTCGCCTGAGCTGATCCGTCAGTGCCTTCAGGATTTTGGGATGCCTGTGGCCGCAATTAAACATCCCGTAGCCTCCCAGGCAGTCGATGAATTCGTGCCCGCTGACATCCATAAAGGTGGCCCCTCGGTCCTCCCATTCCAAAGCGGTATAGTCCGTCGAGACCGATTTGCGATATTCCAAAAACCCGGGGTTCAGGTGCTCCCGGAAGTTTTTGACCGTATCTTCAATCAACTGTTTCTTTTCATTTTCCTCGAGACTGGTTTTCGAAATCAGCCCCAGTGCTTCCTGCGTCAGTTCCCTGACTTTCAATCCCCTGTCTTTCAAGGAAAACCTCCTTTTTTCTACACTAAGAGATCTAGCTTATGAGCCCGATGGACTTGAGATACTCCTCTGCTATGTCTTCCGGAGCTTCCCCCTCGTCATAACGGCCATTCAGTCCTGACATTGTGGCTTCGTCGATCTTCCCGCTCAGTTTTTCAAGAACATCCAGAACGGCGGGGTATTCTTCAAGCATACCCATGTCAACGATGTAGGCTGCGTGATAGTCGGGGAAAAATTCCCTGTCGTCCTCGAGCATCACCAGGTCAAGCTTGGCGATCCTTGGATCCGTCGAATAGGCCGCGATAACGTCGACTTCATTGTTGTCAATCGCCCTGTACATCATGGAATACTGCATGGGGACGATGTCCTTGAACTCAATCCCGTATGCTTCGGACCAGCCCGGATAGGCATCAGGACGGGTGTCGAAATTTTCGTCTCCTCCCAGTTTCCAGTCGCCGGCATATTCTTTGAGATCCGATGCTTTTTCGAGCCCGTATTTTTCTGCAGTTTCTCTCCTGACGGCCATGACATAGGTGTTATTAAAACCAACCGGCTTGGCCCAGGTTATATCGAAGTTTTTCTCGAATCCTTCCTTGACTATTTTGAAAGATTCTTCAGCTGAGAGATTGGGGCCGTCATACCTGAGGATCCCCGTGAGCTGCGTCCCGGTCCACCCAGGATAAATATCGACCTCTCCGCTGACCATGGCTACGTGAAGAGGGTTTTCCGAGATGAAACTCGTCGTGATTTTCGTCTCCAGCCCCGTGTATTCGTCAAGCAAGTGTTTTGCCATCCAGGCAAGTACAACCGTTTCGTTTATGGTTTGCGCCGCTATTCGGACGGTCCCCTCGTATTCTTCCGGCATCTCGGCCGCAAGGGCTTTCGCCGAGAGCCCTCCCGACGTCATCAGACTCACTATCAATAGAACAGCCATTGTCATTTTCAAGCAGTTTCGCATGCACACACTCTCCTTCTTCCAAAATTTACTTCTCTACCAGCGCTGCTGTATAAAAACAGCGTCACAAACCCATAATCTTAAAAAACAAAAACCACGCGGAAGGAGAAACGTCCAGCCAGGTTATAAAAAAGGGCCCCGCTACCTTGCCGGGCCTAAGGAACTTTCCAGAATTGCATGATCGAAAGCAAAACATGCAAAGTTAAGCATAAGCATTATTACATTTTTTGTTCATTCTGTCAAACAAAAACGCCAAATAACTGCGAATAACGGCGATTTTGAGACGTAATCCGTCCTCATTGGGGGTGACGAATCATACAAAAAACCTTCAGTCCCTCCTCTGAAAGACATCGCTCTTCCAGCGTCCGAAACCCGAATTTCTCGTACATTTCAGCCGTATCACCACGAAACGTCTCCAGGTAACATGGCATGCTGATTGCATCGAGTCCGAAAAGGCCTGATTCCAGAAGACGCCTGCCGAGACCTTCCCCTTGCCTGTCGGGATCCACGGCGAGCAGGAAAAGATACCAATGCGGAAAAGGGGCCAGCTTTTCCTGCAGAGAAAACACTTGAACATTGATGCGCTCGTATCGCGCCATGATCTCACGTCCCAGATACAGCCGGGCCCGCAGCACCCCTGCCCTTCTCTGGTACCAGGCGGATCCGGGAACACCTGTCGAAGGGAACCAGACAGCGGCCGCTTCGCATTTTCCCGAAACAGCTTCGGTGCGCCCGTAGAGGACACCCAGCCGCACCATATAGCGAAAGAGAGCCCGGTCACCTTTTTTGCGGTTCGCCGGTGAAGACAGCACATATTCATAGAAGGGATCCTTTCGGAAAGCCCGCATAATGGTTCGCGTCAAAAGATCCACCTGTTTAACGGTACACCGTACGAGTTTCATGTCGTCTCCTCCAGATTCTGCACAGGATGCATTGAAGCCTTGGGGATATGTCCAAACAGGATACCACTTTGGTAGGATTGAAGAAGCACAGGAGAAAGGAGTGATTGTCATGGCAACAGTTGACATGCTTATTGTCGACGCCCAGAATGACTTTTGTCATCCGAAAGGATCACTGTTCGTGCCTGGAGCCCCGGATGACACATCAAGGCTCTGCGCTCTCATGGACAGACTCATGGAAAGCCGAAAGATGAGAAATTTCCACGTCACTCTCGACACCCATTTCGTCACGGACATCTCCCACCCTTCTTTCTGGCGCGACGAGACCGGAGAAATGCCGGAACCCTTCACGCAAATAGGGCCACAAGACCTGGCATCGGGGAAATGGACTCCCGCAGACCCTTCGGCAAAAGACAAAGTGTCGGAATATCTGCAAAAACTCGAGTCCTCAGGGAAATACCGCCACACAATATGGCCCGAGCATTGCATTCTCGCCTCCTGGGGCCACCTCATGGAAGAAAGGATTCACTTCCGTGTGACCGGCTGGGAGCGGCGTGAAGTCAAGAGGGCCGACTACATCCTGAAGGGGATGAATCTCTGGACGGAACATTACTCCGTCCTCAAGGCCGAAGTGGAAGACCCCGAAGACCCTCATACCCGACTCAATCGACAACTCCTGGAAGAACTTTCTTCCGCGGAAAAAGTCCTCGTTTCCGGTCAGGCCCTGAGCCACTGTGTGGCGAACACCCTCAGGGACATGATGGAGGCAATGGATGATCAAACGCTGCAAAAACTGATCCTTCTTGAAGACACCACGAGCAGCGTCCCCGGCTTCGAGGATTTCGGCGAAAAGATCCTCGAAGAGGCAAAACGCGCCGGAATACAGGTCTGCAGAACGATTGACATATAACCAACCGGCACGAACCGGAACCTGCCGGACCCCAGTAAAAACGACGATCCTCAAAAGGGCCGGGAGGATCGACCTGGTCCTGGCGTTTTGAAAAAAACGTGCAATTGTACATCACATTGCATGTCGCAAAACCGCATTTTCGCATTTGAACTTTATCACTCCCCCTTTGATGGAGCCTGCAAACCAACCCTTCCAATAGCCAATTGTTCGCTTCGACAGTCTTTTGATACACTGATAGGCGGAACAAGCGTAGTCATACCGGCAAGGGGGATTTATATGAACACACGAAGATATCGGCTTTTCCTCGGCTTTGTAAGTACCTTGCCGCTGGCTGTTACTGCATATCTATTTTTTCTCATCCCCCCCGGTTCATGGCTTTATGCCATTGTGCGAGGTGCCGGGATTCTTGGCTATTTTTCGTCCTTTTTCGCCATAATGGCCTCGGCGTTCACCAGAAAGCTCAACAAGATCATCGGTAAGCCCTTTTTGCCTGTCCATCATCTTTTTGCTGTCGCGGCACTGTCGCTCATGGTCATCCATGCCTCGGCCTACAGCCTGTACATGAAGGACCCCGGCGTTTTTATACCTGAAACGGACTCCTTGCAAGGCTTTCTCGCTTTCGGTGGCAGGGCCGCCATTTACCTTTTCATCCTTACCGCCGCCACAGCCCGATTCAGCCGTTCCATCCCCTGGTGGAAAGCCATCCACACCTTGAATTACATTGCTTTTTTCCTTGTCAGCGCCCATGCCATCATGATCGGAGTCGATTTCGAGCACCTGCCCATGAACGTGCTTGCCTGGACAATGTCAACACTGGTTCTGGGGACCTTGATATTTCGCAGAAAGGGGTTTCCCTTTTTGAAAAAGCGCGACTGAGCCACTGTGCCCAAACCGTGAACCCTGGGAAACATCGACCATCCTTTTGATCGTACCTTGCTGTTCCATTACCATATGGCCATGCGAGCCCGAATATAGAGGATAATCGCTCCTATGCCCAATCGGCTGTGACAGCCAACGGATGCAGGCGGTAAAGCCCCTGCAAAGGAGGACAAACATGAAAGACGCGAAAATTGACGTAAATATCGGCAATGAAGAGTTTGACGCGGTCCTGTTCGACCTTGACGGCGTCATCACCCAAACGGCGAAGGTTCACGCCGCTTCATGGAAAAAGCTGTTCGACGAATACCTTGAAAAACGCAGTAAAGGAAAAGACTGGAAGCCCTTCGACATCTCCACCGATTACGTGCGGTATGTTGACGGAAAACCTCGCTACGAAGGAGTCAAAAGCTTTCTCGAATCAAGGCGGATCGACCTGCCCTGGGGATCTCCCGAGGACCCGCCTGAAGCGGAAACGGTCTGCGGCCTCGGAAACAGGAAAAACGGCTATTTTCATGAAATGCTCAAAAAAGACGGCGTCACAGTTTTTGAGTCGGCCACGGCTCTGATCGCCATGCTCAGGGCAAAGGGGTTCAAGACGGCGGTAGTGACCTCCAGCAAGAACGGACAAGCCGTCCTTGAAATTGCGGGACTCCAGGAGCTTTTTGATACGAGGGTCGACGGAACCCACATAGAAAGCGAGGGGCTCAAGGGCAAACCTGACCCCGACATTTTCCTCAAGGCCGCCCGTGAAATCGGCACACCGCCCGAAAGGGCCGTGGTCTTCGAAGACGCCGAATCCGGCGTTGCAGCCGGCAAAAAAGGCGGCTTCGGACTCGTCATCGGCGTTGACAGGACAGGGCACGGAGAAGAACTCCTGCGCCGGGGCGCCGATCGGATCGTCACCGACCTTTCTCAGGTGACGGTCAACGGAGAACGCCCCCGGGCTTCGGCAGCCATCGAAAGCCTCCCGTCGGCCATGGAAAACTTCGAAAGAATCACAGCGCAGCTGGAAGGACTAAGACCATTTGTGGCCCTGGACTACGACGGCACGCTCACACCCATCGTCGACCGCCCCGAAGACGCCGTCATCCCGCCCGAAACCCGGGAAACGGTGGAAGAACTTTCCAAATCCTGCACGCTCGTCGTTATCAGCGGCAGGGACCTCAAGGACGTCAGAAGCCTCGTCGGCATCGACAGCCTCGTATACGCAGGGAGTCACGGTTTTGACATTTCCGGCCCAAAAGGCCTGGACCTCTCCTTCCAACAAGGCGATGAGTTTCTGCCCACTCTTGATTCGGCCGAATCCCGGTTGCGGGATCTTGTCTCGGATATATCCGGAGCCGCCGTGGAACGGAAGAAATACTCCATCGCCATTCATTACCGACTTGTGGCCAACAGGGAGATCCCCCAGGTAGAAGCCGCCGTGGACGAAGTCCTCTCTCGCCATGAAGGCCTCATCAAGGGGTCCGGGAAAAAAGTCTTCGAACTGCGCCCCGACCTGGACTGGGACAAGGGGAAAGCCCTCCTCTGGCTGCTGGACGCCCTCGGCTTCAGGATGCACGAAACGCTGCCCATGTATTTCGGCGACGACACCACTGACGAAGACGCCTTTGCGGTCATCCGCGAAAGGGGCATAGGCATCGTGGTCACCGAAGGAAAGGCCCCGCGCGAAGAGACCTCGGCCCGCTACAGCCTGCCCGACACGGGTTCGGTCCGGTCGTTTCTCGAGAAACTTCGGCAACACCTGAAAAAGGAGTGAGAGAATGAGTTCCTGGATGTTCACTTATGAAGGATTCGACCCTGAAAACGAAAAGCTCCGGGAGGCCCTGTGCACCCTCGGAAACGGCTATTTTGCAACCAGGGGCGCCGCCGCGGAATCTGACGCCAATGGAGTCCATTACCCGGGGACGTACCTTGCCGGCGGGTACAATCGCCTGAAAACTGAGATAGCCGGCCACACCATCGAAAATGAGGATTTGGTCAACCTGCCCAACTGGCTGACGCTGAAATTCAGGCTCCCGCAGTCTCCCTGGTTCGACCTGAGAGAGGTCACAATACATTCCTACAGGCAGGAGCTTGACATCCGAAGCGGCGTCCTCCAGCGGTTCGTCCGCTTCGAGGACAGCCAGGGACGCATCTGCGTCCTCAAAACCAGGCGGATCGTGCACATGACCTTTCCCCATCTCGCTGCCCAGCAGACCACCTTGACGGCGGAAAACTGGGCCGGGACGATCCAGTTCAAGTCGGCCCTCGACGGCACTGTCATCAACGACGGTGTCCCACGATACCGGGCACTGAACAGCCGCCACCTTCTGCCTGTCGAAACGAAGGAACTCGACGCCGAAGGCATCCTCCTGAAGGTGAAGACCACCCAGTCGAAGCTCGAGATCGCCGAGGCCGCCAGAACCATCGTGCAAATGAACGGAGAACAGCTGAACCCCAAAAGGACATGTTTCGAAGAAAGCGGTTACATCGCCCACATATTCAACGTCGACGTCGAACAGGGCGACGAAGTGTCTGTAGAAAAAACCGTCGCCCTTTACACCTCCAGGGACCACGCCATGTCAGAGTGCGCCCTGGACGCGGCCAAAGCCATTTCCGGCGGGACGTCCTTCGAAAAGCTCCTCGAAAATCATGCAGCAACCTGGGACAGGCTCTGGCGCCGTTTCGAGATCGACTTCTACCCCCACAGCGAAAATGACAGCAACAGGACGTCGGAAATCCTGCACCTGTACACCTTTCACCTGCTCCAGACCACCTCGATGCACACCATGGACCTCGATGTCGGAGTCCCGAGCCGGGGATGGCACGGCGAAGCCTACAGGGGGCACATCTTCTGGGACGAGATTTATATTTTCCCGCTGCTCAACCTTCGGATGCCGGAAATCACCAGGTCACTTCTCATGTACCGTTACAGGAGAATCGACGCGGCACGTGAAGCCGCACAAAGGGCCGGATACAGCGGGGCCATGTACCCCTGGCAGAGCGGGAGCAACGGGCGGGAAGAAAGCCAGATGCTCCACCTGAACCCCAAATCCGGCCGCTGGATACCCGACAACTCCAGCCTCCAAAGACACGTCAACGCCGCCATCGCCTACAACATCTGGCAGTACTATCAGGTGACCAACGACCTGGAGTTCATGTCCTTTTACGGAGGGGAAATGTTCTTCGAGATCGCCCGTTTCTGGGCGAGCATCGCCACCTGGAACCCCCAGAAAAACCGTTACGAAATCCTCGGTGTCATGGGGCCCGACGAATACCATGACGGCTACCCCTGGTCGGACAGACCGGGCCTGAACAACAACGCCTACACCAACGTCATGGCCGTTTGGATACTGAACCGGGCCCTCGAGCTGAAACATATTCTCTCTGAGACGGAATACGAGCAGCTGACGGAAAGACTCGGTCTCAGGGAAGAGGAAATGGAACACTGGGAGGACATCGCCTCGAAGATGTTCATCCCCTTCCACGGTGACGGGATTATCAGCCAGTTCGAAGGATACGAACAACTCGAAGAGTTCGACTGGGAAGGATACCGGAAGAAGTACGACGATATCCAGCGCCTCGACAGAGTTCTGGAAGCAGAGGACAGCACTCCGAACAAATACAAGGCATCCAAGCAGGCGGACGTTTTGATGCTTTTTTACCTTTTCTCCAGCGATGAGCTTCGGGAGATCTTCGAGGAACTGGGATATGACTTCAGGTACGAAACCATCCCCGACAACATCGAATATTATCTCAAGCGCACATCCCACGGCTCTACGCTGAGCCGGGTGGTGCACGCATGGGTCCTTTCGAGGGCCAACCGGAAACAGTCCTGGCAGTTCTTCAAGGAAGCCCTTGAAAGCGATGTGGCCGACATCCAGGGCGGGACCACCCCGGAAGGTATTCACCTTGGCGCCATGGCCGGGACGGCGGATATTCTCCAGCGGGCGTACACAGGACTGGAAGCCAGGGGGGACATTCTCCGCTTCAATCCTTCCCTTCCGGAAGAGCTCGGGCACCTGCACATGCACGTCAGGTACAGGGGGCACGCCCTGACCCTCGACATTACTCCCCAAGAGCTCACCGTCAAGGACCTTCTAACCACCGCCGGTCCAATCCGGGTCGCCGTCAGGGACGAGATATACGAACTTCCGGCGGGAGGCGGCAAGACCTTTACGGTCACGCTTTCAAAATAACGAAAAGAGGGGCTCCATGACCCGGGAGCCCCTCTTTTCGTGCCCATCGCTATCGTACGTTTTTAACGGTCTTGACGGATTCCACGTAATTTATCCTGCGCTTTTTCTGTTCCGCAATTACAAAATTGTAAAGTTCGTCGTTTGCCGCGAGCTTCTCCGCAGGAAGAACGCCCTTTTCCCTTACGAGTCCCTTCGCGACGGCCCTCGCAAAAATCGAGCAAGTACACCCCGTGCAGCGGCTCATGGACGTGTTCCAGGTTTGTTCATCGAAATAATCGAGCAGGTACCAGCTCCAGGTCATCTCGTCGCGCCCTTTGAAACCGTGGACGTCAATCTCCATGACCGTCAGGTCCCGATCTCCCTTTTCGGGCTCCATCTTCCAGAGAGGGAAGAGCATGTCCGCCGCCACGTCCAGGGGGATCACTTCCTTGCCTCCCAGGAGCTTCGGCTTTTCTTCAAAAAGGCCCATGGTCCGAAGAAGCCTCATCTGCTCAACGTGCCCCGGCCAGCGAAGGGTCATTTCTCCAAGGTGCTTCGCCCTGATGTTTTTCGCCAGGCTCCTGAGCCCGTCGGTATAAAAGGCCTCCAGGGTTCCGACACCCGGGAATTCCCGCAAGTGCAGGCCTGACGTCGCTTCGAGCACTTCCTGTTTCCCGTCGCTGACGATGGTAACAGGCCTGGTAAACTCCTCGATGCAGTCTTTCGGAGACCAGGTCACCTGATAATTAAAGGGAGGAACCGGCTTCGTCGGGATCCCTCCGACATAGATGTGAGCGTCTTCCACCTCGTCCAGGAGTGCGGCTCCACGTCCCATCAGAAAGTTTGACATCCCCGGCGCCACACCCATATCGGGGATCACCGTAACGCCCTTTTTCTTCGCCTCGTCGTCGAGTTTCTCAAAATCCTCCGCCATGAAGGAAATATCCACCAGGTTTTTGCCGAGACCGATGACGGTCTTCATCATTTCATAGCCGAATTTCCCGGGGACCCCGGCCGTCACGATATCCGCGTCCTCCAGGACAGGTCCGAGGGCCGCGGCATCCGTTGCCGAAGCAACGGCGGTCTTCACACCGGGATATTTTTCCTCGATGGCTTTCAATGCCTTTTCATCGAGATCGACCACGGTCATCTCGAAATCCTGCATGAGATCCGCCGTGATCAGTTGCCCGACCAGTCCTGCTCCTATTTGAACCGCCTTCATTACGTGATTCCTCCCCTTATACAGTGTATGCAAATATACTTTTCTCCATTATATACAATTTGGCTTCTCTGAAAAGTATACCGCCGACTCCCTCTGCCGGAACCGGAAAACACCCCCTGCATGAGGGGAGTTTACCGGTTGCTGTTGCAGTTGGGCTTCACCGAAGTAGATCCGGCAGCCGGGGATAAGGCTAGGAGAAAACGGCAGTTTCCGCAAAAAGCGGGGCTGAAGAAGGGCCCCGCTTCATTCATGCCATCATGAAGACCGTTCCGGCGTCACCCTCAAGGGCGTCAACGGCCTTTTCAAGGGAGGTTATGATCGCCTTCTTGCCGGGGAAGGTTCGTGCGAAGGTAATGGCCGCCATCACCTTGGGCAGCATGCTTCCGGGAGCAAAGTGTTCTTCCTCGACATACCGGATCGCTTCGGGGACGGTGACCTTGTCCAGGGCTTTCTGATCGGGCTTGCCGAAGTTGAGGTAGACTTTGTCCACCTCCGTCAGAATCAGCAGGATATCGGCGCCGATGTCTTCGGCAAGTCTTTCGGCGGCAAGATCCTTGTCGATGACCGCCTCCACCCCAGTCAGCGAGCCGTCCATGTTCTGGATGACGGGGATACCGCCACCACCCGCCGTGATAACGATGGTCGTGTCCCAAAGCCTTCTCACGGAAGGAATCTCCACGATTCTCTGCGGGATCGGCGACGGCACCACACGACGCCATCCACGCCCGGCATCCTCCCGCATGACGTAGCCTTTTTCCCGCTCAATGTCCCGAGCCTCTTCCTCCGAGAAAAATGGTCCGATTGGTTTGGCGGGGTTTTCAAAGGCCGGATCATTCGGATCGACCACTACCTGCGTGACCAGGGTAACCACCGGAACGTTCCGGTTTTTGTTCCGGAGGGCGTCCCTGAGTTTCTGCTGGATCTGGTACCCGATGAAACCCTGGCTCATGGCTCCACAGACATCGAAGGGCATGGCCGGAGTTTCCTTGTTTTCGCGGGCGGCAATCTCCTGCGACAGGACGATGCGACCTACCTGCGGCCCGTTACCGTGCACCACGGCCATTTCATATCCTCTGCAGCTCAGTTCGGCCAAATGTTCCACCGTCTTTGCGACAACCTCAAGCTGCGCCTCTGCCGTCGGCGGCATCCCCTTTTCCTGAAGAGCGTTCCCTCCCAGGGCAATAACGACTTTCGCCTTGACTTCCATGATCCCCTCTCCCTTACCGGCAACGATTTTCTGCCTTCATAATAATAAACCCGAGCAGCAGCATTGTTCAACTATTTTCGGGAAATCCTGTAGGTAACGGCTTTCAGGGTCCGTCGGTTCCTGTTTGAATGTTTTGTACCTATCGGCCCCATCCCCCTTCATTGGTCTTTCCTTCAATCCAGACAAACAAAATAAACTTCACGCCGGCTTTTGTTTATTTTGTTCCCGATATTTTTGGTTGCACAATAAAAAAAGGCCCCGGGCGTGCAAAAGCTCCGGGGCATTGACGAAACACTATCCGACTCAGGAGTTCTTCCTCAGAGGATGCCGTGTTTTTCCAGCATGCTCTCGATTACTTCAAGGTTCATGTACCCTTCGACCCGTTCGAGGACCTCTCCGCTTCCGTCAAGGAGGAAAAAGGTGGGAACAACCCGGACTTCGTACTCCCTGGCCTGTTCCGTGTTCTCATATACGTCGACAACCCTGACATCGACCTTCCCTCCATGTTTCTTTTCAAGATCTGAAACCACCGGTTCCATCGCCTTGCAGGCCGGTCACGTAGGTGTCATGAATTCCAGCAGGGCAGGAAGTTCTGCCGCCTGTTCCGGAACCGGTTTATCCCGACGGCCCGATACGTACATGACTCCTGTCACGACAACCAAAAGGATGGCAGCTCCGATCAAGATACGTCTGACGTCCATTAGCTTTTCATCCCTTCTTCGAAAAAACCCGTATGGCAGGTCTTTTTGCGAAAGATTTCCCCCGATTATACCCGAGAGGGTTTTTCGATACTAGTCGCCGAGTTGCCTCACCTAAAACCTAGACGAAACGGATTCGTTGCCTCACGGAAAAA
>JBKHBH010000017.1:0-30882 GCA_046542505.1 Thermovirgaceae bacterium | reverse complement strand
CAAAAAGGACCGTCCAGATTCCGCCCCTGTATTTGAAAGCCAGGTTTTGCAGGTTATCCATTCTTACCCGCCTCATACATTTCGTTTTCGGCACTTTCCACCTGTGATAAAGCCTCCGTTTGTCCCCACCCGATCAAACGGACGGCAACGACAGTCCCCATTGCGATCGAAAGGTATTCCGTAAAGAACCTCCATGTGATGGTCAGGACTCCCGCCACGTTCCAGGGAACGAGGAAGCTGAATATGGCCGCTCCCCCTCCTTCGGCGATACCACTTGCTCCAGGCGTCGGAACGAAATACAGGATAAACAGGAACAACGCCTGCGCCATAAATGCCTCCCCGAAGTTTACCTCGATGCCTACGGCCCAGATCAGGCATGGGAGTATGGAAAACATGGCAACCATTTGCATCCATGAGATCACGAAGGCGATGAGAAAAAGCGGAAATCCTTTCGAAAAAAAGAGTTGAAAGTTTTTGTTATAGTTGTCGATTTCCCTGTGAATTCTACGGAGGGCCCACAGTACACGCCGTGGTTTTACGATTCCCGAGCGTTTGAGCAGCATCAAAAACATGCCGGCCCATTTTTTTATCAACGAGGGTCTCACAAGACTCAGTACGACCAGAAGCCAGGTCCCGACGACGAAAATAACGACATACCCCAGAACTCCCTGAAGAATGAATCGTCCCTTGAGCATTTCCGGCTTGAAAAAAATCACGAGAGGAATGATAAGTCCGACCTGAAAAAGGGTCATTAGCGTCGATACCAGCGTTATGGCAACGCCTTTGCCTATCGGGATCCCTGCCCTGAACATGAAATACACCTGAAACGGCCCGCCGCCGCTTTGCATAGGCGTGATCGCGCAACCGAAATACCTCAGCCAGTTAAGGATAAAAGCGAACCTGTAGCGGATTCGTTCTTCAGCCGCATGTACAAGGGAATAGAGTTTCAGCGCGTCCAGGTTCCAGAAGAGCAGAACGAGACCACACACGCCGAAGAGCCTGGACTTGTCAGCCCCCAGGATGATTTTCCAGGTACTGAAATCCACGCTCGACAAAAGAACAATCGCACTGACTCCTGCGGTAAGTGAAATAAAAAGAGCCAAACCTTTGCGAACCGACAACCTGATCCCCTACCTGTCTAGTTTTTTCTTATTTGGTCGGGTGTTTTTACTGCCAGTCCGGTGCTCCATGCCAGTACGGCAATCTGCGTCCTGTCACGCAACTCGAGCTTCTTGAGAATGTGACCAACGTGGTTTTTGACTGTCTTTTCGGAAAGAACCATTGTTTCTGCAACTTTTGCGTTGTTGAATCCCTGTCCGATCCAATAGACGACTTCCTTTTCCCGGGGAGTCAAATCATCGAAGAGGTCCGTTTCCTTTCTTGCTCTTAAAAGTATATCCGGAAGATCTCCGGTTATACGGGTGTCAAATCCAGAACCTCCTCTTGAAACACCCCGGACCGCCTTTAAAAGGTCATCTATCCCCGAAGTCAAGAGGACGCATCCATGTATACCGGATTCGTAGAGTTCTGCCAGCCGGTCGAGAGCAACTTCCTCGGCAAGCAGAAGAAACCGGGTTTTCCCGCCGGAACCAGAAAGTTCCCTGATCACTTCAGGTCCATCATATTTTGGAAGGGATCCCCCGATAACCAATACGTCCGGAGCTCGTTCACGAACCAGGTGCAGGGCTTCAAGGCCGTCTGCTGCATACCCCGTAACATGCAGGTCATGTTCGCCGTCGAGGACACGACCCAGAGTTTCCGCAAAAAGCCTCCTCGAATCGGCGATCACGATACGTGTTTTTTTCACCTTTACACCCCCGGGATGTTTATCGCATCCTTCGTCTTCCTGTGTTATTCTCTTTGCCGTGTTCCAGTCGTAGCCTTTTTGCTCCAGGAATAGAATTATAGCACCCGGTATCCCGACCCGAAGAGGAAATAGTGAAAAGGGGGAAGACGATCGCGTGAAAAACGTTTCAGGGCCAGATTCTCCCGCGGTGAGCCCGGGCGTACGGCGAAAGATTGCAAAGGCCCTCACCGCCCATGACATGATCCACAAGGGTGACCGTATTCTCGTCGGTTTGTCAGGAGGAAAGGACAGCCTCTTTCTTGTTTCGGCACTGCGAGAATTGCAGGAAACAGGTCCTCTTGAATTTGATCTTGCCGCCGTAACGATTGATATCTCAGGGCAAGGAAAAGGTTTTAAAAAACTTCGTGAATTCTGCGCCGGCGTCGGTGTCCCCCACGAAATCCTCGGCTACCCTGTTCTCGATATCATCCGGGACCGTGAGGAACGTTCCCCCTGCAGCCTTTGTGCAAACCTCAGGAACGGCATTCTTTTCAGCCATGCTGCGGAAAAGAGATACACTTCCGTCGCCCTGGGCCATACTCTTGATGATGCCGTTGAAACAGTCCTGATGAACCTTTTCCTCGCCGGGCGTTTCAAATGCTTTTCTCCCTGTTCCTGGAGAAGCCGTAAAAAAGTCTGGGCTATCAGGCCGCTCATATACCTTTCCGAAGATGCCATTTCACAGGAATCCTTCCGTCTGGGCCTTCCCGTGACGGAATCGAAATGTCCTTATGACGGAAACACACGCCGCCAGGAAATGAAAGAGCTTTTGGCCTTTCTCGAACCACGTTTCCCTTCGCTTAAATCACAGGTTCTCCACGCCCTTCTTTACGTAAAAAAGAGTGATGTCTGGGGACTCGAAGTAGACGAAAAGACAAATTCCTGAAGCACGGGCTCTTCAGCTGAGAAGTCCCGAAACGATGACATCTACCGCTTCATCTTCGTCAAGCCCTTTCGCCATCAAACCTTCTATCTTGTCATCCGCGATCCTGCCGATAGCCGCTTCGTGCGTTACCTCGGCTTCGGGATGGGATGCCATGACGACCGGTGAAGCCTCGGCCTTCGCGTTGCCCTGAATGACTTCAGTACAGTCCACATGGCCGCGTGCGCCCGGAGCCGCGCCGTCTATCAGGCCGAGGAACTTTCCGCTGCTGGAATCCTTGAGAACGACCCTTGCTTTTACGAGGGCCGAGCTGTTTTTGCCGGTCAGCCTGACCACGTCTCGTACCTGGCAGATATCGTCATGTTTGCCGTAAATCTTTGACGTTACTTCCACATGGCTGGAATCGCCTCCGGCTTCCACGTCAATGTCTATGTCCAGATCCCCGACCCGTCCTTCGACAAGGGTGAAATCTCCGTAGTACGAGGCGCCGTCTTCAAGTATCACCTTGCTGACGGGACGGACTTCTATCTTGCCCTCAGGACCATGGACATGAACTTCCTTGTAGCTGAACGACCCATTTTCACCGATATGTATGGAACCTTCCATGGCGTGGAGAAACTCGACGGCGTTCGGGAAAATACAATGGGCAAGAAAATCCGCTCTGGCACCTTTCCCGATAAAAATTTTGCTGTTGATAACCTGACGTCCGGAATCACCCAGGTGACCGAAACACAAGTGTACCGGCTTGGGGATGACTACCCCGTCGTCAACGGAAATCGTCGCGTCGATGCCGTCTTCCGTTTCCTCAGCCTGTATGTCGACACCGGGAAGTACGTTCCTGTCGAGAATCTTGTTAGCATGCACGACGACGTATATTGCATCGGCTTCACCAAGGGTCCCGGATACCCCTCCTGTTTTCCCGGCTATTTCCACGAGGCTTTTGTATTCGTCAGTGACCTGCATTTTCCTCTTCCTCCAGGCTGGCATGTTCCTCCGCATCAGGGTCCGGACAGGGACGGCACTGTGACATGAAGTATCGTCTGACGGCCTCCGCGCTGCCCTCAAGCATGATTTTCCCGTTGCACATCAGGTAAGACCTGTCACAGCGGGCGGCAACATCCTCACGATGGGTAATGAGCAGAACGCTTCCACCATCTTCGACCATTTTCCTGAATAATCGCGTGATTTCTCCAAGGGCAAGCAGATCAACCCCGGAATCCGGCTCGTCGAGAATCGTCAGGGCCGGTTTCATCATATAGACCGACGACAGCTCAATGCGCTTGCGTTCGCCGCCTGAAAGGTTCTTGTCCACCATTCTGTCGAGGTACCCCGCGTCGAGCTGAACAAGATAGAGGGCCTCTTTCATTTCATCCTCTTTGGCGTTCCCGCCTGATGAAAGACGAAGGTACTCCCGAACACTTATGCCCTCATACCGGGCAGGGTGCTGCCACGCGAGGGTCACTCCGGCTTTCGCCCGGTCCGTAATGCTCCAGTCCGTTATGTCCTTTCCATTAAAGTAAACCCGTCCTGACCGGGGCTTGTAGCTCTTTATCCCCATAACAGCGTAGGCAAGACTTGACTTTCCGGCACCGTTTCTGCCTAAAACCCCCGTCATTTCCCTGGGTCTGACCTGAAGGGTGACATTCTGAAGAATGTCGGCGCCTCCTCGGGTCACTGACACTTCGTCGAGATACAGCAAAGATTCTTTCACTTCCTCTCACCTCAATATCCTGTTGTCGATCAGGCGGGCCTTCCCGACACGGACTGCGACAGCAACGACAGCAGGCTTTGTGATTTTTTCCACTTTTTCAAGGTTTTCTGCGTCGCGGACTTCCACATACTCAATAGACATCCTTTTCGCCTGAGAAAGACGTGTCCTGACGAGTTTCTCGAGAACCTCGGTCTTCCGTTCTCCTTCGTGAAAACGTTTTTCAGCCTCACAAAGGGCTTCATTGATATATGCAGCATCTTTTGTCTCTTCGGGCTTCATATAGATGTTTCTGCTACTGACGGCAATACCGTCTGAATCCCTGACGGTGGGACACCCGATGATTTCAACGGGGACATTGAGATCTTTCATCATTTTCCTGATCACCACAAGCTGTTGGTAATCTTTTTCGCCGAAATACATCCTGTCAGGTGTCAGGATATTATACAGTTTAAGAACAACGGTACAGACGCCCTCGAAATGTCCAGGTCGAGTAGCACCGCAAAGGACGTTGCTCAGTTTCGTTTCCCGCACCACAGTCGAGGCACCTTTCAGGTACATGGCTTCCGCAGGAGGGGCGAAAAGGAGGTCTACCCCTTCTTTTTCGAGAAACGCCACATCCCTTTCGAAATCCCTCGGATAGTCTTCATAATCCTCTGAAGGGCCAAACTGTATGGGATTGACAAAGATCGATACGACGCAAAGTTCGCATTCTTTTTTGCACCGCCTGATGAGAGACAGATGACCTTCGTGAAGGAAACCCATGGTCGGGACCAGTCCAACCACTTTGGGCATCCCCTCTTTCAGGCCTTTCAGTGCTTCGCGGGCCTGTTTTGGGCTCTTCGCAGTTTTCATGGACGGACCTCGCGCTTCATACCTTCAACGTCCTTGCCAGGGCCTTTTTAAAGAACTTTTCGGCTTCCCGCGCGTCTTCCTCGAAACCTCTTTTTCCCATGAGCCCGTAAGTATAGCGTTTCCCCTGCTCAACTCCAGGCTGGTCAAAGGGGTTGATCTCCATGAGCCCCCCGGCAAGGGCTGTGGCATACTCAAACAGGTATATAAGTCCGCCCATTCGGAAGGCATCAATTTTCGGCAGGCGCATCCACAAAACGGGCCTTTTCGCCTTGATCAACGATGCCGTCGTTGCGAGGGCCTCGGAATTCAGCATTCCGCCCATGGTCTTGCCTGACAGGTACGACAAGGGCTCCAGGGCCGTTTCATGACATTCCGGCAGATAAAGAGGGTCCCGTTCGTCCACGCTCATCAGTAAAAACAGTTTGTCATCCGGTCCTGACGTATACAGCTGCACTTGTGAGTGCTGATCGATCGCGCCAAGCGCCCTGACTGGTGTGCTTCCTTTCCCGTCTTTCCCAAGGCTTTCGGCCCAAAGCTGGGCAAACCATTCCGTAAAATCCAGCAGGCAATCCGCATATGGCATGAGAACCATCATGTTTCTTCCTGCTTTCGCATGGGTGAAACCACAGGCAGCAAGTATCCATGCGGGATTTGCCGCAAGACTTTCTTCCGCGATGATCCTGCTTCGCATCGCTGATGCGCCTCCAAGCAGTCTTCTCACATCAATTCCCTGACATGCCGCAGAAAGAAGTCCCACGGCGGACAGCACCGAGTATCTTCCGCCGACTCCCGGAGGAATGACCAATGAGTGACACCCCGTTTCCTTTGCGAAAGACCTGAGCACACCTCTTTCAGGATCCGTTACTACGGTTACCTGTTTTGCGGCTTCCTTCCCGTTCTTTCTGCTGATTCGGTTCCAGAACCAGAGGAAATTCGCCATGGTTTCCGCTGTTGTCCCAGACTTGCTCACCACGATGAAGGCTGTGCGGTCAGGATCGATCATTTCCCAGATGGCTGACGTCCCTTCAGGATCAGCATTATCAGCCATATAAAACCTCGGCCCCCCTCGTTCCCCTCTGGAGAGTTCGTTGTAATAGGGGTGAACGAGGGCATTCTGTAACATAAGGTTTCCGAGGGCGGAACCTCCGATACCTATTTGCACGACCGCATCGTAGCCATTCAACCGATCCGCGGTTTCGAGGACGGCATTAGGGTGTTCCTCCGGGAGCAGGACCCAGCCGAAGCCGTCCTTTTTCTCCCGCACGCCCTCTTCCAGCTGCGATTGTACAAGCTTCAGGGAATCTTCCAGTTCATCAAAAATACGGGCAAGATTCTTCCCTTCGTTTTTTGATCCGCCGGGGAAGGCTCCACCGTAAGAAAGTTCAAGAATGTCCATTCCATCACCCCGTTTTAAAAGGAACTTTGGGAAAGGCCTGATGATTTTCATTGTAGCGAAAGGCTTCGGGAAAAACAAAGCGGGCCTGCACCAGCAGGCCCGCTTCAACAAAATCTTTTTGTTCCTTCTACTTTAGTCCTTCTTCCTCGAGCGCCTTGTCGATAGAATCCTTGTCGAAACCGATGATGTAGTTTTCCCCGATTTCCGTAACAGGAACACCCATTTGCCGCGTCTTTTTCACCATGGCCATGGCGGCATCCCTGTCCTTGCTCACGTCAATATTTTCAAATTCAACACCAAGAGATCCAAGATATTCCTTGACTTTCGTGCACCAGGGGCACGTGGGTGTCGAGTACACTTTTACATTTGACAATGTCACCACTCCTTTTCGAGAAAAACCTCCGTATGTTTATCCTTCGAAATATACCTTCCAGTGGTAATTATACGAATGGCAACAAGACTGTCAAGTCTGGTTTCCCTACGTACTTTGTGTCAATATATTCAAATTCCGGCGAAAATTTGTACAGGATCGCCCCTTCCTTGTATTCACTGATTCGAAAAGTTTGTTATAATCATAACTTGTGAAGGTGCGTTGCGTGTGAACAGAAACACATTTGATTCGGTTTTTTCCCTCCAGACTTTCATACCGGCCTGCAGCCGGTCAAACCCTTAGGATTCGGGAGGAGATGTGCATGACACTAGCAACAGAAAACCTCGAGGAGCGGCTCGATCCGATAATAGAGCTGTTTCGCGGAAAGAAGGGCACCACAATCGCCCTCCTTTCAAAAATTCAGGAAACCTTGGGCTATCTGCCTGAAGAGGCGATTGACCATGTTTCCCGGTCGCTGAACATTCCATCCGCGGAACTTTTCGGCGTCGCTTCTTTTTATTCCATGTTTCGCTTTCAACCTGAGGGAAAATATGTGATCCGCCTCTGTCGGGGCACGGCGTGCCACGTACAGGGTTCATCCCTTATCGGCGAGCAGCTGGAGCGCCATCTGGGCATCAAAGAAGGGGGTACCACTGACGACGGGATGTTTTCGCTGCACTTCGTCGCCTGTTTAGGCTGTTGCAGTCTTGCGCCGGTCATGATGGTTAACGGTGAAGTTCACGGGAGACTGAGCCCGGAAAAGGCGGTAGACGTGCTCGAAACCTACAGGGACAGAGACAAGGGGGGCACCGCGTGATGAGCTCGAAAACGTTGATCAAGGTGGGAATGGCAAGCTGCGGTATCGCCGCCGGGGCACGACCTGTCTACGAGGCTCTCAGAGAAGCCACCGCATCTCATGAAGATGTCGAGATACAGGAAGTCGGCTGCATCGGTTTGTGTTTCCGTGAACCTCTCGTGGAAATCGAGCAGGGTGGCACTAAAACACTCTACGGGGAAGTGACAGCCGACAGGGCTCGTGAAATCTTTGAAAAACACGTGATAGGGAAAACCCCACTGGAAGAAAATGTGGTCCTGAGCACGGAGTTCGAAGCCGAAGAGACCTCCATGGTCTCCAAGCAGGTACGCATCGTGCTCGAAAATTGCGGCAGGATCGACCCCACCAGCATAGATGAATACATCCAGGCCGCTGGATACAAGGGACTTGAAAAGGCCCTTAAAAAAATGGACCCTGATACGGTTATCGAGGAAATACTTGAAAGCGGTCTCAGGGGCCGCGGGGGAGCGGGGTTCCCCACGGGGCTCAAATGGAGATTCGCCCAGAAGGCTCAGTCTGACGTGAAATATGTTGTTTGCAACGCCGACGAAGGCGACCCGGGAGCCTTCATGGACCGGTCGGTCCTCGAAGGAGATCCACACCGCGTCCTTGAAGGCATGCTCGTCTGCGGATACGCTATAGGCGCATCCCAGGGCATCATATACTGTCGCGCCGAATACCCTCTTGCCATAAAACGACTGAATATCGCCATCGAACAGGCCAAGGAAAGAGGGTTTATCGGCACCAACATTCTGGGAACCAGCTTTTCCTTCGACATCTATATCAAGGAAGGTGCCGGAGCCTTCGTATGCGGAGAAGAAACGGCGCTAATGGCCTCTATTGAAGGGAAACGGGGCATGCCGAGGCCAAGGCCTCCCTTCCCTGCCAACAAGGGCATCTGGGGAAAACCCACAAACATCAACAACGTGGAAACCCTTGCCAATGTGGCTTGGATCATCCGCAACGGGTCTGCCGCTTTTTACCAGTACGGAACGGGTAAAAGCCGTGGGACAAAGGTGTTCGCCCTAACAGGCAAAATCCGAAAGGGCGGCCTTGTTGAAGTCCCCATGGGGATGCCTCTCAGGGACGTCATCTTTGAGGTCGGCGGCGGTATCCCCGGTGACAAGCCCTTCAAAGCCGTCCAGCTTGGAGGGCCTTCGGGCGGCTGCCTGCCCGAGTCCGAGCTCGATACCCCCGTTGACTATGAATCCATAAACGCCACGGGCGCCATAATGGGCTCCGGAGGCATGATCGTCATGGATGAAGATACCTGTATCGTCGACGTGGCCAAATTCTTTTTGAGCTTCGTCCAGAAGGAATCCTGCGGCAAGTGTCCTTTCTGCCGTATCGGGACCAAGCGGATGCTCGAAACCCTCGAAAGGATCTGCGACGGGAAAGGGAAGCCCGAAGACCTCGACCTCCTTGAGGACATGGCCTATAAGGTCAAGGACGGCTCCCTTTGCGGACTCGGCCAGACAGCGCCGAACCCCGTGTTGACGACTCTCAAGTATTTCCGTCATGAATATGAAGCGCACATCAAGGACAAAAAATGTCCTGCCAAGGTATGCACAAATCTTATACATTACACTATCGATCCCTCGGTTTGCATTGGATGCACGAAGTGTGCCCAGGTCTGCCCTGTCAATGCGATCAGCGGGAAAGTTAAAGAACCGCATGTCATCGATGATTCCATTTGCGTGCGCTGCGGGCAGTGCAAGGCCGTCTGCCCCGTCAATGCGATCAGCGTCGAGTAAGGAGGGCCGTTATCATGGACCGTAGGTTAACAGTTACGCTGAACGGGAAAGAAGTAAAAGGATATCCGGGCCAAATGATCCTGGAGCTTTGCGAGGAAAACGGCATAGACATTCCGACACTGTGTTATGATCCGAACCTCTCTCTTCACGGAGGCTGTTCACTCTGTCTTGTGGACATAAAAGGCTCCAAAAGCCTTGTCCGCGCATGTTCCATGCCTGTTCAGGACGGAATGGAGATTGAAACCCATACAGAGCGGGTAACCGGAGCGAGAAAACTTGCCCTCGAATTGCTTCTCTCTGACCATGTCGGCGATTGCCGGCCTCCCTGCCAGCTCGCATGCCCGGCCAGGGGAGACGTCAAAGGGTACGTCAACCTCGCAGCCGAGGGGAACTACAAGGCGGCCCAGGATATCCTCCATCAAAACATAACCATGCCGGCGAGCATCGGCCGCGTATGCCCCGCTCCATGCGAGGAAAAGTGCCGCAGGAATTTCGTCGACGACGAGCCTGTCTCCATCAGGGAAATCAAGCGTTTCATCGGAGACTGGGCCCTCGAAAACGACCAATTGGGGGAAATACCCGGAATAACGGAAAACGGCAAGAAGATCGCCGTCGTGGGCGGCGGTCCCGGAGGCCTTTCAGCGGCGTACTTCCTTCGTCTCAAGGGATACTCGGTTACGCTGTACGAAAAAGAAAACAAGCTCGGCGGAATGATGCGCTACGGAATCCCGGACTACAGGCTCCCTCAGGCCATTCTCGACAGGGAAACCCAGTGGCTTGTGGACCACGGGATCGACGTCAAACTGAACACGGCCTTTGGCAAAGACATCACTCTCGAATCCCTCAAGTCAGAAAATGACGCCGTCGTCCTGGCCATGGGCTGCTGGACGTCCATGCCAATGCGGGTACCGGGAGAGGATCTCGATGGCGTTCTCGCAGGGATCGATTTTCTCTACGAAGTCAACTCAGGCGAGGATGTTACCGTCGGGAAGCATGTGGCCGTCATCGGTGGCGGCAACACCGCCATGGACGCCGCCAGATGTGCCCTCCGCCGCGGCGCGGAAAAGGTGTCCGTCCTATACAGGAGAAGCCGCGAGGAAATGCCTGCCCAGGATATCGAGATTGAAGAAGCCATGGAAGAAGGCGTCGAATTCATTTTCCTGACGGCTCCCAAAGCCGTAGAGGGGGATGGAAAGGTTGAGAGGATTGTCTGCGAAAAAATGTTTCTCGGCGAACCTGACGCCTCCGGTCGCAGAAAACCCGTACCGACTGGAGAGACTTTCACTCTTGAAGTGCAGACCGTCATTGCGGCCATCGGACAACGAACGGACCTATCGCTTCTGCCGAAAGGTCTTCATGACGGCAAACGAATGATTGTAAACGAACACTTCGCGACCCCTGACGAAGGGGTGTTCGTTTGCGGCGACCAGAAGACGGGACCGGACATTGCGATAGCTGCGATCGGTGACGGCCATCTTACTGCAGAATCCGTTCACCACTACATTTCAGAAGGCATCCCCCACCGTCCCTTCGAATGCGATGTTGTCAGGGATGACCTTGGGCCCGAAGACTTCCTCGATGAAGAGAAGCAGCCCCAGGAAAAACCCACGTTTTTTGAGGCCTCAAAGAGACTTGTCAAGCCCTTCCAGGAGTTCAACATGGGCCTGACGGAAGAACAGGTAAAAAAAGATGGCAGCCGGTGCATGAAATGCGGGTGCCCTGACGTACATGAGTGTAAGCTGAGAGCTTACGGCATCGAATACGAGGCGTCGCCCGATGCGTTCCCCAAAGAGCTTTTCTCCAGACCGGACCGGCCGGAAGAGGAAAACCCCTTCTACGTGCGGAACATGGACAAATGCGTCCAGTGCGGAAAGTGTGTCCGTATTTGCGAAGAGCAGGCCATCTACCATGCCATCGATTTCCAGAAACGAGGCATTGAGACCTTCGTTGGCCCCGGAGTTTCCCGCGGGATCGATGAATCGGACTGTGTCAACTGTGGCCTCTGCGTTCAGGTGTGCCCGACAGGGGCTCTCGTGGAAAAAACACAGCATGGAATCACGCGGCCGGAATACACCAAAACAGTCAAGACCGTCTGTTCATATTGTGGTGTCGGGTGCGAACTCGATGTACATGTAGATACCAAAACCGGGAAAATCGCCAACGTTACGACAGATTTCCAGAGCCTTACATCGTTGAACAAGGGGCGCGATTGCGTTAAAGGGCGCTTCGGGTGGCGGTTCGTCCATAATGAAGATCGACTGAAAAAACCACTCATCAAGGAAAACGGTACGTTCCGTGAAATTGAGTGGTCTGAGGCCCTTGATTTTATTGCAACGCGAATGAACGAGATCAAAGAGAAGCATGGTCCCGATGCGCTGGGCTTTTTCTCCTCGGCCAGATGCACCAACGAGGAAAATTATCTCTTCCAGCGTTTCGCAAGGGAGGTGGCGGGCACAAACAACGTCGACCACTGTGCCCATCTCTGACACAGCGCCACTGTGAAAGGTCTCGGCGAGACCTTCGGAAGCGGCGCAATGACCAACGATTTCGACTCACTGAAACAGGCTGATGTCCTGCTGGTTATAGGATCGAACACAACGGAAACCCACCCTGTTATCGGTTCCTGGATCAAGGAACGGGTATCGCAGGGTGCAAAACTTATCGTCTGCGATCCCCGCAGCATAGAGCTGTCCCGGTATGCCGATCACTATATCCGGCAAACCAGTGGAACGGACGTCGCACTGATAAACGGGTTCATGCACGTCATCCTCCGGGATAACCTGCACGACGAAACGTTTCTCAAAGAACGTGTTGAAAATTTCGAAGCACTGAAAGAAATAGTGAAGGAATACACCCCGGAGAGGACCAGCGAAATCACCGGCGTCGATGCCGGGCTTATCGAGAAAGCGGCACGAACATATGCGGAGGGGCCCGATTCGGCCATTTTCTATACCATGGGTATTACCCAGCACCAGAGCGGCACCGACAACGTCCGGTCTCTCGCCAAT
Organism: Thermovirgaceae bacterium; assembly: GCA_046542505.1. Taxonomy (GTDB): domain Bacteria; phylum Synergistota; class Synergistia; order Synergistales; family Thermovirgaceae; genus UBA1876. Next base: position 18,227 of record JBKHBH010000017.1, on the reverse strand, counting down.
CTGGCAATGTTGTGCGGAATGATGGGAAGGCCCGGAACGGGAGTCAACCCCTTGCGCGGACAGAACAACGTCCAGGGCGCATGTGACATGGGTGCTCTCCCCAACGTCTATACCGGGTATCAAAAGGTGGCAGACGAGGACGTCAGGAAAAGAATGAAAGAGCTCTGGAAATGCGGCGATCTGCCGGAGTCGTCAGGACTGACAGTGGTCAAAATGATGGAGGCGGCGGGTAACGGTGACTTGAAGGGCCTTTACATCATGGGCGAAAACCCTATGGTCAGCGACCCCGACAGCGAACATGTCAGGCACAGTCTTCAAAACCTGTCTTTACTCGTTGTTCAGGACATCTTCCTGACGGAAACGGCGGAACTGGCTGACATTGTTTTGCCTGCCGCATGCTGGGCTGAAAAGGAAGGGACCTACACCAATACCACCCGTACAGTGCAGCGTATCCGCAAGGCTGTTGAAGCGCCCGATGAAGCTCTTACCGATTGGAAAATCATCACAAACCTGGCAAGGAAACTGGGAGCCGGGTGGGAATATCAAAGCGCCTCGGAGATTTTCGACGATATTGCCAGATGCACTCCAAGTTACGCAGGAATGAGTTACGACCGGCTCGATAAGGCTCCTCTTTCGTGGCCCTGCCCAACCCCGGACCACCCGGGAACTCCGAATCTCCATGTGGGCAAATTTGCCAGGCCGAACGGAAAAGGTGTTTTCTCTCCCTGCAGATGGAAGGCTCCTCATGAATGGCCAGACGAGGAATACCCCTTCCTCGCTTCCACGGGACGCATTCTTTACCATTACCATACGGGAAGCATGAGCCGTCGCGGCCCGTCAGGTGACCACATCAAGGAGCTCTTCATAGAGCTCAACCCCGCTGACGCCGAATCTCTCGGTGTGGGACCCGGCGAAGAAATCATCGTCACTTCCAGACGCGGTTCAGTGAAAGGGAAAATAAAACTTACCGACAGGGTTCCGCAGAAAATGGTGTTTTTGCCCTTCCATTTTGCAGAAGCTGCTGCAAACATGTTGACCGCCGCAGTGATCGACCCTGATTCCGAAACACCTGCTTACAAGATCAGTGCCGTCAAGGTAATAAAAGCATAGTCGTTTCAGCCCAGGGGAACCGGTCAAGAGTCCGGTTTCCCTGGGCAAGATCTTGTTAAAAAACGAACAATTATTCAAAGGGGGAGTTTGTCATGAATTTCAAATCACCAGTGGATCTGGCCAAAAGCGCATGCGCCGTCGCAAAGGCCAAAAGCAGTTGGAACGTTCAGCAAATGTTGCTCATGGGGATCCTGGCGGGAGCTTATATTGCCTTCGGGGGATTCCTTTCAACTGTCGTCACACAGGACGCGGCAAAATTTGTCGGCGTGGGGGTTTCCAAATTTCTGGGTGGCGCCGTATTTTCCGTAGGACTCATGATGGTCGTTATCGGCGGTGCCGAGCTTTTTACAGGAAACTGCCTGATGTCCCTCGGCACCTTCGCCGGATGCCAGCCTTTCTCGGGAGTCGCCAAGAACTGGATCTTTGTTTACCTGGGAAACCTTTTGGGGTCTCTTTTAATTGCGGCACTAATCTATTACTCCGGGCTCTGGAATGGCCAGGTTGGGATCAACGCCCTTTCCATAGCCACGGGGAAAATGAATCTTCCCATCGGCCAGGCCTTCGTCCGGGGCATCCTTTGCAACTGGATCGTCGTCCTCGCTGTATGGATGAGTATGGCGGCCACAGACATCGTAGGCAAGATATTCGCCATCTTCTTCCCCATCATGACCTTTGTCGCATCAGGTTTCGAACACAGCATCGCCAACATGTATTTCATGGCCCTTGGCATGTTTCTCAAAGGCAGTGACACTGTGGTTTCGGCTTCTGGAATCGCTCCGGAAAAACTTGCGAACGTCGACCTGGGCGGCTACCTTCACAACCTTATCCCCGTCACCCTGGGGAATATGCTTGGAGGTATCCTCTTCGTCGCAGTATTTTACTTCCTCGTCTTCCGCAACAAGCTGGAAGACGTCAAATAAAAAAAGATAACCGGTGCGGGTTCTAGCCGGAGAACCCGCACCTTTTTTCATCTGTCCATTAGCGGCCATTTACGGAACCCAGTTCCGCGAAACGCTCCGGGACGGAATAAACATTCATCCGTCCTTCCCTCACAAAACCCACTAGCGTTATGCCAAACCTTTCAGCGGCTTCAATTCCCGATGCAGTTGCCGCCGAAATACTTGCCACAAACGGGATTTGGGCACCGAAAGCCTTGCAAACCATGTCGGCGGGCAGCCGCCCTGAAACGGCCAGAAAGCAATCCATTGTTTTTACTCCGTTTTTGACAGCCCAACCTACAGCTTTGTCCACAGCATTATGCCGCCCGACATCTTCGACGCAACAAAGGGTTCTGCCCTTCGTGTCCGCCAGAATCGCAACGTGAACGCTGCCCGTCTGCCTGAAAAGAGGGGCGGCTGAAAGATTCTGCACCGCCTTTTCCACGAGTGCGTATGGCACGTGCCACCGTACTTCTAGTGGAAGCCTTTTGTCTTTCGTCTTTGGATTTTCCTTCACGGCTTCGGTGAGGCACGATGAGGCGGTATCAACAAAACGATGTCGAATGGAAAGTCCTTTGCGCTTCACTTTCCTCTGTATTGAAATCCGGTTTGCACCGATTTCCAGAAAAACAATATCGTTCCTGGAAAGAATCATCCTCCTAGAAAACAGGTGACCCAATGCCCACAGGTCCTCTTCGCCTGGGGTAAGAACGACCGACACCTCTTCTCTGCCATCCACTATCAGGGCAACAATCTTTTCCTTCAGAACAACGTCTTCGAAAAAACCGGCTGTTCCAACGCGGCAGAGTTTCCACACCTTTTTCTTCGTCACGGCTTTATTCATTTTCGTCACTCTCCATACAGATATCAGGGGAGTCGGAGGCTCGTCCCGAAACAATGAAAGCGTCAGGGCCGCTGCGGGAATCGCAGCGGCCCTGATATGTTACCACCAATTCAAAAAGGTACCTTCGTGACTGTTTGTTTCTATTTTCCTTACTTTTCTTCCTCTGCCTCAGCTTCAGCCTGGGCGATGATCTTTTTCGTAATGTCCTGCGGCACCTCTTCGTAGTGGGAACATTCCATTGTGAAATTCCCCCGTCCCGAGGTCATCGACCGGAGAATAATGGCATATCTGAACATCTCCGCGAGGGGAACCTGTGCCTTGACGACCTGAAGGTGGCCTCGGCTGTCTATTCCCATGATCTTTCCGCGTCGCCCGTTGAAATCGCCCATGACATCGCCTAGATACTCTTCGGGGACCACAACCTCGACGTTCATGATCGGTTCAAGCAGAATAGGCGATGCCTCCGATATGGCTTTCTTGAAGGCCATCGACGCCGCTATCTTGAAGGCCATTTCCGACGAATCCACGTCATGGTATGATCCAAAAAACAGGATCGCCTTGACATCGACGGTCGGGAATCCAGCCAAAACACCCTTCTGAATTGCCTCTCTGAGACCCTTTTCGACGGCGGGAATGTAGGATTTCGGCACGGCGCCGCCGACGATCTTGTCTTCAAATTTGAATCCCTCGCCTCTGGGGAGCGGCTGGAACTCAATGTGGACGTCTCCATACTGTCCCCTGCCGCCTGTTTGCTTCTTGTATTTTCCCTGCGCCTTCGCCGGCTTCTTTATGGTCTCCCGGTACGGGACCCTCGGTGTTTTCGTGTCAAGCTCGACGCCGTAGCGCTCCTTGATCTTTGACAGGAGAATGTCGATATGCAGGTCACCCATTCCCGAAAGTACACTGTCCAGAGTTTCAGGATTCTTCTCGAATCGAAGCGTGGGATCTTCTTCCAGCATTTTTCCGAGTGCCGTTGCGAGCTTGTCTTCATCATTGCGGCTCTTCGGGAGGACGGCAACGCTATAGACTGGTTTGGGGAACTGGATAGGCGGGAAGGTCACCTTTTCGCCTTTCACGGCAAGGGTGTCACCCACGACGGTGCTGTGAAGCTTTGGTATGGCGACGATATCTCCCGTAACGATCTCCTTGACGTCCGTACCTTCCTTCCCTGTCATCAGCTTGAAGGCGCTGATCCGCTCTTCCTCCTCCTTGTTGACATTAAAAATCGGGCTTTCGCTGGAGAGGGATCCCGAAAAGACACGAAGGAAGGAAAGCTTGCCGACGTATGGGTCGACCATGATCTTGAAGCAAAGGGCCCGGAACGGACCTTCAGGATCACTGTCAACGGCAATTTCTTCCTCGCCTGAAACGGCTTTTCTTGGAGGCATGTCCGCTGGTGCCGGGCAGACGTCGACAATGCTGTCGAGCAACTGAAGGACTCCTATGTTGGCGGCACTCGAACCGGGAATAACGGGAAAAAGCTCCCTGTCCCTCACAGCTTTCCGGAGAGCCGGCATGATTTCGTCAAGCCCGATTTCTTCGCCCTCCAGGTAGCGCATCATGAGTTCATCGTCGGACTCGACGATTTTTTCCAAAAGCGCCTCCCTGGCGGTTTCGACATCACTTTGCATGTCCTCCGGAACACCGGATTCGGTAAACTCCATGCTTCCATCACCCTTGTAGACATAGGCCTTTTCCCCAAGGAGATCAATGACCCCCTTGAAGCCGGCTTCGCTGCCGATGGGAAGAAAAAGCGGCACAGCCTTTTCGGAGAGGAAGTCTTTTATGGTTCCCAGGGTTTTCTGGAAATCGGCGTTCTCTCGTTCCATCTTGCTGATGTAGAAGACTGAGGCAAGACCCAGGTCTTCAGAAAACTCCCAGGCCTTCTCGGTTTGCACTTCAACCCCATGGACACCGCTGACGACGATGACGGCATTGTCGGTGACCCTCATCGCCGACCTGAGATCGCCGATAAAATCCGCATAGCCCGGACAGTCCAGAATGTGTAGATGCCTTTCCTTGTGTTCCACGGAAAAAACGGAGGTGTTGATTGAAATCTGCCGTTTTTGTTCCTCCGCGCCGAAGTCACTGAGGGTATTGCCGTCCTCCACGTTTCCAAGGCGCGCCGTCATCCCCAGATCGAAGGCGATTGCCTCCATTAGGGTTGTCTTCCCTGATCCCCCATGGCCCACAAGAGCCACGGTCCTGATGTTTTCCGGTCTCCGCGTCGCCATACACTGATACCTCCTCTATATGTAAAGACCTGTTACACGGTTTCCCTATGTTGATTGTCAACAGTCGCGCACGCCTTATCTTAAGGGTCAGCAAAAAACCCGTCAACGCACCATCTCTTCCAGCGTCTCCCCGACTTCCGCAGGTTCTGCCTGCCCTCTCGTTTCGCGCATCACAAGTCCGAAGAGAAATTTCCGTTTTTTGCCCTTCGGGTCCCTTCCCGCACGGATTTCCTCGACCACTTCCTGCTGGTTTTCGAGGACCCGCCTGATGATGGATCTCAACTCGTCTCCGCTGGCGGTCCCTTCCGAGAGCCCGAGAGATTCCATGGCATCACTCACGCTGCAACCGGTATCGAGCATTTTTCCCCATACGTCCTTGGCCGCCGTGTTAGAGAGCCTGCTTTCATCCACCGCCTTGAGAAGTTCCGCCAGAGTTATGGCCGGCACCGGTGGTGCTCCCGTGTCGAACCCTCCCTCATTCATCAAACGCAGGACTTCTGTTCGGAACCAGTTCGCCGTTCGTTTAGGATCGGCGCCTCCCGCGACGGTCTTTTCGAAGTATTCCGCCAGTTTTCTCCCGGAGACCAAAAGCGCAGTCTCCTCCCGCGTCAGGCTGTACTCTTTGCAAAAGCGCTCCTCCTTTTCCCACGGGAGTTCCGGAAGGCTCTTGCAAACCCTTGCTATCATGGCTTCCGTTATGACCACCGGCGGAAGGTCCGGCTCCGGGAAGTAGCGGTAGTCATGAGCCTCTTCCTTCCCTCTGGAAGAAACTGTCCGTCCGGCGACATCGTCCCAGTGCCGTGTCTCCTGTATGATCGATCCGCCTTTTGAGAGGATCACGTCTTGACGTTCTTCTTCGTGTGCCAGAGCCTTTTCAAGAGCGGCAAGGGAATTCATGTTCTTGACTTCCACCTTCGAACCTAAACGGCCGTCCGGGAAGGTCCTTGAGATATTTGCATCAACCCTGAGTGACCCCGATTCCATGTCCCCATCGGAAATCCCGAGATATCTCACAAGCTGTCGGAGCCGGACCACATAGTCACGCGCTTGCGCCGGTGAGGCCAGCTCCGGTTCGGAAACGATCTCTACAAGGGGAACGCCGGCCCTGTTGTAGTCGATGAGGCTGCCGGCTGATCCAGCCAGGCGCCCGTCTTTCGCTTCATGGACAAGCTTCCCTGCATCTTCTTCCAGATGAAGCCTGGTAATGCCTATTTTCTTCTTGCCGTTTTCCGTCTCGATGACCAAAGATCCGCCGCTTGCCAGCGGGATGTCATACTGGCTGATCTGATAGGCTTTTGGCAGATCAGGATAAAAATAATTTTTCCTGTGAAACCACGTTCGGCCTGCGATACTGGACCCCAGAGCAAGGGCTCCCCTGATGGCGAACTCGATAACCCTGCCGTTTAAAACCGGAAGGGTCCCCGGAAGCCCAAGACAGACAGGGCAAATGTTCGTGTTCGGAACGGTCCCGATATAATCGGTGCTGCAGGGACAGAACATCTTGCTTTTCGTCGAAAGCTGCACGTGGACCTCAAGTCCGATAACCGTCCGAGCTCCCTGAGCCATCACCTGTCCCCCCTTCCGGCAAGAGGCGCCTGACCAAGAGCGTTCTCAATGGCACGGCCGCATTGCAGAAGCCGGCATTCTTCCCACCGCGGGGCCACAATCTGTACCCCCAGGGGCAACCCGTTTCGGCTCGTTCCTGCGTACACGGAAAGTCCCGGCAGACCGGCCAGGTTGACAGGCAAGGTAAAGACATCGCTCATGTACATCTGGACCGGATCGTCGACGAGCTCTCCTTTCCGGAATGGCAAAGACGGCGTCGTCGGCATCAGGATTACATCGGCGCCCTCGAAAGCCTGGTCAAATTCCCTGCAGATAAGCCTCCTGACCTTCAGTGCCCTCAGGTAGTAGGCGTCGTAGTAGCCTGAACTCAGCACATACGTACCCGTCAGGATTCTTCTTTTGACTTCGCTTCCTAAACCCGCTCCCCTTGTTTTCAGATACTGGCCCATGAGGTCGGCGGCATCTTCCCGGCATCCATAGCGGATACCGTCGTACCTCGCCAGGTTGGAGCTGGCTTCGGCGGGGGCTATGATGTAATAACAAGGCAAACCGGCTTTTCCCGCATTCGGAAGCCGCACATCAACGACGGATGCTCCTGCATCCTCAAATATGTCCGCCGTGCGGCGGACCGCATCGACAAGTTCCTGATCCACGGCATCGTTGAAAAATTCAGGCACGATTCCGACTTTAAGGCCTGCAAGGGATCCATTTCCTGCAGCCGAAACATAGCCGGGACGCCTTCCGACGACGCAGGTTGAATCCTGGGGATCGTGAGGGCTTATGACGCTCAACACGAGCGCCAGGTCTTCGACGTTTCGCGCAAAAGGGCCTATCTGGTCCAGCGACGAGGCAAACGCAACGAGCCCGAAACGGCTTACGAGGCCATAGGTCGGTTTGAGACCGTAGACTCCGCAGAATGCCGCAGGCTGACGTATGGAGCCTCCCGTATCGCTTCCCAAAGCTACCGGAACATATCCTGCGGACACGGACGCCGCGCTTCCTCCCGAGCTGCCGCCGGGGACCCGTTCGATATCCCAGGGATTTGACACGGCACCGTAGGCAGAATGTTCCGTGGAACTGCCCATGGCAAATTCGTCCATGTTGCTTTTCGCCACAATGACGGCACCCGCTTCGCGCAGCTTCCTTACAACCCATGCATCGTAGGGCGGCTTCCATCCTTCCAGGATTTTGCTCCCGCAGGTTGTCGGGATGCCTTCGGTGCACATGTTGTCCTTGATGACCACGGGAACACCGGACAGAGCCCCTGTGGGCCTTTCAAGCTTTGCTCGCCTGTCAAGTTCTTCGGCCTCTTTCCGGGCCCTTTCCTTTAATGGGGTGATGAGTGCGTTCAGTTGCCCTTCCTTCGCTTCAATGATCCTGAACACGCCTTCTACAAGGTCCGCCGCGCTGATATCACCACGTGTAACCCGGGACGCAATTTCGGCCGCCCCCAGGGTTTCAGGCATCATTGTTTTCCACCTCGCCCATGATTTGGGGCACCTTGAAAAAATCCCCTTCGCTCAGCGGAGCCGCCCCGATTGCAGCATCCCTGCCATTCCATTGCAGCACTTCATCTTCCCTCAAGGGGCAGGCCCGTCCTTCCTCCGGATTGAAGGGGTCTATCCCCGTGAGATCCACTTTGCCGAGGGAGTGAAAATGTTCAAGAATTTCATTGAAATGTTGCTGCAACCGCGCAACTTCTTCACCGGCCACTTCCAGCCGGATCAGACGGGCAATATGCCTGACTTCGTCTTCCGTAACCATACAAGACTCCTCCTTCTGGCTGGCCCGTACTACATGTACTAGATATCAGTTCCGGCTTCCCTGACCATGGAGACGAATTCTTCTTCATCGACAACCTGTACACCGCGTTTACGGGCTTCTTCAAGCTTGCTTCCCGCATTTACTCCGGCAACGACAAGATTCGTCTTTCCGGAAACCCGGGACGCCGTGGTACCTCCAAGCCGTCTGACAAGGTCCTCCGCTTCGCTCCTAGTCATGCTTCCCAGTTCACCGGTAAAAACGACGGAAAGCTGCGAAAACGGTCCTTCCTCGTCAGGCACCGTCTCTTCTGCAGTGAAACGGAGACCGGACTCACGGAGTTTCTCTATCATTGTGCTGTTTTGGTCGTCCCTGAAGAACGCCGCAACTGAAGCAGCTATTCTTGGTCCGATCCCTTCAATTTCGGAAAGCTCCTGTTCCTGGGCTTTCATCAGGTTATCCATGGTTCCGAAAGCCTGTGAAAGAATTTCAGCCACGGTTCCTCCCACGAACCTTATGCCCAAAGCCGCCAATAGATCCCTGAGAGGTCTGTCTTTAGATTCCTCTATGGACCGCATGATTGATTCAGCGGTCTTTTCCCCGAGTCTTCTACGCGTTCCCTCTCCCGTTAACTGCAACTGCGCAAGATTCTCCGCATTCAGACGATAAAGGTCTGCGTAATCTCTTACGATACCCGTGTCGACAAGTTTTTCGACAATTTTCTCACCAAGTCCTCGAATATCCATGCCTGAACGCGAGGCGAAATGGATGAGGCCCTCCCGAATCTGTGCGGGGCAGGTCCTGTTCGGGCACCTCAGGGCAACTTCCTCGGGCAGGCGAACGACAGAGGATCCGCAAACGGGGCATTTCTCCGGCATCCTGAAAGGCCGGAGTCCTTCCGGCCGGGCTTTGAAATCCACACGGAGTATCTCCGGAATGATTTCTCCTGCCTTGCGGATCCAAACCACGTCACCTACCCGCACATCTTTCCTTTCGATCTCGTCCGCGTTGTGGAGGCTTGCCCTCCTCACTACGGTTCCTGACAGACTGACAGGCTCAAAATGAGCGATGGGCGTCAGTGCCCCAGTTCTTCCAACGGAAATTTCGATTTCCTTTACGCGCGTTCGTTTTTCCTCCGGTGCATACTTGTAGGCGATCGCCCATCTCGGGGTCTTCGCAGTTCTGCCCAGTTGTTCCCACAAAAAGAGATCGTTCACCTTGACGACAACACCGTCGATGGCGTAAGAGAGCTCATGGCGCTTTTTTTCCCATCGGTCGACGTATCTCAATACCTCCCCGGCGGACACAGCGAGCTCCTCCGTTCCCTGAACAGCGAAACCCAACTCCTTGAGCCGGGCAAGGATATCCATTTGCGTTTTTATGTTGTACTCTTCAGGCTGAACGATCTGATAGGCGAAAAAATGCAGGTTTCTCTCGGCGGTCACCTTCGGGTCCAGCTGCCTGAGACTTCCCGCGGCCGCATTCCGCGGATTCGCGAAAAGCGGCTGCCCCTGCTCCTCCCTCAACGCATTCAGCCGTGAGAAAGATTCTTTGGTCATAAGCACTTCACCGCGTACTTCAAGGGCGCCTTCCACCGATCGAACTGTTTTGAGGGGAATCGATGGAATGGTCTGAAGGTTGCCTGTGACGTCCTCCCCAACGGTCCCGTTCCCGCGGGTCGCCCCCCTGACAAAACGGCCGTCTTCATACCGCAGGGAAACAGCCAGCCCGTCTATCTTCAACTCGCAAAAGTATTCCAGATCCTCTCCTGAAACCGCCGTTTCGGTCCTCCTGAAAAAGGATCGCAATTCCTCGTCGGAAAAGGCGTTCTCCAAGCTCAGCATCGGCACGCTGTGCCGCACTTTTTCGAATTCCTCGAGCGGTTCGCCGCCTACCCTACGGGTGGGAGATTCAACAACGGCAACCTCGGGAAACCTTTCCTCGAGTTCACGTAGCTCCCGCATGAGGCCATCATAGGCCTCATCGCTGATTTCAGGCTGATCGAGCACATAATAGAGATAGTTATGACGCTCTATTTCCTTTCGGAGTTCTTCTGCCTTCGCTGCCGCCTTCTCCTGATTCATGCTACGCTCCTCGAGTCACCTGAAATAATGTCACGAAGTCCTCGGCCGCATCGTCGGAAAGAGGATAACATCCCTTATTGAACGTGAATCGGTGAGGAACATGACCAGCCTGTCGATCCCGACGCCGAGGCCCCCTGTGGGAGGAAGGCCGTATTCAAGAGCCGTTACATAGTCTTCATCATATACGTGTGCTTCTTCGTCGCCCGCTGCCTTCCTTTTTGCCTGCTGGAGAAACCGGTCCTTCTGATCAAAAGGATCGTTCAGTTCGCTGAAGGCGTTTGCGACCTCGTTTCCATAAATGTACAGTTCGAACCGATTCGTAAAATTCGGGTCCTTCGGATCCTTTTTCGCCAAGGGTGACACCTCTGTGGGGAGACCCACAACAAAGGTTGGCTGGATAAGCGTATCCTCAACAAAGGTTTCGAAAAGTTCCACCAGTACGCCGTAACGCGTCTCACTGCCGTCAATCTCGATTCCCTTGTCGCGGGCAAATTTCCTCGCTTCTTCGTCGCTTTCCGTATCATGGAGATCGAATCCGCATTTCTCTTTTACCAGATCGACCATGGACGCACGCCTGAATGGCGGTTCCAGATTGATTTCCGTTCCCTGGTAACGGATTTTCCTGTTTCCGGTGGCGTCAGCGGCGGCTACTACGAGGCGTTCCGTAAGATCCATGATGTCCTTGTAGTCCGCGTAGGCCCAATACACTTCAAGGGCCGTGAACTCCGGGTTGTGCATGATGTCGATGCCTTCATTCCGAAAATTCTTCCCGATTTCGTATACTCTGCCGAACATGCCCACGATGAGCCTCTTGAGGTAGAGCTCCGTGGCTATGCGCAGATACAGGTCGATATCAAGTGCATTATGATGGGTCACAAAGGGCCTGGCGTTGGCTCCTCCAGCGATCGAGGACAGAATTGGCGTTTCAACTTCAATGGTTCCCTCTTCCTCAAGAACGTTTCTCAGGGCGCTGATGATCCGGGCACGCAGCCTGAAAGTTTCACGCACTTCAGGGTTGGCGATGAGGTCAACATAGCGTTGCCTGTAACGTATCTCCGTATCCTTCAGGCCATGCCATTTTTCCGGGAGCGGACGCATGGCCTTGGCGAGGAGCTCGAATCGCGTGACGAGAATCGACAGTTCTCCTCTTCTCGTCCTGAAGGGATGACCCACAACACCCAGGATGTCCCCGGTATCAACCCATTTCTTGAAGAAAACGTAGGAATCCTCCCCAAGCGCGTCCACCTGGAAATACAACTGTACCTGGTCCGTCTCGTCGGCCATGTCTGCAAAGGAAGCCTTTCCATGCTTCCGCAGCGTCATCAGCCGTCCCGCCGTAATGATTTCGACCTCTTCAGCTTTTTCATCTGCACCCAGGTACTCATAGGTTTTTTTTACGTCGGAAAGGGCGTGCTTCACATCCCATTTTTCATGGAGGAACGGATCATACCCCTCCTCGCTTTTCAGCCGGGCAAGTTTTTCCGTTCTCTGCCGTAATATTTCGTCTTCCGGCATCATTCTTCCTTCAACGTTATCAGACATCGAAATCGCTCCTTTCGGGGAAGCTCCGCCACTTCCGGAACACCTGCATCATTTCGTTCCATGTAAAGGCCTGCGCCACGTCGCGACGAAACTGTGACGCGCCAGGCAACCCTTTAAAAATACTCGAGAGAAACCGCTTAAGCAAGACAAGGGCCGTCTTTTCACCCTCATCAAGATAAAGATCCTTTCCCAGTTTCAGCAGCTTGTCGAATTTCTCCTCTTGCAAGAGACAGTTTTTGTCAATCTCCTTGCCGGAGGAGCTAAAACGTATTGACCTTTCAACGATAAATGCGTCACGCAAAAGCCCCCGGGCAAAAAGCACTGCACAGGCTCCGCCCGCAATGTATTCCATCGCTTTTTCAGGAGTAAAAACATCCCCGCTGGCACTGATTTTGCCCGGAAATTCCCTTGCGGCCCGAAGGACCGATTCTATATCGGAAACCCCTTCATAGCGCTGCGCCGGGGTCCTTCCGTGCAGTGTCACATGATCCGCTCCGGCGTAAAGCATGGATTCTATGAATTGAAGCGTGTCCTGCAGCCCATCCTCGAAGAGTAGGCGCATTTTGACCCACACGGGCCGTTCAAGTTTTTTCAGTTCACTAACCATGTCGCAGGCGATGTCCTTTCGTTTCAGCAATGCCGCACCGGCTCCCTTTTTGACCACCTTCGGCATGGGACACGCCATATTGATCGAAAAAACCTCAAAAAAATCATAACCGTCACTTAAGGCCCGTTCTGCTCCCCTGCGAAGGATTTCCGCATTTCCGGCAAACAGCTGTAAAACCGTGGGGGCGCCTTCTCGCCCGTTGCGGAGCATGCGGCAGGTTTTGCGGTTCCCATGCAGGATACCGGCACAGCTCACCATTTCAGTGTGCGTGAGGCCCGCCCCCTGCCGGACAAAAAACCGCCTGACGGCAGGTACGGTAATACCCGCCAGGGGCGCTATCCAAAAAGGGTTGGCCGTCACAAGTCCCCCGATTGCCTTTCTGCCCGCTACATCACCTGATTTCATCGCCCTCTGTTCCTGTCAAAAATGATCCTGAGTCCTTCAAGGGTAATCCATGGCTCTACGACATCTATGGATTTCGACAGCGGAGCGAGTCTTTCCGCGTCGCCTCCGGTGGCGATAACCGGAGCCTTGCCGATTTCGTTCATGATTTTTCCAGCGAGGGTGTCCACGAGTCCCGCGAAACCGTGAAGGATACCCGACTGGATGGATTCCATCGTATTTTTCCCGATGACCTGCCCCGGGATCTCAAAGGAAACCTTCGGGAGCTTCGCGGTCTTGCCGAAGAGAGCGTCCACGCTGGTCCCGAGACCAGGCGCAATGACACCGCCGAGATATGTCCCGTTTTCCGATACGGCATCAAGAGTAATGGCCGTTCCAAAATCAACGATGATCAGGGGTTTTCCGTATTTCGCCGTTCCAGCCACGGCGTTGACGAGCCTGTCGGCCCCTACGTCGCCTGGAGTCTCGTAATCAACGGTCATGCCCAGATCAAGGGTGTGGTTCACCCGAAGACACTTTACATCCAGATAGCGCTCAATCCCTTCAGACCATGGCATGTCCAGAGGCGGAACCACGCTTGATAAAACGGCTCCCTTGATTGACTCGGGATTGATTCCTGTCAGACCAAGCAGACTCAACAAATAGACACCTATTTCATCGGCTGTTCTCGTTTTCGATATCAACCTCCAGTGACGTATCAGTTCATCTTCGTTAAAAATTCCCATAACCGTCTGCGTGTTTCCGATATCCACAACCAACAGCATGTCCCCACCTCCAAGGCTTTCCGGTCTGGAGAAAGCCTGTTCATTCAAACAAACAACCCGGCAAAGGCCCCCGCAAAGACACTGGCGACGATGGGCCTCGCCCCTTTTATATTCACTCCGGTGAATGACAAATAAACCAAAAGGGCGCATGTTGCCTCCACCGGGAAAAAAGCCGCTCCAATATCTAAAGGGATCACACGTGTAATGACCCCCGCCAAACCATGAAAGCCCCGTAGAAAAAACCCTGCGAGCCAGATAACGATTTTCGGTCCCGGGACCCCGAAAAGCAGCGGCAGGACCAAGACCGACAGCATCGGAAGCAAAAATGCGAAAAGCGGCACGACAAATGTGTTCATGATCATACCCGCTACAGGGACACCGCCAAAGGATCTCGAGATGAAAGCCCCTGTCACATACCATACCAGCGGAATCCCGACCCAGAAAAATTTCGTTCCGTGCCTCGAAGCAAAGGAACCTAGGACCAGGGCAGCCGTTACCGACAGGCGCCAGCCCAGATCCCAGAACCACCAGGGGCGCCAGAAAAGCGATGCCATTGCTGCCGCTGAAACAGCGTTCACAGATCGCACAGGTCGTCCAAGCAGGTCGCCCGCAAAAGCGATCTGGAACATCAAAGCGGCTCTAAGGGCGCTTGCCGCTCCACCAGACAGGAGAACATACCCCCACATGAAAAGGGACGGAATCAGGACACGTCCTCTTGCAATCTTTCGAAGGCCCAATGCTACTATCCCGACATGAAAACCGGATATGGCAAGAATGTGCGAAGTCCCCCACTTCCGGTGTTTTTCCGCTAGGTCGGGATCCCGGGCACCAAGCCAGGCCGCCAGGATATACCCTCTCGCACACTGCGGTACGGTCAAAAGAACCCGCTCTTTCAGGAAATTCCTCCAGGCCGGAAAGGACCACCAAAAGCGGCCCTGTTTCTCCAGTTCCGGGTTTTGCACCTGCCCTAGTACGCCCCTCGCTCGCCAATAGGTTTCTTCATCGAACTTCCGTGAATCAAGGGCGGGCTCAAAATAACGAACGCGTCCCGCCAAGGCCACCCGGTCCCCCTCCCGAAAAAGCTCCGTCGTCGGCAGCTTGCAGAGGAAAACGCCTTCGGTCGTTTTGATGACGATGGCGCGTCTGCTTCCCCAGCTTCTTTCGGTGATGACCGTTCCCGTGGTTTCAACCCTTGAAACCGATGTGTCTGCAGGCGGCAGTTCGAGTCTGGTCTCAGCCGTAACCGAAAAAACGAGGAAGATCCCAATCAAAAAAACCACTGTGCCTGCAAGGCACGGACAGAGAGAGACGGTGCCGGAAAGGGCCAGAAAAAGGATGACAAAAACGCCCGTAGCGCAAGCCGCCCAGGCCGGCATTTCCCTCTCCAGGCCATAAAGGAAAACACCGCATCCTGCGAGAAGGGTAAAAGCCGGGGCTTCGGCCAGAATCGTCAGCGTCCGGCCTGAACCTGGTCCCGTATGGCTTCCAGTTTCGCCGGCCCGATGCCCTTGACTGAAAGCAAATCGTCCACGCATCTGTACGGACCCTCTTGTTTCCTGTGACGGATGATGGCTTCAGCAGTCTTTGGACCGATCCCGGGCAGCCTTTCAAGGGTCTTTGCATCGGCCGTATTTATGTTTATAAGGTCATTTTCATGTCGCTGCACTCCGAACGTCCCGGCTCCTGAAGTCGTCACATCTTGCATTGAATTGTCAAAACCAGACGGGACCGCCTCCGACTGGTCGGGAACATGTATATGTATACCGTCTCCAAGCGGTGCCGCCATGTTAAACGCCTCCGGAGCGGCTGAATCCGCCAGGCCTCCCGCCTGCTCAACGAGCTCGTACACTCTCGATCCCGGCGGCAGTTTGTAAACGCCTGGTCGACGTACCGCACCGGTGATATACAGAACCCAAGGCTCTTCCGTCTTTTCTTGCAGCGGGGAAGGGCTGGTTCCAGTACCGGGAGCGACATCTTCCCGGGACAAGTGCAATGCCGGGCCCGCCACGTGTTTCGGCTCGTCACCACCCCATTTTCCCGCGAAAAAAAGCACGAGAATGGCCGCGGCAGCAAGGCTGAATAGCCCGCCGAGGAGGAAAAGAATTCCCTTAAACTTCGTCAGATCCCTCATCGGTAAATCGACCTCCATCGCTGTTTCCCCGGGGGAGCACGCTTCCATGGAGATACCACTTCCCCGCCCTGTCGATCCGCACCTGCACCAGACGCCCGAGGAGAGATTCCGGGCCTTCAACGATAACGACCTTGTCCGTCACCGTTCTTCCCTGAA
The DNA here is from genome assembly GCA_046542505.1 of Thermovirgaceae bacterium. Lineage (GTDB taxonomy): Bacteria > Synergistota > Synergistia > Synergistales > Thermovirgaceae > UBA1876. Next base: position 2,088 of record JBKHBH010000017.1, on the reverse strand, counting down.
GGAGACCCTCGCCCTTCGGGGCTGGGCCGTCGACAAGGATCTCGAAAGTTCTTCCGACAAGGGCAGCATTGATCTCGGCGGATATCTTCATCTGGATCCCGTTGACTTCGTTCAGGCGACGTTTTTTTTCGCAGGCGGGAACCTGGTCCTCCATAAGGGATGCCACGGTCCCCTCCCGGGGCGAATAGGCCGCCGAATGCAAAAGATCGAACCTGAATCGCTTTAGTGCCTGCACAGAAGCCTTGAAATCCTCCTCTGTCTCCCCAGGGAACCCGACGATCAGATCGCTCGTCACAGCTGATTCAGGAAGTCCTTTTCGTATCATTTCCACAATCGTGGCATATTCCTCGAGGGAATACCCACGTCGCATGGCCTTTAGAATCCTGTCGCTCCCCGACTGTATCGGAAGATTGATTGCGGGACAGATTTCCTGATTATCCCTCATGGCCTCAACGATGTCAGGAGTAAAATCCTTGGGATGGGATGTGTAGAAACGTATTCTGTCCACAAGCTTCTCTGCGGCCACGTCCCGGAGCAATGAAGCAAAGGAATAACCGTTTTCGAAATCCGCCCCGTAAGAATTGACGTTCTGCCCGATCAGGCTTATTTCCCTGACACCGTCAGCGGCAAGTTCCCGGACTTCATTGAGTATCTCGCCGGGGTCCCTGGACCTGAACCGTCCACGGACATAGGGAACGATGCAATAGGTGCAAAAGTTGTCGCACCCATGGGCTATGGTCAGAAAGGCCTTCCAGTGGTTTTCCCGCCGCACTGGTGCGCATTCGAGATCATCCAGGCCTTTCGGATCATCAATGATAAGCAGGGGCTTCCCACCTTTGGTCACCTGCTCGAGGCCATCGGGAACACGTCCGAGGCTTCGGGGACCGGCGACGAGACGAACGTTCGAAAATCTGTTCAGGAAGGCCTTCCCGAGCCTTTGTCCCATGCAGCCGACAACCGCCACGAGGGGAGCCTCCCGTGAACGATGGAGGTGCTCCAGGCGGCCTATTTCGCTCCAGACCTTCTGTTCAGCCTTGGCCCTGATGCTGCAGGTGACAAAGAGGACAATGTCTGCAGCATCTTCGGCAACCTCCTCCCAGCCCTTTTCAAGTAGGGAAGTCCTTAGCCTGTCGGCGTCATAGACGTTCATCTGGCAACCGTAGACATGTATGGCGAATCGGAACACTTTGAAAAACCTCCCCGGGTCATTTCCAGTTTGTCCCATGACAAAGGCGAAAACCAAAAAGTCATGATACCATTTTCTCGAGGTTTAGCGGGAGTACTTTTACAATTCGGAGGATGCCATGAAAAACAGAATCACCAAATCACGCAACACCTGTCTTGTGCTGGCGACATTGTTTTTATGTCTCAGTATTTTGACCTGTGTCCAAACCACATCGGCAAACACGCCGGAGCGGACCCTTCCCGACATCCCGGGATGGACGGGCGACAATGCCGAAACGAGGACACTTTTGTCAGAGAAAGAGGAAGAAGGTCGAATGACAGAACGCTCCTACAGGAAAAACGGCCGTCCCGAGCTTGTCAGGGCGATTATGCTCGAGGGTCCCGGGACGGAATGGCTTTCTTTTCCGAAAAACCATCCTGAAGGGTCTGACGGACCCGCAGGAACGGGTGCAACTTATAAAACCCTTGAAATCCTCGGCAAAGATGCCATTTTAGAAAACCATCCTGTCCTCGGCTACAGCCTCGCCGTACGGCTGGACACTGAATCGACCCTCACCATTGAAACGAAAGCGGAAGAAACACTGCTTCTGGATTTTGCGAGAAACCTCCTCGAATTGCTCACTGAATGACGGCACCGAACCACTTTTCCTTCAGATCATCCAGACGGCCGTCCTGTTTCATGCGCGACAAAACGACATTTACGGACTCCCTGAGAATCGTCGAGTCTTTTCTGAAACCGAAGGCCATGCCTCCCGTTTCCTCAAGGCTGAAGGCAATCCCCAGCTTTTCGCCAAAATCCCCAACCTTTTTCAGGTATTCCCGGGCGACGGATTCTTCGACAAGCGCCGCCGCGGCCTCTTTCCGAAGCAGGGCACGAAGGACATCATCGGTCCTCTGATACCG
>JBKHBH010000104.1:0-6744 GCA_046542505.1 Thermovirgaceae bacterium | reverse complement strand
CCTTGCTTTTTGTGTCGACATTCGACATAATGATTGTATGAAAGCTAAAATATCTTACTCAGTTGTTTTGCAAGGGGATTTGCCATGAAAACGGCACGGAAGGAAAAGCCTTTCGTCCACGAGAATCTCGGCAACAGGGTGGCCGAGTACCTCCGGGAGGAGATCCTCTGGACGGGTGGGCTCAAAAAGGGCGAGCATATCCAGGAAAAGGACATTGCCGCGCGACTCGGCATTAGCAGGGCCCCGGTGCGGGAGGCCCTCAAGGAGCTGGAGCACCAGGGCCTTGTCGTCTTCATCCCCCGCAAGGGAACCTTTGTGGCCGACTTTGACCAGGAGGACCTTCTGGAGATTTACGACATCAGATACATGATGGAATCCCGGGTCCTGGAGACGATCATTAAAAATGAAAGCCTTGGCGCGGAGGATTTCAAGAAGCTCCGGGAAATCATTGACGAAATGGTCAAACTGTCTGAAAACGACCTTTCCATGGAGGAGAAAATCCCGGCCTTCTCGGAGCACGACATCGCCTTCCATCAGTACATCTGGGAAAAATCGGGCCGCAAGTGGAGCTTCAAAATCCTGTCCAACCTCTATTACCAGCTTCGCCTTGCCATGATGCAGGACCTGATCATGGAACAGGACATCGAGCGGTCGGCGGCCATGCACTATGACATCATCGACTGCCTCGCGGCAAAAGACCTCGAGGGGGCGAAGAAGGCGCTGGTGCGTCATATCGCCACCCTGTGGCGCGAGTCGGAAAAAGGCGGGGAAGAAAGCCCCCGGACCCTCGATGAAAGGCCGGAAAAGGAAAAAACTGAACGAAAGACACGATAAAGGAGAGTGCATAACATGTATGACGAGAATCTGTTCCGGAGTCTGTCCCTTGAGGGAGCGCCGAAGATCGTGACGACGCCCCCCGGACCGAAATCGCAGGAGATTTTGGACTATCAGTTCAACAATGAAAGCTCGGCCGTGTCCTACTCAAGGGGTATGCCCATGGCGCTGGCCCGGGGCCAGGGGGCGACCCTGGAAGACGTGGACGGAAACGTCTACATCGACATGTTTTCCGGAGCTGGAGTCATGGCGCTGGGCCACGGTCACCCCGAGGTCCTGAAGGCGGCCCACGAGCAGATCGACAAGGTGACCCACACCTTGGACATCCCCACGCCGACGAGGCGGAAGATGGTGGAATCCCTGAAGCGGGTGCTCCCGAAGGAACTCAGCCGGGTCTTTTTCGGCGGCCCCACGGGATCTGATGCGGTGGAGCAGGCGCTGAAGCTCGCCAAGTACAACACGGGCCGCTACGGGATCATCTCTTTCGACGGGGCGTATCACGGGATGACCGGTGGGGCCCTTGCGGTAACCAGCGACGCCGGGCACAAGGAAGGCCTCGGACCTCTTGTCCCTGGAGTGCAGTTTTTGCCCTACCCCTATCGCTACCGGAATCCCTTCGGGTGCCCCGACGAGCGTGTGGAAGAACAGGCGGCGGACTACCTCGAACGGGTGCTTTCGGACTCGCACTCGGGTGTTTTGAAGCCTGCGGCGGTTATCCTGGAAGCGGTGCAGGGCGAGGGCGGGACCATCATCCCGTCGCCGCGGTTTTTGCAGCGGGTGCGGGAGATCACCGAAGCCCACGGCGTGCTACTGATCTGCGACGAGATCCAGGCCGGTCTTGGCCGTACGGGCAAGATGTTCGCCTTCGAGCACGCGGGGATCGTTCCGGACATCGTGGCCATCAGCAAGGCTCTGGGCGGGGTCGGCTTTCCCATATCGGCCATCGCATACCGGGAGGAGCTCAACACCTGGCCGCCGGGTCTGAGCATCGGGACCTTCCGGGGCAACATGGTGGCCTATGCGGCGGGTTCGGCAGCCCTTGACTGGATGGTGGAACACCAGGTGGCGGAACGGGCCGCCGCCCTGGGAGAGAAAATGATGCCCAGGCTCAAGGAGATGGAAGCCGAGTCGAAAATCCTCGGCGAGGCCCGCGGGATCGGCCTCATGATCGCCATGGAGATGGTGGAGGACAAGAAGACGAAAAAGCCTGCGCCGGATATCGCGAAAAAGGTCCGCAAATACGGCCACCAGCGCGGCGTCATGATCGAGGTGGGAGGCCATCACGGAAATGTGGCCCGTCTCTTGCCGCCCCTGGTGATCCCGGAGGATTATCTTGTCAAGGGCATCGAGATCCTGCACGGTGTTATCAGGGACATTGAGCGGGGTGTTCTCCAATAATTCCCCTGCAAGGGGACTGAAAAGCTATGGAAGAAGAAGGCCGGGACGGTTAACCGTCCCGGCCTTCTTGCGTCACGTCGGGATATGTCCCTTGGAGCCTCAATTGACCATGAGGGTTGTCTCCGCTGTCGTCCCCTGATCCCCGAGGGCGTTTACTTCATAGGTTCCGGGGCCTTCCAGTGGTTTGGGGATGCCGCCCTTTGGCTCCAATGTGAAAGACCCGCCCTCGGCTTCTGCCTGTCCGAAAATATACGGGACGTCCGAGTCGAGCAAAGAGACCTGGACCGTTTCTCCGTCTTCAAAATCGGCCCCTTTGATAACCAGGGAATCTCCCGGCGAGCCTTCCGAGGGGTCGACTTCAAGAACCGCCGATGCATAAGCTGGATTAATACCCGCCGTACCGGCGAGGCAAAGAGAGAGAACACCCACAAACAGGGCAGCTCCCAAAACGAGTTTCTTCATAACTTTCACCTCCGAAATCTTTATGTTTCGACTCGATCCTAAGGAAGACCGCAGATAACGTCAATAAAAACAACCGTAAATTAATAGAAATACGAGAAAGAACGGACCTTTTCCGTGAGGAACAGGTTTTTGTCGAGACAATAGTGATATTTCTGTGAAAAAATGTGGGCGGGATTGAAAAAACGATGGTCCTGAAAGACTCTCGGCGCATGACGGACCATTTGTGGTGGAAAGAACTTCTGAAAGGGCGTATAAAGGATATACCCCTTTGTGGTATTCTTGTAAATGAGAACGAATATCGCTAAGTTGCGTGTTTAAAAGGGAGATGTCCCATGTCGGGCGCATTTGTATGGATAGCACTTTTTGCGTTTCTTGCTGCTTTCGTGAACGCCATGGGCATATTCATGGTCTTCAAGCACCGCGAACAGGCGGAGAAGATCATGACGCACCTCATGTGTTTCGCCGCAGGCGTCCTTATCTCAACACCGCTCATGCTGGCTTTGCCCGCGGCGGTGGAAAAGAATCACAATGCCGGCTTCATGGCTTTGGGCGGGTTTCTCTTCATGTTCTTCTCGAACAGGATCATCAGGCACGTCACCCACGAGGAAGCCCTGGCTTTCGGCATTACAGCGGCCCAGGGGATCGCCATCCACTCCTTTGTAGACGGCGTGGTTTACGCCGTCACCTTCGAGGTGAGCATCCTCCTGGGGGTACTTTCAGCTGGGGGCCTCGTGGCGCACGAATTTGCCGAAGGCGTTATCACCTACCTCGTCCTCATGAAAGGGAAGATCAACAGCAGGGCCGCCATGATTTACGCCTTCCTGATCGCCTCTTTGACGACCCCACTCGGGGCCTTTGTGGCATATCCATTTGTCCGTTCCCTGGGGGCAAGCACCCTGGGATTGCTCTTGGGGTTCGTCTCGGGGGTCCTGATCTATGTCTCGGCATCTCACCTGCTGCCCGAGGCACGGATTCACGAGAAGCGGCATTCCCTGCTGGCATTTCTGCTCGGCGTGGCCCTGGCGTCTTTTATCGTGCTGACCCACAGCCATTGAGGGCCCGCCGCCTGGATCGGGGGCGGTCCGGCAAGGCGGGAGTGCTAGAATGGAAACAAGTTGTCGCGTGGATGAGAAAGCAGTGGGACCAGGCAGCTTGAAACAGGGAAGGGATGACACGACTGTCCCAGTCGATGCGGAGTTGGAGGAAATGAAGATTGAAATACTCGGCGCGGAATCCCTTGGCGTCCGGGGACTCTGTTGCCTCGTCTTTTTCGAAAACCGCAGGGCGGTCATCGATCCAGGCGTGGCGCTTGGATACATCCGGCACGGCTTCATGCCCCACCCGTCGCAGGTGGCCGTCGGCGCACGAATCCGTGAAAGGATCATTTATGAACTCACCCAGGCCACGGATGTCATCTTCAGTCACTTTCACGGCGATCACGTTCCCCTCTCAGATGCCAATCCCTACCAGCTTCCCCTTTTGGCCGTTTCAAACAGCCTGGCCGGATGTTGCCTCTTCGGCCCGGATCCGTTGAATCTTGACGACAGGCAGTTAAAGCGACGACAGGACATCGTCGATGCCGCCGGAGTAAAGATGGATGTTGCAGAGGGAGCCCCAAGGGGACCTTTTTCTTTCTCGCCTCCCATGGGACACGGGGAGCGGGCCGGAGGCCGGGGGACGGTCATGATGACCAAAATCGAGGGGGAAGGGGAGGTCTTTGTCCACGCCTCGGACATCCAGCTTCTCGAGCGAGACGCCGTGGATTTCATTATCGGCTGGAAGCCGGATGTTCTCATCGCGGGCGGACCGCCCCTTTACCTTTCAGCCCTTTCGAAAGCCCACAGGGAAGCGGCCTGGGAGAACGCCCTCCGGCTTGCGGAAGGGGTGGAGGAAGTCATTTTTGACCATCATCTCTTGCGATCCAGGGAAGGAGTCCTGTGGCTCGATGCCCTGAGGCGGCGTTTCGGAGAACGCATCGGATGCGCCGCCGATTATATGGGAAGGAAACGTCGTTTCCTGGAAGCGTCGAGAAAAGAATTGTACGCCGACATGCCCGTTCCCCGGGGGTGGCACAGGGAATATGCCGAGGGACGAAAGGATGCCTGGGGATTTTTGCAACGGCTTGAAGCACCGGCCGGAAAATCAAAAACGGGTCAGGACCGTTGATGAAACTGGAGGGAGGAACACATGAAAAAAACACCTCTGTACCAGAAACACGTGGATCATGGAGGACGGGTGGTTGATTTTTCAGGCTGGGCGCTGCCCGTGCAGTATTCGGGCATTGTGGAGGAACATAAGGTCGTCAGGGAAGCGGCCGGACTTTTCGACGTCTCCCACATGGGAGAGATCTCCGTCACGGGCCGGGGTGCAGCGGACCTGGTGTATCAGCTCGTGGTGAACGACACGGCCCGCATGAAACCAGGCAAGGTGATGTACACGCCCATGTGCTACGAGACGGGGGGTGTGGTGGACGACATCCTGGTCTACATGAAGGGGCCAGGCGACTGGCTCCTGGCGGTGAACGCCGCCAACACGGACAAGGATTACGAGTGGATCCTGGAGCAGGCCTCGGGAATGGATGTCACGGTGAAAAACGAATCGGACGAGACCGCCCAGGTGGCCCTCCAGGGCCCGAAGGCCGAAGCCATCATGAAGCGGATAACGAAAGCCCCCGTCCAGGAACTGACTTTCTACACCTTTATGGACGACGTGGACCTCGATGTGGGAAGGGCCCTGGTCTCGAGGACGGGATACACAGGTGAGGACGGTTTCGAGATTTACATGCCGACAAAGATCGCGCCAAAACTTTGGGACCGAATCATGGAGGCTGGAAAAGACGAAGGGCTCGTGCCAGCGGGACTCGGCGCCAGGGACACTCTGCGTTTTGAAGCCTGCCTTCCCCTTTACGGACACGAGCTCGAAAAGGACATCACTCCCCTGGAGGCCGGCCTGAACTTCACCGTCAAGCTTGACAAAACGGACTTCATCGGCAAAAAAGCACTGGTGAAACAGAAGGAGGAGGGGCTGAGACACAGGATCGCGGGACTCGAGATGCTGGACAAGGGTGTCCCCCGTCACGGCTACGAGGTCTACGCCGACGGGAAGGCCGTCGGGACCGTGACCTCTGGATCCTTTGCCCCCAGCCTGGACGCATACCTGGCGATGGCGCTTGTCGATGTTGACCATTCCGAGCTGGGGACACATCTCGAGATTGATATCCGGGGTCGCAAAAAATCAGCCCGAATCGTCAAAAGACCCTTTTACACGCCGCGTTACAAGCGGTGAGCGAAACACAAAAACCGGAGGTGTCTCAATCATGAAGATTCCCGAAGAGCTCAAGTACGCAAAAACCCATGAATGGCTGCGAGTCGAAGGCAACAAGGGTTACGTGGGGATAACGGATTTTGCGCAGCACCATCTCGGTGACCTGGTCTTCGTCGAACTGCCGGAGGTGGACACAGAGGTGTCGGCCGGCGGTGAGCTTTGCTCCATCGAATCCGTCAAGGCGGCGTCTGATATCTATTCGCCTGTTTCCGGCAAGATCGTCGAGGTCAACGAGGAGCTGGAGGACGACGCCGGACTGCTCAACGAAGACCCCTATGCAAACTGGATTGCGGTGCTCGAGATGAGTGACCCCTCCGAGGCGGATGCCCTCATGGACGCTGCGGCCTACCGTGAACATTGTGAAAAAGAGGAGGAGGCGATGGGCTGATGTCGAGTTACCTGCCAAATACGGAGGCCGACCGGAAGAAAATGCTCGAGGCACTGGGCGTTTCTTCCGTGGAGGATCTTTTCGAGGATATTCCGAAAGAGGTAAGGCAGAAAACGGGGGGTGGACTTCCCGGTCCCCTCTGTGAAGACGAACTGGCGCGCCACATGACGGCCCTTTCGGAGCAGAATTGCCATCTCGGACAATCTGTGTCATTTCTGGGGGCGGGGATCTACGATCACTTCATCCCTTCCGTGGTGGACGCGGTGGCCTCCCGGGGGGAATTCTACACCGCCTACACGCCCTACCAGCCGGAGATCAGCCAGGGAACGCTCACGGCC
>JBKHBH010000016.1:0-31199 GCA_046542505.1 Thermovirgaceae bacterium | reverse complement strand
TTTCCCGGGGTTTCCTGCAGCAGGCAGAAGTCTCCCGGCCATACCCGACAGGATTCGGGAAAAGGCACATCTCGGATATCCCGCCAGAACGGGACGCCTGGCCTTTACTGACTTCGGTACCCTCGCGTCGTGGGGCAGGAAGGCAAGCACTTCCAGATCGATTCCGAGAAAGCGTCCGCTCGCGTCGATCAGCCGTTTTGCCGCCATGGCCGCCTCCCTGTCGGAGTACGCCATGTTGACCAGCAGAAAGAGCTCTTTTTCCGCAATCCCGGACGAGCCCGGGGAGGTTCCGGACAGGCTCTTGATCATGCTGTAAGCATCTCTGACAGCCGTTGGTTCTGGCGTGGTCACCACCACCACGGCATCGGCGGCGAGCGCGAAATCCCGGACGGTGGAATGGATGCCGGCCCCTCCGTCGATGACGATGATATCCACAAGGTCATCCAAAGAGAGCATTTCCGGAAGAAGCCGGCGGCGCCTTTCCGGTGTCATGTCGGCCAGTTCCGGGATGCCGGTCCCGCCGGGCACGAGCCAGACGTTCTCAAAGACGGGGACAAGTATGTCACGGACGGAAAGCTCTCCGCTGAAGACGTTTTCCAAAGTCAGCCTGACTTCCAGACCCATGAGCACGTCAGTGTTGGCGAGCCCGAGGTCGGCGTCGATGATGGCCGTCGGCACGTTCCAGCGCCCGCCCAGAGCCAGGGCAAGGTTGAGAGAAATGTTGCTCTTTCCCACCCCGCCCTTGCCGCTGATGATGGCGATGGACTTTTTCCCCGCCCGGACCGGGGCAGACCTTCCCTGTTCCCTCATGGTTTGCTTGAGCTCCTCGGCCTGGAAGGAACCAAAGTCACAGGGCCTGACTGCCTGGTTCCCGAACCCGCTTTTGGGCAAAATCTTGCCGACTCTCATAGAAGGGATCCCTCCCCGAGAAGGCTTTCGGACAACAACTCCCCGGTGGCCAGATCGATGTCCCTCGGCACATTTTGTCCCGTGGCAATGAAGGAAAGGGGCAATCCAAAGGTCATGGGCAGCCACAAGGCTGTCCCGGTACAGAGGGTTTCGTCGAGTTTGGTCACGATCGCCCTGGTCACGGGGATCACCTCACGGGTCTTTTCGACGGAAACCTGGATATCCCTGAGCCGGGATGTGCCCGAAATGGCTATATGAACCGCATGGGGAAAGAAATGCTCCCAAATGTCCCGGATCTGGGACAGGCGATCCGTTTCCCGAAAACCGCACCCCACGGTGTCCATCAAAATCAGGGTGTCGTCATCATATTTTTCGAGCAGACCCGGGATTTCGAAACCGGCGTTGACCACCTCAATGGGAAGCCCCAGAACCCTGGCGAAAGTCCTGATTTGCTCCACGGCGGAAACCCTGTAGTTGTCGGAAGTAAACAGGGCCGTTTTCCGGCCCTCCATGACCGCCATGGCGGCGATCTTTGCAATGGTGGTGGTCTTTCCCACTCCTGTGGGGCCGACGACCATGATGCGGTTTCCACCCAAGGCATCCCCGAGGGCATCCTCGCCTTGGGAAACGCAGAATTCGCAAACCTTGGTCCTGAACCAGTCCCGGAACCTTTCTTTTTTGCCTGCTTCGAGATATTCGCTCCACAAGGCATCCACACAGGCGGTGGGTACCTCCTGGTCAAGAAGGAAACCGGGATACCCTTTTTCGTGTTCGATGGTTTCCGGGGACGAATCGCTGCGATGGGCTTCAAAAACCGGGGCTCCTCCATGGGGTACGTTCTTTTTGGAGCGGACGTCAACGGTGTCCGTGACGGAATCCGCCAGATCCTCCACGGAGGCCTTGTTTTTGTCCACTTCGGCCTTCAGGCCGCTCTTGTAGTGAAGCAGGGCCTGGAAAACGGCCTGTTGGCGTTTCTCGAATTCAGGGTCGGGCGGTGGGGGTGTCTTTTTCTCCTCTTCCAGGATGCCCGCACGGACGAAAAGCCGTTTCTTTTTGAAAAAGGGCAAGAGCGACGGCTCTTTCACTGTCTGCATGGACAGGATCACTCCATCGGATCCCAGCCTGGCCTTGACCCTGTTAAAGGCCTCACTTTCCGTTTTGGCGTGGAATTCGATTTCCTTGACCAGCTTCATGGGCGACACCGCCTGACCTGAAAGATTTGATGCCCGATTCGCCTTCCGCAGGTTTCCGGTAGAGAAAGGACCCTTCCTGCTGGAAACCTATTGTGGCGTAATCGAAGATCTGCTCCGTCGTCCCGACAACCAGAAAGCCTCCCGGGGCGAGGCAGTCGAAAAATTTTTCATAAAGCTTCCGCTTCGTTTCAGCGGAAAAGTATATGACCACGTTCCTGCACAGGACAAGGTGCCGGTCCCTCGGGAAAGGGAAGGTCAGAAGATTGGCCCGCCTGAAGGACACCAAATCCCTGACGCCTTGAGAAACCGCGTAGCTCCCCTCTTTTTCCCGCCTGAAATACCGCCGCCGGAGCCGTTCGGGGACGTTGACAAGCTGCTTCTCTCCATAGACTCCGGCCTTCGCCCTGGCAATGGCCCCCTCGTCCACGTCCACGGCCAGAACGGACGCGTCGACACCGGCTTCCAGCGCGAGGATCGCCAGAGAGTAGGGCTCTTCCCCCGAAGAACACCCCGCACTCCAGAACCGGAGCCCTTCGCGCCCGGAAACAAGCAGTTTCGGAAGAACGAATTCCCTGAGCATTTCCCATCGCGGCGGGTTTCTGAAGAACTCCGTGACGTTGATGGTAATGTAGTCCAAAAATTTCTTCCGCCTGTCCGGATCTTCATGAAGGAGATCGTAGAAGGTGTCGTATTCTTCGAATCCCCAGTTGCGCATCAGTGTGTGGACCCTGCGATGGATCTGGAACTTGTACATGTCCAGATCCACACCGGTGAGATCAGCCACCCGGCGTTTGAATTTCTCGTATCCCGGGCCGGCGGGGTAGACGCGCTCCACCATTGTCTGTTCACCTGGCATTGCGGATCGGCGACTTGACGAGCTCCACGACCCGGACACCGAAGTTCTCGTCAATGACCACGACCTCGCCCTTGAACACCAGCTTCCCGTTGGCAAGGACATCTACGGGTTCACCGACAATCTTGTCCAGTTCCACCACAGCACCCTGTTCCAGGGAGACGATCTCCCCGATGGTCTTTTGGGCATGGCCAAGGACCACCGTCACCTGGACGGGAATATCCATGAGCATGTCGATCTTGTTTTCGTTGCCGGTGTCTTTTCTTTCTCCGGAGCCCTCATCGTTCATATCCGGGAAACTTGCCGGTTGCACCGATGCCGAACCTTCCGGTTCCCGGTGCCGGCCTGGCTGCTGCTTTGCGCCGGAGGGGTTCGTCTCGAAATTGAAGCCCGAATTGGCCTTGACGCTGGAGATGAGGTCATCGATGGCGGCCTGGGATGTTTCTTCACCGCCACCCTTTTTTTCCACTTCCTCGTAATCGGGTATGTCCGGGATGTCCTCGCCGACGGAATCGAGCCAGTCGAGCCCCTTTTCCAGGGCGGCCGCTTCCTCGGCGCTGATGGATGCACCTTCCGGCTGCTTTGTTTCGCCCTCTTCGCCTTCGCTTTCTTCGTCGCTGAAGTCGCCCGCTCCTGTTTCAGGGGCGCTGCGGCTTTCCCGGGACGCGTCCTCCTTTTGGTCTTCCCCTCCGGTTTCCGCCGGGGTTTCTGCGTTTCCCCCCGCACGTGCCTCCCCGTCGCCGGCCTCGCCGTTATCGACGGTTTCACCCTCGGGCAGGTTGTCCCCGGAGGATTCCCGCTCTTGGGGTTCTTCCCTGTCAGGGGTGCCTTCTTCAGGATTCATGTCTTTTTGGTGTTTTTCGTCAGCCATTCATTTCGGGAGCTTCCGCCGGTTCGCTCCCGCACCTCCCTTGAGGGGACTAGATGGTCCGGAGTCTATCTGCCGAAGGCCTGTATCATCTGCCTGGCCGTCTCGGCCTCTGAGTCAAAAGCCTTGGAAACGGCCTCATAGGCCCGGCTCGCCGTGATCATTTTCGTCATTTCCTCGACGATGTTCACGTTCGATCCTTCCACGACCCCGGAAGCGACGCGGATATCCTCGTCGGCGACGGCTTCCGCCGGGCCCGATGCCAGCGTTTCGGAAAAGAGGTTTTCCCCGCGTCTGTGAAGGAAAGAAGGTTCCGCGAAACGAAACACCGCGAATCTTCCGAGTTCCTCGCCGTCGGCGAAGACCATGCCGTCATCGCGGATGGAGACGGTCTCGGCGTCACCGGCGACGATGGGTCCTCCGGCGCCTGCCACCATCATGCCCGAGGGTGTCACGAGCTGCCCTTCGTCGTTGAGGGTGAAATTCCCGGAACGAGTGTAGAAAATGTCGCCTTCTTCATCGATGATCTGAAAGAACCCGTCACCGGTCAGGGCACAGTCCAGCGGATTTTCCGTTTCCTGCAGGGGGCCCGGGGACACTTCCGTGGCCGTTTCGGACATGACCACGCCAAGCGCCGTTTCCCCGAGGGGTGTCTTTCGGGAGGAACCCCACCGCCCGTTTTCGGTTTTGACCAGTACCGCTTCGGGATGGCTTTCGGCCACGGCGAGCTGTTTTTTGAACCCCGAGGTCTCGGCGTTGGCCAGATTATTGGCCGTCACGTCCACACCGTACTGCTGCACGAGCATGGCGGAAGCGGCATCATAGATTCCCCGGAACACGGGACATCACCCTTCCTTCCACAGGCAGCGCATCAGCTTCTCAGAAGCTCCGTCGCCGCCTCCCACATGGATTTGGCCGATTTCACGACTTCCAGGTTTGCCTCGTAGGCCCGGCTGGCGGCCATCATATCCGCCATTTCCCGGATCACTGAAACGTTGGGATACGCCACGTAGCCTTCCTCGTCGGCGTCGGGGTGCCCGGGTTCGTAGACCATTCTGGGAGGGGCGTCGTCGGCGGCGATCTCCTTGACAGCCACACCGGAAGCTTCAAGGCGCCCGCCTTCGGCTTCGACGAGACGTTCCTCGAATACCGGAATCTTCCGCTGGTACGGACCGCCCTCGGAGGTCCTGGTTGTGTTGGCGTTGGCCAGATTTTCGGAAATCACATCAAGCATCGCCCTGTGGGCCGTCAATCCGCTCCCGGCGATATCGACAGGCTTGAATATCCGCATATTACTTCCCTCCCATGGCCGTTTTCAGCAGGCCCGTTCGTTTGGCCATCAGGCGCACCACGGCGTTGTAGGCCATCCTGGTTTCCGCAAGCTTGGCCATCTCCACCTCGGGATCGACGGTGTTTTCGTCAAGGCGGTAGGAATTTCCTCCCGACGTTTCCTGAATGACCTTTTCCGGGTCAACATCAAGCTCGACCTTTCCGGGACTGATGTGTCCCTCGCATGTCGCCGCAGGGTGAAGCTCTCGGGACTCTTCTCCGGAAACAGCTTCCCGAAGGGCGTCCTCGAAGAAAACTTCCTTCCTCTCGTACCCGGGGGTGTTGATGTTGGCAAGGTTTTCCGCCGTCGTCTCGAAACGTGCGGCCAAAGCCGACGCGCCCAGTTTCCCTGCCAGCCAGAGTTCGTCCCGGAACATTGACATCACCTGCTTTTCAACTGCATCGGGGATCACTGTCCCCTGTTAGTATTTCGGCCTTTCGGCCCCGGAGTTTCACCTTTTTTCCTCCCATTGCCCTCGGAGATACCGCATGAACCTGGCTGCGGCTTCGGGAGGCATCTTCGCGAGGATGTCTCCGCGCTCCTTGCCTCCAAGGCGGTCCAGGACTGCAGCCGCTTCTTCGGCAGGCAGCTGGACGATAATTTTCGCCGCATTGGAGGAGGACATGTCACCGAAGCTTTCGGCCATTTCCTCGTAAAGAGTTCTTTCGTCGGGCACCTTCTCCATCCGTGCCTCGGCTTCCTCCAGGGCCGCCCGTCTTTGGTCCAGCTCTTCCTTTCGCTTCACCAAATTTTCCTTTTCGGCCTCGAGGCGGGCGCGTTGGGCGCCAAGCTCCTCCTGGAGGGACAGCAGGTGCTTCTCCGTCTGCCGGAGTTCGAGTTCCCTCCGCTGGAAACGGTCCAAAGGCGGTTCGAGGCTGAGTAAAAACTTTTGCGCCTTTTCTCCCACGAAGGGGAGTCCGGCTACTCTCGGGGCGACGTCACCGGCAAGAACGTACAGGCCTCCGCCCGCCGCAAGACCGCCTAAAAACCCCCCCGCCAGAAAAAGGAGGAAGAGAAGCACCTTGAGTGCCCGCAGGAGTTTTCGGCCTTTTCCGGTCATTTCCCGAGGAGGGGTTCCGTCGCTCATCCCGTCAGTCTCCTAAAAAACCTGCCATGTATCCATGCCCATCTCGGCGTTTTCCGCCACGTCCACCCTGAAAGGGCTCCAGAGGCCAAGCAACCTGTTGTTGAGGTCTTTCAACACGTCCAGTGACGGGGAAAAGGGATCCGTCCCGGTGAAGACGTCGGCCATGTCGGCAAGCTTGCCCCTGACCTGTCGCTCTATACCGCAAAAGATGTTCCCTTCCGCCAGGATCAGGGCCGCTTCGAGACAATCCGACAGGGCCCCCTGCAATTTGCCGGAGGGGAAGATCTCCTCGAGGATGTTCAGCCTTGCTTTCACGTCGGCCGAGGCGCTTTCTGGACAATGATCCACCACAACGGCATCGGCAAACCAGACCCGCGATATGGACAAGACGGGCCACAGGGTTTCACTGAAGGCTTTTTCGGGGAAACCGTCGGGACACTCGGCAACGACAACGGAAAAAAGCGGATGCACCTTCTCCGCCAGCCAGGCGTGAGCCAGGCATCGTATCCTCTGGACATCGGACAACTTCTTCCCTTCCCTGGGAAGGAAGAAATAGTGCTGTCTCACCCGCGGATCGCAGGAGACACTGAGCAGCGCATCCTCCGTTTTGACTTCCTCCACAGGCCACTGGAGTTCTTCTTCAAGGGCTCCCAGGCATTGCCCGATCGCCATGACCACCACCCCCGACTGTTTCTTTTTCATCCGAACCGGATACGAACCGACCCTCCTGCTTTCAATTTCGGCAGAAACGAAAAGCTTCGAAAGCCCCCAAACACGCTTTTTGTTTTTTCCTTGGACTCCGGCACTCATACTTCTTGTAGGTCATTGTTTCTGCGGTAGCCCAGTCTTCATGAGGACCGGGGTGCAAAGGGGGATGTTTTCGTGGATATCATCACCATCGGCTTTCTCGTCGGGACGTTTGCGCTTGTTGTCTCGGGGATCATCATCGGCGGTTCTCCGGAAGCCTTCGTCAATTTCCCCTCCTTCCTCATCGCCATCGGCGGAGCCTGCGGTGCCGTGGCCGCCGCCTCGTCCAAGGAGGAGCTCAAAAAACTCCCCCAGACACTGAAACGTGCCTTTGCAAAAGCCGAGCATACCGATCTCGTGGGCGTCATGGAAGTCATGGTCAACCTCTCGAGGAAGTCCCGTTCCGAAGGGCTTCTGGCCCTCGAGGAGGAAGTCCGGAAGATCGAAAACGATTTCATCCGGAAATCCACCCAGCTGGTCATAGACGGGACGTCCCCGGAACTGGTGAAATCCATTCTTGATGCCGAGATCGATCTTCTCGAACGCCGGGAAATGGCTTCCAAACGGACCTTCGATCTTTTGAGTGAGCTGGCCCCGGCTTTTGGAATGCTCGGAACCCTCATCGGGCTCATCCAGATGCTGCGCCACCTGGATACTCCCGAAGCGCTCGGGCCAGGCATGGCCATCGCCCTCATCACGACCTTCTACGGGTCTTTCGTGGCCAACGCCTTCGCCATTCCCGTTTCCAGGAAGCTCGCCCGTCAGACGGCCGACAAGGTGGCCGCCATGGAACTCATCGTCGAGGGCGTCCTCTCCATCCAGGCCGGGGAGAACCCCCGACTCGTGGAGGAGAAGCTCAAGGTCTTCCTCCCTCCGGAAGAGCGGGAGAAGCTCAGGGAGCGGACAAAGCGGCAACACCGCACAGCCACGGAAACGGCCGAGGAAGCTTCAGGGGCGTGATCCTGAAACCCTCTTTTCCGTTTCTTCGGGTTCCTCCTTCACCTCTTCGTCTTCCTCTGAAGGCAGTTGTACCGGTCGTGCGAAAACGCTCCAGAGTGGGAACCGGTCTTCCATGCTCAACGAACCTGACCTGCCGATGAGGAAAAGTCCCCCTCCCCACGCACCATTGCCCGGCATCAGAAGCTGGTCTGATACCCGGAGTGACAGGGCCCATTTCTCGGGCCTTCCAAGGGAACCGGCGTTTTCATCGGAAAAGATGATCTCTCCCCCTGTAAGCTCCGCGAGGCGAAGGAGTTGCGGCGTCGGGAGCGCCCTTTCGGCGAGGATGTGTATTGTTACTCCCTGGGAAAGGGCGAATCCTCCGAGCTTCTTCAGCCAGGATTCCTCACGGGGCGCTTCCGAGGCATCGATAACGCAGGCCTCAGGAAGGTCCGACAGGTCCTCCAGTTCCCACAATGGCGTCTTCACGGGGAGTTTCGGAACAAGTGGCGGATCCCCCTCGTGTTGGAGGGTTCCGCCTATGTCGATCCTGTAGCCACCGAGGACGCCCTGAAACAGGAAATTCCCCTGTTTTCCCGCGCCAAGAGGGCGCAGCACCCTGGCGGAGACCTTGAAAAGGCTCCCGTTTCCGGAATCCACCGGTTTCGGTTCCCTCAGGACCAGCGTCCCACGGCTTGCATGTCCTTTTACCGTGCTGCACCGATAGAGCCTCGTATCGGCGATCATGACGTTTCTGTCGATGGAAAACAGGAACCAGGCTTCCGGGAAGATCGTTGCAACTTTTTTCGCCGGTTCGCCGGAAGCCGGTTTCAAATGGTAGAGGTCCCCCCCCTCGACAAGGACCAGGAGATTGGAAGAGTTCATCCACTCCACGGCCCTTACGGGCTCTGGTATCGGGACCTCCCTGCAAAGTTCCCGCGTTTCGAGATCCATGACGAAGAGTCCGCCGCTTCTGTCGGCCACGGCGAGAAACCTCCCCAACGCCGCCAGCGCCACGGGCTCGAAAGACTCATCACCGGAACGCCAACGCCCTGTCTCTTCGAGGCTTTCGGCATCGACGAAGAGGATTTGTCTTTCGACCCTGTCGGCAACGACAAGGGTCCCGCCACCTGCATAAACCGCATCTGAGGGGTCCGCGGCTTTTGTCTGTCCCTTTTGCCGTTCAAAAATACCCTCTTTTGAGACATAGGCCCTCAGGATCGATCCATCCTCGTAGATGAAAAAGATGCGATCCTTTTCGACGGGAAGGATCCGCACGATGGAACCTCCGGCATCTCCGGCATAGAATCGCTTCCATTCGCCCTCTTCCTCTTGATATTCGAAGAGCCAGGCCTTTTCTTCCGACCTGTCACAAAGGGCCAGCAGGTTCCCGAACCCCGCCGGCCGTCCCGGAAGGCGGAACCTGTCTATCGAAAAGGCGGAAATCCCCATCCTGTCAGGGAAAAATCCTGGGGACCCCACCGAAAGGGAGAGTCCCACGCCGTCCCGGAGGACCGTCTCCAGAAGGGACATCCGGTTTTCTATCTGCTCGAGGAATCCCACGGCGAAGGCATCCCTGGGACGTACCTCAAGGTACAGGCCCAGCAGCTCGGTGGCCTTGTCGTAATCGCCGACAAGGTAACGACAATACCCCTTGAGGAGGTAGTATTCCACGAGGTACGGATCCCACCGGAGGGCCTCGTCCAGGGTTTCCATGGCATCCGGTATCCGCCCCTGGAGAACATCCCTGTAAGCCGAAGCGAAAAGGGCCTCGCCCTTGGTGCGATCGGCGGCCCTGGGCAAAAGCAGCGGCTGGGCGACAGCTCCGGCCGCGAAAAACATCACCATGGCCGCCGTAATCGCCAAAAAGACGGTACCCGACCGCATGAGCCCCCTCCCGCCTGCCTGATCAGGCTGTTTCTTCCACGGCCGACGGATCGATGATGAGCACGACGCTCCCGTCACCGAGAATTGTCCCGCCCGAGAACCAGCGGATCTTGGTGATGCCCGTGTCCCCGAAGCTCTTGATGACGATTTCCTGCTGTCCCACGAATTCGTCGACGATGAAACCCACGCGACGGAACCCTGTCCGCATGACCACAACGGCCAGATCCCCTTCTTCTTCCCCTTCGGGCAGATCGTAGAATTTCCGGGCATCCACGAGGGGAAGCACCTCGCCCCTGAGGACCGTTACCAGGCTGCCGTTTGTGACCTTCACCTGCTCCCTTCCCACCCGAAGCGTTTCGTCGACGCTCTCCAGGGGGATGGCGTAGGTCCTTCCGTAGATCTCAACCAGCAGGGCCAGGACGATGGCCAGCGTGATTGGGAGCTTGACCTTTACCACGGTGCCCCGGCCAACTTCGGACTCGACGGAGATACGGCCGCCGAGAGCTTCCACCTTGCTTTTGACGGCATCCATTCCCACACCCCTGCCGGAAAGATCCGTCACTTCACTGGAGGTACTGAAACCTGGCAGGAAGAGAAGCTGGTAAGTCTCCCGCTCGCTCATGTTCTCCGCCTGTTCCTCCGTTATGAGTCCACGGTCAAGGGCGGTATCGATAATCTTCCGGCAGTCGATGCCCCGGCCGTCGTCCTCGACGGCCACCACGACGCTGCTGCCATCCTGGTAGGCCCTGACCCTCAGCAGCCCCGTTTCGTTCTTGCCTGTGGCGACGCGATCCTCAGGGCTTTCCAGGCCGTGGTCCAGGCTGTTCCGGATGAGGTGCACCATGGGATCGCCGATCTCGTCGATGACAGACCGGTCAAGTTCCGTCTCGCGACCCTCGATTTCGAGGTCTACTTTTTTTCCGAGCTCGTTGGAGAGATCCCTGACCAGCCTGGGAAACCGGTCAAAGATGAAGCTTATGGGCAGCATCCTGAGTTTCGTTACGAGCTCCTGGATTTCCTTGGAGATCCGGCCCAGCTGGAGGATGGGTTCCTCGAACTCCTTCGAATCACTTTCATTCGCGAGCCGTTCGATCCGGGAGCGCCCGATGACGAGCTCCCCTACCAGGTTGAGCAGCTTGTCAAGTCTCTGGACATCGACCCTGACGGTCTGGTTGGTCCTGTAGGACGCGGTGGAGGTTGTCCTGTTGTTCGAGGAAGCCATCTCTTCAGGCCCTTCGTTTTCCTCCCTGTCTCTGACGTCCTCGTCGCCGGTCTGCCCGGTCTGGGAGGTGATTTCACAGGATTCGATCTCGCTCACGCTCAAAATCACCTCTCTCACTGCCTCGGGGGGACTGTCCGTTTCGAGGACAAATTGGAATTCGCCGCCCTCGTATTCGCCATCCATCAGGGTTTTCTCGGGAGGGTCGGAATCGACGATCCTGCCAAGGGAACCGACTTCCTCGAAAACCATGAAGGCCCTGGCGCCCTTGAGCATGCACTCTCCGCTGAGTGTGACCCGCACGTCAAGAAGCGCCCCCCCGGCACCGGGATTTTCGATGTCGGAAGTCTCACCTGAAGAATCGCCGGGGTCGCCGCCACCTTCTGGTACCAGGATCCGGTGCAGTTTCCCCACCAGTGGCGCCGTATCGATGGTGCTGTCGTCACCACTGGAGCGGATCTCTTCCAGCAGGGCGTTGAGCGTGTCGAGGCAATTGAACAGGAGTGTGATGTCCTCCTTTCGCCGGAGATGGTACGTCTGCTTCCGGACACCGTCGAGGACATCCTCCATGGCATGGGTCAAGGACATCATGCTTTTGAAGCCCATGGTCCCCGCCATTCCCTTCAGGGTGTGGGCCACCCTGAACATTTCGTCGATGACGTCCGTCTTTCCCCCTTCGAAGGCAAGAAGACAGTCGTTGAGCTTCTGGAGGTTTTCCTCCGTTTCGTCAAGAAAAGGGCCAAGGTATTTGTCTTTCATGTCCACCGCCGCGTCACCTCTTCCCCGCCGGCCTGATACGGTCGCTTGACACGCTTTGCCGGCTTGTCGGTCTTGTTATTGGTCCTTCCTTCGCCGCTCATCGAGGAACATTCCCCGCGAGGATGGCTTATTCTCTGAAGTTTTGGGCTTCTTTTTGTTCAGCTCGGCTTCTATCTCCCTCGCCAGGTTCCTCCGTGCCGATGCGCTGTTATCCAGTTCGAACCCGTCCCTTTCGAAATAACCTCCCTCGACGAGGATATGGATGTAGATCGGGTCCACGCCGATTTCCTCGGCAAGAGCGATGCTGTCGAATTCCTCTGTGGTTTTCTTGTTTCGCAAAATCTCCCTCGCCTTGGCGTAGATGTCGTCAAGATCCCGTTTGCATTTGTCACAGACGACGATTCCGCCGTGATACAGGAAGACTTTTCCACAGATTTTGCAGTTTTCCAGTTTCCGGACATGCATGAAAATCCCCCCATACGGAGCTTCTCCCCACGGTTCCTCTTCCCGAAGGAGTATAAGGGCTCAAGGCGTTTCAAACGCCGCAAGCCCTCGGGCCGATCACCCGCCGTTTTCGGAGAGGATGACGATGTCCGCCCGACGGTTCATCTGTCTGTGCTCAGCCGTATCGTTGGGCATGATCGGCCTCGAGGGTCCGTAGCCCACAGACTGGAGTCTCCGGGTTTCGATGCCGGAACGCCTCTCCAGAACGGCCACGATCCTGGCGGCCCGAAGGGAGGACAGGGCCCAGTTGTCACCCACGAATCCACCCCTCCTGAAGGGCACGTTATCGGTGTGCCCCTCCACGGAAACCTGGTTGTCGATCTCCTGCAGGATGTTTCCGATGGACGCGATGACATCCACGCCGTCGGGACGCAGCTCGTAGGCTCCCGTTTTGAAAAGCACCCCTTCGGCGATGGAGACCACCACACCCCGCTCGTTGACGGCCACGGTCACTTCGTGCTCGAGGCCTTGTTCCTTGATGGTCTCCTGAATCCTCTCGGCCACCTTCATGATGTCCGTCGTCTGGACCTTGGATTCACCGGCGTCGACCATGGTCTGGCCCGAAAAAACAGCCTCGTCTTCCTGGACGGACCTGCCCCCGTCGATAACCCCTATGGCCCCCCTGAAGGACAGGATGAGCTTCTGGAACTTCATCACGTCGATTGTGGAGAAAGTAAAAAGGAGCACAAAAAACGTCAGAAGAAGCGTCACCATGTCGCTGTAGGTGGTCAGCCAGCTTCCGCCGGTTTGATCGTCGAAATTTCTTCGCCGTTTCCTGTCCCTGCTCATTTACAACACCCTTACCGGTTTTCAGGAATCCGAGGCGCCGTCGACGACGCCGACGGTCTTGAGCCTCACGTCCCCATCGAGTTCGTTGTACCCGAGGACGATCACGTTGGGGAAATGCTTCTCCAGGATCCGGCGCACGAAAAGTCGCACGTCTGGATGACAGAGGAGCACCTGGGGTATGCTCTCCTTCATCAACGGCTCCGTGGCGTTCCCCACCGCCCTGACGAAGCTTCGCATGTCCTCGGGTTTCATCTTGATCCGCCACCCTTCCACGAGATTGCCCTGGACGGATTCCTTGATGACCTTTTCCCACTCTGGAGAGAGGGTCACCGCCGTCAGTTCACCCGCCTCCTCCGAAACACAGGAAGAGAGAATGACCCGCCTCAAGCCCTCCCGGGCCCGCTCGGAAAGGAAATCGGCGCTTTGGGTGGAGCGCCCGTAGTCAGCCAAAGTCTCGAAGATCCCTGCCAGGTCCCTGATAGGAACCTTTTCTCTCACCAGGTTCTGAAGAACCTTCTGGACGTCACCGAGCCCCAGGTACTGGAACAGTTCCTCCACCACCGCCGGTGACGTCTCCTTGACGATATCCACCATTTCCTGGACGGTCTGTCGTGTGAGAAGGTCAGCAGCATTGGCCCTCACCACTTCCGAAAGATGTGTGGCCAATACGGAAGGCGCGTCCACCACGGTGTATCCCAGGGCCTCGGCTCTGGAGCGGAGCTCCGGAGATATCCAGACGGCGTCGAGCCCGAAGGAAGGCTCCTTCGTCGGGATCCCCACCAGATCACCCTTGACGTTGCCCGTGTCGATGGCAAGGAACTGGTCCGGGACGAGTTCCGCCGATTTTTCGGGTACACCCCTGACCTTGATAACGTAGGCCGTGGGGTTCAGCTGCAGGTTGTCCTTGATCCGCACGGGAGGCGTAACCACACCCAGCTCGAGGGCCATTTGCCGGCGCAGGGTCTGGATCCTCTCGAGAAGGTCGCCACCCTTTGAGGCCTCGATGAGGGGAATCAAGGCATACCCAACCTCAAGCTCCAGGGGGTCGACGGCCAACAGTTTCATGGCATTGTCGAACCCCCCGGGAGACACCGCCTGAGGAGCCGGTTCTCCAGGTTTCCGGCCCGCCTCCGGGGCTGCTGTCGTTCGGGTTTTCCCGCCTTCCGCCGTTTCGGCGCCATCCTTGCCGTTTTTCGAAACCCAGTGGCCCTGAAGCCACAGAAAACCGGCCAGCATGATGAAAGGAATCTTCGGAAATCCCGGAACGACAGCCAGTGCAAGCAGCAGCACCGCCCCCACCCAGAGCGGCCTGTAATGGTTGATCAGGGAACGAGTGATATCCTTCCCGAGGTGGCTCTCGCCGGCACAGCGTGTCACCAGGATGCCCGTGGCCGTGGAGAGAATCAACGCCGGGATCTGGGCAACCAGGCCATCACCCACGGTGAGCAGGCTGAAACGCTGAGCCACTTCTGCGAGGGTCATGCCCTGCTGGAAAAGCCCGATACAGATGCCGCCGATGATGTTGATGGTAGTGATCAAAAGCCCTGCAATGGCGTCGCCCTTGACAAATTTGGAGGCCCCGTCCATGGCGCCGAAAAAGTCGGCCTCGCGCTGGACCATCTTCCGACGTTCTTTGGCTGTCTGTTCGTCGATGAGTCCACTCCCCAGGTCGGCGTCGATGGCCATCTGCTTCCCCGGCATCCCGTCGAGCTGAAAGCGGGCCTGGACCTCCGCCACCCGCTCGGCGCCCTTGGTAATCACCAGAAACTGGATCAGGACCAGGATGAGGAACACCACGCCACCGACGACGTAGTTGCCGCCGACGACGAAATTCCCGAAGGCGCTGATGAGCTTTCCCGCATAACCGTCAAGGAGAATCAGTCGCGTGGTGGAGACGTTCAGGGCAAGGCGGTAAAGGGTCATGACCAGAAGAATCGAGGGGAATGCGGCGATTTCCAGGGCGTTCTGGACATAAAAGGTGGTCAAAAGAACCACCACAGCAAAGGTGATGTTGAGGGCAAGGAAGATGTCCAGGATGCCCGTGGGGAGAGGCACCACCATCATGGCCACGATGAGGACCACCATGATGGTGATGCCCATGTCGGAGTAGTTCATCATGCGCTCGAGGGGGCCTATTTTCACGGCCTTGCCCTTTGTCGCGGCCATCAGTCAACCTCCCGCCTTCATCTTCCAGCCTTGCTTCAGTCCAAAGAAAGCATCCTGACTTTGCCTTCCTTGTAGATGAAGCGAACCCGCTCCACCGTCTCCCTGACCAGGTACGTCTCCCCCCTGATGGTAACGGAGACACCGGGATGACAGAGCTCCCACACCTTGACGCACCCCTTGTGCTTGATAGCGTCGATGGTTTTCTCGATTTCACCAAGCACGCCCTTCAGCTTTTCGATCTGGGTGGAAACGCTCTTCCTGAGCTCCACGAACTTCAGGGCCAGGGCCTTCTGGCGTTCGTCCAGCCCCTTTTCCTTCATGACCCTGGTAAGGTACTTGAGGTTCTTTTCTATGGTGCCAAGCTTTTCCTCGAGCTCGTCGAGGTTGGCCACCAGCTTTTCCTTTTTACGGAGAAGCCCGGGAGAAACCCCCACGTGAAGCACCGTCCTGGTCTCCATTTCCGAGCCGAGGATCAGGCACTCCACTTCCGATCCTGCCTTGACGGTCCCGCCCGCGATGAGCCCCTTCCCTCCCTCTGTGTGGCGGACGGCCAGACCGGCCTCCACATCGCAGTGCATCAGGGCCCTGCGGAAGATCACGTCTTTGGCAGCCTTGATGAAGCACTGGTCCACGTATTCTGCCAAAATGCTGCCGCCGCTTTTCAGCGTCCCGTGGTTCATCCCCCTGGCGCTGGAAGTGAGTGTCATGTCTTTTCCGGAGGAAAGAAAGGCACGTTCCACAACTCCGTGGACTTCCAGGGTCTTGCCCGCCGAAACGGAAAAATCTTCTTTTACCGAACCGTGAACGACAATACCCCCAACGGCCTCGAGATTTCCCGACGAGTAATCCACGTCGCCCTTGTGTTCGTAGACGGGATACACGGAGAACTTGTTTCCTTCCCGTTCCAGGTGGCCGTCTTCGGTAGCTACCAGCACGAGCCCGTCTTCGGAAAGGGACGTGTATGATCCGGAAACGATCCTGGTATCCTTGGGCCGTTTTGCCCTGAGGATCTTTCCCGTAACATCGACGCCGTCCTCGCCTTCGACGGCAGGCGTTTTCCGGACCAATTCCTGCCCCTTGGTCACGTTGTTGATGATCCGCAGATCCCTGTGGTCCACATGTCCATTTTCTGATTCGGATCCCGACGGACCGTGTTGCGTAAGATCCACCAGGACGTCGAACCAGGCATCGACCCCGTCCTTCACGGGGGTTCCGAATGCAACGGGCACCCATTCGTCGCGCCTTTCGGCCACGGCTTCCTTCAGGATGGCTTCATCCACGCCAGTGGTGACACCGGCCTTCTCGAGGGCTGCCTTTGCCTGTTCAAACCGTTTCTCCGGGGGGTCCTTTTCTCCATTGGAAAGGAGCACTTCAGCCGTCATTTTGTCGGAGGAGATTCTGACCTCCACGGGACAGGCCTCTTCTTCTACGGGCACCGGTATCCAGTCCGAAAGGTCACGGCCCGTGAGCTCCCTCACCTTTTCATCGCAGGGGGAAGCCCCCTTTTCGCGAAGGGTTTTCAGGAATTCATCAATGTTTTCCTCACGCAACAACCCTTTCACAAACCAGCCGCTTTCGGTCTTCTGGAGCTCATATCCCCTTTCCGTGTCCTCCATAAGCCCTCTCCCTCCTCAGGCTCGGTCCGTCCCGCCGAGCAGGTCATTCCTCCCTGGCCCTCCGGAGCAACGCCTTCACGGACTTGACGTAGTGAGTGACTTTCGGGTAAGGCGGCACTCCGCTGTAACGGTCGACCCGGCCGGGGCCAGAGTGGTAGGCCGCCAGCGCCAGAGTTTCATCTCCGTCATAACGGTCAAGCATCATTTTCAGGTACCTCACACCTCCGTCCACGTTCTGAACCGGATCGAATGGGTCATCCACGCCGAGCATCTCCGCCGTCCCGGGCATTAACTGCATAAGTCCCATGGCACCTGCCGTGGATACGGCCCTGGTGTTCCCTCCCGATTCCATCCTGACGACAGCCCTCACGAGATCTGCATCGACACCGTAGGCGCGGGCTTTTTGACGGACCAGATCCTCAAGGTCCGTCTGGGGCGCGTCCGGTCTTTCCCGGCCGAGGTCCGTTTCCTTCAGGACATTTGCTCCGGCGGTCTCCCGCGTCTTCCGGGTTGACGCGGGATTGTCCGCAGTTTGCCTGGTCTTCTTCGAACCGGCGGCATCAAAAACATCCACGAAGGAACGTTCCCTTTCTTTTTCTGGTTCCCCGAAACGCCGGCGAATGGCCCCTATGCGCATCTGGACCTCCCTAACCCCGGAAGGGGCGAAACCGGAAAAGTTTTTCACGGGCCGTCACCTCCGATCATTTCGTGTAGACCATACAGACGAGATCATCCAGTTCCTTCTGTTCGCTTTTTTCACGATCCCGCCGGATTTCCTTCTTCCGTTCCACGATGACGTTCTCGACGAGCTTCGCCTCGGTGTGCTTTTGACGGAGCTCCTGCTGAAGGGTGTCAAGCTCCCGTTCCGTCTCCTCGATGGCCCTGTCGACTTCGGACATTTCTTCCTCCAGGGAATCCATGCCGTTTCTCAGGTACCAGAGCTCCTCGGGGGTCAATTCCCCCCGGCGGCTTCTTTCCTTGAAATCGCAGAGGACACTCCGCCAGGTACTGCCCAGCGTGCCGGATTGGGTTATCAAGGTCTCCTTCCTCTTTTGGGCATTCGTGAGACGGCCCTTTGCCTCGTCCTGCAACCGGTCCCTGATATCCTTGAGCTTCTCGAGGCGTTCGACCCGTTTGTTGGTCGTCATGAGACCTCATCCTCCCACAGGGGTATGGACAAAAGACGTTCGAGTGTCTCTTCGAATGAAGAACATTCACTCACAGGCTGTTTCAGGAAGGCGTTGATCTCGTCCTTGTGGGCGATTGCGAAATCCAGCCTGGGGTTGCTCCCGTGCTTGTAGGCCCCGAGATTGAGAAGTTCCTCGGCCTCGCGGTAGAGGGCCAGAAGCTCCCTCAGCCTCGAGGCGGCCGCGAGCTGCTCCGCGGAGACCATGTCGCTCATGATCCGGCTGATGCTGTTCAAAACGTCGATGGCGGGATAGTGGTTCCGTGTAGCCAGGTCCCTGGACAGGGTGATGTGGCCGTCCAGGATCCCCCTGACGGCATCGGAAATGGGTTCGTTCATGTCATCCCCCTCGACGAGGACGGAATAGACGCCCGTAATGCTTCCCCGTTCCCCGGCGCCGGCACGTTCCAGGAGACGGGGCAAAAAGGCGAAAATGGACGGCGTGTAGCCCCGGGTCGCCGGCGGTTCACCGATGGCGAGGCCCACGTCTCGCTGGGCCATGGCGACTCGGGTTATGGAGTCCATCATGAGGAGCACGTTGGCGTCCTGGTCACGGAAATACTCAGCCACGGCCGTGGCCGTCATGGCCGCCTTGAGGCGGACCAGGGGAGGCTGGTCCGATGTGGCCACGATGACGACGGAACGCTTCATCCCCTCTTCCCGGAGGTCCCTGCGCAGGAACTCCTGGACTTCCCGGCCGCGCTCACCTACCAGGGCAATGACATTGACATCGGCCTCGGTGTTCCGTGCCATCATGCCCAGAAGGGTACTCTTCCCCACGCCCGAACCGGAAAAAACGCCAACCCGCTGCCCCTGGCCCAGCGTCAACAGGCCATCCATGGCGCGGATCCCCACCGAGAGGGGGGTGTCGATGTTCCGTCGCTTCAGGGGATGGGGGGGATCGGCGTGCAGGGGATATTCCGTGCTTCCCACCAGGGGGCCCTTGTCGTCCAGAGGCTCTCCGAGCCCGCCAAGGACACGCCCCAAAAGGTCGGGGCCCACCCGGACGCCCAGGGATTTTCCCATGGAGAAAACGTCGCTCCCCGGTCCGATCCTGCGGACTTCGCCCAGGGGCATAAGAAGGACCCTGTCGCCCCTGAATCCCACCACCTCGCAGGAAAGGGGCGGCTCCCCGCGGTTTCTCGTCCGGACCTCGCAGAGGTCCCCGATCTGGATGTCCGGCCCTTTCGATTCAATGACGATGCCGATGACTTCCACGACCTTTCCGTTCACGGGCACGAGCTCGATTTCGCCCAGCCTCTCGTCCATGGCGTCAAGAACAGATTCAAACGCCGGGCGTGCCATGGACCAAAGCCTCCCGCAGGATCCCGTCGATCTCCCTGTCGATCCGCTCCAGCTGGGATTCCCATCTTGCGTCGTAGACGCCGAGTCCTGTTTCCAGAACGCAGCTTCCCTTCTCGATATGCTCGTCGGCCACCACTTCGAAGCTGTCCGCCGCTCTTTTGATTTCGGCGTATTCGGCCCCGTTCTTGAGGAACAGTTCCCGGTCCGCAGGATTGAGGACGATGCGGATCTTCGTCCTGTCACTTACGCGATGGATGAGTTCGCGAAAAACCCTGAGAACCGTCTGGCCGTCGAGTTCAACCTCCCGCCGAAGCAGCCGTTCCAGCATCTTGCGCCACAACCCGATCAAAAGGGGTGCATGCCGGTCGATTTCCTCCCGTCGTGATGCCTCGAGGGTATCCAGGGTGGTTTCAAGCAGCTTCTCGAGCCGGCCGAACCGTTCGGCAAACTCGACGGTGATTTCCTCGCGGGCTTTTGCCCTCGCCGCTTCAAGCCCTTCGTCATAGCCCCTGTCGAAACCCTCGTTGCGGGCCTTTTCCCGGGCTCGGTCAGTTTCCGTCTTGAGCCGATCGTTGAGCTCCCGCTCCCTGGCTTCGAGCCGGGTCCGCTCTTCGTCCAACCCCGACCGAAGACTGTCGAGCTCTTCCTGCAAGACACGTTTTTCCTCGAGAAGCCTGTCGATCCTGCGCTGGAGATCCTGGATCTTCGCCCCCGCCACGAGGTACGGGTCTATCTGGCGCCCGCCCTCGAATTCGTCCTCCTGCGTCTCACGGACAGGCAGCCGGGGTTCCGGAAGGACTACCCGCTCCGCGGAATACCTGACGTTCCTGAAGACCTTGCCCTTCGAACCGTCAGACGACAACGTCCTCACCGCCTCCACCGAGCACGATCTCTCCGGCCTCTTCAAGGGCCCTTATCCTGTCGACGACCTTCTGCTGGGCATCCTCGACATCCCT
Source organism: Thermovirgaceae bacterium (assembly GCA_046542505.1). Taxonomy (GTDB): domain Bacteria; phylum Synergistota; class Synergistia; order Synergistales; family Thermovirgaceae; genus UBA1876. Next base: position 10,886 of record JBKHBH010000016.1, on the reverse strand, counting down.
GAGCCGGACGGGACCCATGTATTCCATTTCTTCCTGGAGCATTTCACCGGCACGAGTGGACATGTTGTTGAAGAACTTGGCCCGCAGCTCCTCGCTGACGCCCTTGAGTGCGAGAGCGAGCTCGGAGGTATCCACGTCACGCAGCGCCTTCTGGAGCGACCGGTCGTCCACCTTGATGATGTCCTCGAAAGTGAAGAGCTTCTTGCGGATCTCCTCGGCAAGTTCCGGTTCCTGCTCGTCCAGGATCTCCAGGATGTTTTTCTCCGACTTCCGGCCGGCCTTGTTGATGATCTCCACAACGGCATCCACGCCCCCGGTGACGGAGTAATCGCTCCCGACGACGGCGCTGAACTTGCGTTCCAGCTCTTTTTCCGTCTCCCGGAGGACGTCGGGGGTGATCCGGTCCATCTTTGCGATACGCAGGGCGACCTCCGCCTGCTGATCCTGTTCGAGACCCCCCAGGATCGTCGCCGACCGGTCGGGGGGCAAAAAGGAAAGGATCAGGGCGATCATCTGGGGGTGTTCGCCCTGCAGAAAGGACAGTACCTGCATCGGATCCGAGGAGCGCAAAAAGTCGAAGGGTTTCACTTGCAGGTTGGAGGTGAGCTTCTGCAAAAGCTGGTCGGCCTTTTCCTCGCCCATGGCCTGCTCAAGCAGCTCCCGCGCATAAGAGACCCCGCCCTTGTTGAGGAATTCCCTGGCCATGATAAGCTCCTGGGCTTCCTTCAGGACGGTGTTGCGCTCGTTTGGCTCAATGCGGCGAACCGTGGCGATCTCCAGGGTCAGGGCCTCGATGGTCTGCTCGTCCAGGTGCTTGTACACCTCGGCAGCTTTCTCATGTCCCAGAAGCACCAGCATGATGGCCGCCTTTCTCCTGCCTTTCAGTTCACGAGGACCAGCCATATCAGGATTCCTCCAGCCATTGCATGATAATCGCCGCCATATCCTCGGGGTTGGTCCCGGCGTAGACACCGAGTTGCTCTTCCAGCATCTCCGTCTCGTCCTTTTCGACCTTGAAAAGGTCCGGGGCCTTTGGTTTTGCCTTTTCCTGTTCCTGCCCCGCCGTTTCCGCCGTCTCTTGCGTCCGCCTCCTGCGCCACCAGAACAACAGCACAACCAGGGCGGCCGCGGCGGCAAGGCCCCAGGGCGAAATCAGGCGTGACAAAAAACCCTCTTCTGTGGTCTCGAAATCGGCAAAATCCGTCGGCCCGGCGGCAAAGGGCATGAAATTGAGGGACAGCCTGTCCCCCCTGTCTTCGTCAAGACCGAGAGCGGTCGACACGGAAGCGTACAGCTCCTCCCGAGAGACCGTTTCCCCGTCGCCGTTGATCACCACCGAGGCCGTCAGCCTTTTGACGGAACCTGGCGTGGCGGTCATCTCCTCCTCCAGGGTGGAAATCTCGTAGTTGGTGACCTCGTCGGTCTTGCTGTACTCACCCCCCTCGGAGGATCCCGTCTGGACGCCATACCCGGGGATGTTGGCCGCCGTCCCCACGCCCTGCTCAGCGGCGGCGGTACCCGACCAGGTTTCTTCGGTGGTCTGGGAACTCCGTACGACGCCGTCGCCGTCTTCGGCGGGGATGAACTCCCGGCGGCTTCGGCTCAGTCGTGTAAAATCGAGATCCACCTGGATGCGGACCACGGCATTACCCGGCCCGAAAATGGCCGAAAGCATGTTCCGGACCCGGCTTTCCAGATCACGTTCATGCTGGTGTTCAAGTTCCCTCTGGACCGAGGAAACGCCTCCATCCCCACCCCGGTGGATGAAAAAGTCGTCCTCCACCATCTCGGAAAGGAGTCGGCCGTCGGTATCCACGATGGACACGTACTCCGGCGACAAACCTTCCACGCTCGAGGCGGTCAGGTTCATCACGGCCCGGATCTGGTCGGGATTCATCTCATGGCCGGGGCGCAGGCGCAAAAGAATCGACGCCGACGCGGGTTGCTCCTCCTTCAAAAAGAGCTTCGGCTCGGGCATCACCACCTTGACCCTCACGTTCTCGACGGCGTCCATTTCCCTGATCGTCCGCTCGATTTCACCTTCCAGGGCGCGGAGAAAGGCTACCTGTTGCTCGAAATCGGTCATGCCCATCCTGGAGTTGTCGAAGATCTCAAATCCCACAGATCCGCCCTTGGGAAGGCCTTCCGAAGCGAGGGTAAGCCGGAGGTCATGAACCTGGCTTTCGGGAACCAGGACGGCCGAGGCAGAAGGCTCAAGCCGGTAGTCGACGGCACGTTCCCTGAGCATTTCCACGATGGCCGCCTGATCGTCCGTTTCCAGGCCCGAAAAGAGGGGAACATAGGACGTGTGGCCGGCGAAGATGATCACCCCGCCGAAAAACCCCAGAAGCAGGATCACCGCACCCAGCAGGGTCCACCTCCGGCGTTTCCCGAGATTGTTCCAGAATTCCCTGAACCGTTTGTACAACACCCTGACCTGATCCATCACCCGCCGGGGACCTCCAGGCTAGAAGGATATCTGGACGAGCCGGTTGTAGGCGTCCAGGAGCTTGTCACGGACCTGGACCGCCATCTGGAGGGCAAGGTCCGCCTCGGAGACCACGGCGGCCACTTCGGAGATATCCTCCACGTCGCCCGTCGCCATGGCCTTCATGGCAGATTCCGCCCGGATCTGGACGTCATTGACCTTCTCAAGCCCCTCCTTGAGGGACTCCTCGAAGCCGGAGGCCTTTTGGACCTCCTTTTCCCTTTCGGCCGGTGATGCGGGACGGGCCTTCAGTGCAGGGTTTCCGTAAGCCGTCCGGGCACTGCCCAAAAGGGAAAGATCCACCACCGAAGAACGCACCTGCCACTCCCCCTTTGCCTCTGTGTCGCAATACGCCCTTACGCCGTCTGTGATCCGGCGGACAGGACCTTGCGGAGCTTGTCGATGACCCGCTTGTGAAGCTGGGAGATCCTGGATTCGGACAGACCGAACTCCTCGGCAATCTCCCGGAAATTCCTGTACCGAAAATAATAAAGTTCCACCAACTGCTTCTCCCGATCGGACAGGACGTCCAGGGCCCCGTGAAGCTTTTCGATCTCATCGCCAAGAAAGGCCAGGTCCTCCGGACCGGGGCGATCATCGGCAAGGATATCCACCTTTTCGACCTCCCTGTCCTCCAGGGCGATCAATTCGTCGAGGCACCCGACGAAGCTCCGGTTCGAAATCTCCATCATTTCCCGGAGCTGATCGTCATCGACGCCGAGACGTTTTTTTACCCTGTTGCGGTCGATCTTCCCCGTCTCCTGGAGTTCCGCCTCGACGGCCCGTTCAAGGGCGTGGATCTTGTCGCGGCCCGAGCGAGAGATCCAGTCGAACCTTCTGAGTTCGTCCAGGATCATCCCCCTGATTCTGGAAGCGGCGTAGGTCTGGAAGGTGTATCCCAGCGAGGGGTCGTAGCGCTCGATGGCATCCAGAAGCCCCATGCTGCCGTAGCTGACGAGATCCTCGTAATCCAGCTCCCTGGGCGGCGTCACGTTCATGCGGCGCACGACGAAACGAACCAGGTACTGGTATCTTTTGATGATCTCCTCCTGGATGCGCCTGCGCTCTTCGCTCCTGGGAGAAACGGTGCGGTACCGCTCCCACAACTGCACCTCGTCGCTTTTCCCCCACTGTGCTGAGGTCGAAACCTGCCCGTCCATCGACACCTCTCCCCAGCCCTCATAATTTTCATTATAAACAACATTATAAATATTGTTGTTTGTAGAGGTAGTATAATCCGATTTGAAAAATTGCGCAAGGGCTTCCGAAAAAGGCGTTTTGGAAGGCGTGACACAAAGGGGGCAAGCCTGTCCCCGGCCTGTCTATGTCTAGTATCTTCGTCCCGTGCTTTTGGCGTCGGGGGTGGAGGTTTCCTTTTTGAGGGAAAAGACATATGCCAGAACCTCGGCCACGGCGACGTAGAATTCCTCGGGGATCTCGTCTCCGATTTCCACCTTGGGGTACATGCCCCGGGCAAGGCTTTTTTCCTCCACCACGGGCACATCGTTAGCCTCGCCGATTTCGCGGATCCGCAGAGCCACGTAGCCCGCCCCCTTGGCCACCACCACGGGGGCGTCGGTTTTGCCGCGTTCGTACTGGAGGGCAATTGCCAGGTGTGTCGGGTTGGTGACGATCACGTCGGCATCGGGGACCATGGCCATCATCCGGTTGCGCCCGATTTCGGACTGCTTCCTGCGAACCCGCTGGCGGATCAGGGGGTCGCCCTCGGTCTGCTTGAACTCGTCCTTGACCTCCTGCTTGTTCATCTTGATGGACCGGGAGTGCTCCCACTTCTGGTAGGCAAAGTCCAAAAGCCCCAGCACGAGGAGCGCTCCTGCAAGTTTCAGCGAGAGATCGAAGAGCATGGAGAAGACGTAGCCGATGCCGACCCGGGCATCGGTTTGAGAAATGCCATAGAGGTTTTGTATCTCGGCTTTGAGTCCGAAGTACAGGACGGCGAAGAGGATGGACGCCTTGAGGATGGCCTTTGCCGCTTCCACGAAGGACCGGAGGGAGAACATGCGCTTGAAGCCCTTTGCGGGATGGAAGCGGTCGGCCTTGGGGATCAGGGGCTTGACGGTGATCTTGAGGCCCACCTGTACGGCAAGGACCGTGAAGGCGCTCACCACTGCGACCAGGGCAATGGGAAACCATATGGCGAGAAAGCACTTCAGCCCCAAAGAAAGGAGTTGCTGCACCCAGTTTCCGCCCATGCCGGCCGAGGCCATGTTGCCCATGTTCCAGGCGAAAAACCCCCTGTAGGTGTTCCAGGCCGTCCCGGAGAACATGAAAAGCATCGCGATACCCGAAAGGAGCATCACGGCGGCAGTCAGGTCCTTGCTCTGGGCGACGCGCCCCTCCTCGCGCTCCTTCCTCTGTTTGCGGGGCGTGGCGTCCTCGGTCTTCTCCTGGGAAAAAAGCTGCAAGTCGAATCTCCGGAGGCGGGAAACCTCCTCCGGAACCTGCTCATGGTGCGGATGCTTTTTCATGCAGGATGTTTCTTTCACCCGTTTCGTCTTTTCCGGGAGCCCTTCCGTCACGACGGGTTCTCAGTCCTTCCGTCTAGGTGAGGTAATCCACCAGGGTAGGCTGCACCACTTTCGAAATGGTTGCCAGCGTCGCCTGGTAGACCGTCTGGGCCGTCTGGAATTCCACGGCCGCTTCGGCTATATCCACGTCCATGATGCCGCTGAAAAGGTCCGTCATGGCCAGGTTGTCATCCTTGAGGCGACTCAGGGCCGTTTCGTACCTTCGCCTCAGCGCCCCGCAGGTGGCCCTGGCGCTGAGGGCGTCGTCCATGGCCACATCAAGCCTCGGGAGGAAGCTGTCTGACAAACCGTCGGTGTCGCCCTGCTCGATGGCGGGAATGAGGTCCTCCAGGAGGGCAAAAAGGTCACCCTGTGCCACATCAGCTCCGGTCCGTGTGGTCACCGTCTGGGCGTAAGGGCCGGATTCTTCGGCGGCGCTGCGCAGGGGACTTTCCTTTCCCCCGGGAGGAACCAACATTCCAGAGTCCGCTACAGTTATAGACTTGCCCCGGGGCGAAAGAAGCACAAGTTCATCGGTTCCTGCATTGTCGACGACTTCGGCCCTGACATCTTCGCCTCCGAACCGGGTGTTGATGTGCACCGCAAGCTCCTCGAGATCGGCGATGTTTGTCAGGTCGATATCCACGGAATAGCCGTCGGCATCGATGGAGAACACCTCTCCATCTGCCCAGGTGCCGTCGGGGACCCTCACATCGGTATTGATCTTGAAGGTCTCGGCGGCAACACCCGTCAGGTCGTAGACGTTGAGGGGAGATCCGTCCCTGGCCGCCAGGGCCAGGCGTCGGTCTGCGCCGTCAGTGGCTAATGAAACATCCAGCCATCCCCCGGCGAGATCCCTGAGTTTCGAGGCGGTATCCTCGAGGGTATCCGTGGCCGCCACAGGGACTTCCAGCCGTCTCCCCCCCGTTTCGACGGCAAACCGGCCCGCTGTTCCGGCTTGAAGGGTTTCATCAACCCATTCACCCGAAATCCCCGCGTGAAGCCCCGTCTCCATGGCGAGGCCCGAGGACACACCGCCGAGATCCGGGTCAGCGTAAGGCAGATCCACCACCCGCATGGGTTCGCCCGTTTTTGAATAGAGGGCCAGGGCCCTGTCTCCCTCTACCATGTCAACGCCGATGACATCGCTTCCCACCTGGTGGCGGATCTGTTCCGAAAGCTTTCCGGGATCGAGATTACCCGAGCCGTCCGTCGCATCCTCCTTGAGAAGTGCCACCCGGTGGAGCTCTCCGCCGACTTCGATGCCGATCAGGGCGGGAACGTCGCTTGCGGGCGTGTCCGGAAAGGCGATGCCCGTCAGGTCCTTCGTCACCAGACCGCTTGAAATGCCCATTTCACGGGCATAGGCATTGGTCTCGTCGTACACCGACAGGGGGGTGCCATCCCTTGTGGTGATCACCAGCCGGGAGCTTTCACTCTCGGAATGACCGTCGACACCGGAGATTTCCGGCTCCTTTTGGATGACCACGTCGAGCCAGTCTCCTGCGGCGGCCCGCAGGCGGGAGGCGAATTTCTCGATGGTCAGATCGGCTTCATCGTTAATGACCAGGTTCATCTTCCGGGCGCCCGAGACGAAGACCATGTCCAGTTCATCGGCTGTCGTATCACCCAGTGACTGGTTTTCGGCGAAATGGGTCGAAACGGTGGCCGTCTCAAGCCCCAGGTATGAGGCAAGACCAAGGTGTGCCGTGTCGGTCTCGCGCTCCACTGGTTCCGAGGAGACGGCATCGGGGAACAGGGTAGTCCCTCCTCCGGTAGCCGTCACCGTGAAGGTGTTTCCGGGGTCCGGGCCCACGACGGCGATGCTCCCGTCGCTTCTTTCGCCGGCCCAGAGACCCTCGACACTTGAAATGGCCTTGGCCACGTCTTCCAGCGTATCGCCGGCATCTACATCGACGGAAAAACTTCCGCCGCCGGCGAAGTCCACTTCAATAGTGCCATCGGAAGCCGTCCATGTCGCGGGATCGGCCACCGTAGCCGACACCAGCTTCTGGCCGTCGACAATCCTGTTTTTATCTGGCATGGAAGCCACCCTCAGGGGCTCTCCGGTCAGGCTCTGGAATTTCAGCCGCTGCGTCCCCGACAGGGGATCCTTTTCGACGGAGGCATGGACAAGCCGTCCCGCGTCGTCGGAACCGTTGACGAGTTCCTCGATCTCTTCGAGGGAGTAGCCTCTCACCCTTTCCCCCGGCGACCGGAAGCCGTCGTAGTCTGTGGAATCGGCGACGGAATCGTCGTTCGTGTCGGACCACCTTTCGGGGATCCGCACCCTTGCCGTCCTGTCTCCCACGGTAATGCGCAGTTCCTCGGAAGTTCCCTTCCACCGGAAATCCAGGGGCACTTCCACGGATGTGACAGATTGGCGCTCGAAGCTCAGGGGAAATACGTCCCGCCCGTTGAGGGATACCTGCCCCCTCTGCCCCTTCTCGGCCTCAAAGATGATTCGGCCGTCGTCGCCTTGGTAATTCACATGTCCCGTCCCGTCATCGGCGAAAGGCTTCGTGGACGTGTCGTATCCCGAGAGGAGAAAGCGCCCCTCCACGTCGAAGTTGGCCGTCTGAACGAGCTCGTCCCTCATGGCCGAGATATCCTGGGCCAGGGCTTCGCGGTCCACCCTGGAGAGCCCGCCGTCACAGGCATAGACCACCTGTTCCCTGATGGAGGAGACCAGGTTGGTCACCTGCTCCAGGGCCGTATCGGTGTTGGACAGCCACGTCACGGCATCATCGAGGTTCCGCTGGTACTGGTCGTTTCGCGCGATGGAGGTCCCCACAGTCATCCCCCGGGTGACCTCCGAGGGGCTGTCCGAGGGGCGGCTGTATTTCTGCTGGCTCGCGATCTGTTCCTCGATCTCCATGAGCCGCTTGAGGCTGCCGTGCATGTCCTGGAGGAACATGCTTGACATCATGGTTTGGGATATCCGCTGCAAGATGCACCACCTCTTCGGGATCCGGGGAGTCCATCAGGAACCCCCGTCATTTCGGCTTTCCTACCGTTTCAGGTTCATCAGATCTTCCAGCACCTGGTCGCTGGTGGTGATCACCCGTGCCGAGGCCTGGAAGCCCCTCTGGGCCTGGATGAGGTCCACGAACTCCTCGGTGAGGTCCACGTTGGAGGCCTCCACGCTCTTGCCCGCCAAGTTGCCGGCGCCGCCCTCCATGGGCCTGACGATCTGGGGGATGCCCGAGTTGGCCGTCTCCCGGAAGGCCCCGCCACCCAGCTTTTCGAGACCGCTGGGGTTGGAGAAGACCGCCATGGCCACGTTGTAGAGGTCCTGCGTCTGGCCGTTGTCGTAGACGCCCCGGATGATCCCGTCGGAGCCGACGGAGTAGTCGTTCAAAACGCCCATTTCGTATCCGTCCTGGAAGTATTCCTTGGTGGTAAAGGCCGAACCGAACTGGGTCACTGCATCCTCGGCGTCGGCACCCAGAAGGTCGCCTGTAAAGTCGAGAGCGATATCGGAGTCCGTCGCCCCGAGGGTCCCGAAGTTGATGCCAAGGGTGCTCATTTGGGCTCCAGAAGGATCGGTGACGCTCTCAACAAGCCCGTCGGGCGAAAACTCGACAAGCCCCGTGTTGGTCGACAGGGAAATACCGGGATCGTCAGGCAGCCAGGCTCTCCACCGCCAGAGGTTGTTGTCCACTTTCTCCCAGCTCGTCTCCAACGTGTAGGCGTTTCCCTGGGAGTCGTAGATGTCGAACTTGGTGTTGTGGATGCTCGCCGTCTGGAGATCGAAGTTGTCGATCACCGTGCCGCCCTGGTTGAGGGCGATGCCCATGCCTGAGGAGGACTGTTCGATCGCAATATCCTGGGGCGTTGCCAAACCATTCCCCAGTGTGATCTGCGTGCCGTCGGGAACGATAAAGGTCCCGTCGTCGCCACATTCTATTTCCTGGGCTACACGCTCCATCGTGCCACTGCCGTCGTCGCCCCAGAAGACAGCCTGGCGGCTTCCGTCGGACAGGTCGTTGAATTCGGCGAGATAGTTCAGCGTTCCACCTGAACCGTCATCGATTTCCACGATCTCGTAATTCATCGCCGCACCCAGGTCCGCGGACCACATATGTGATCCGTCCACGCTGCTCAAGACCTGGAGCTGTCCCGTCCCATCATCAAAGTGAAGCGTCTCTGCTGTCCCGTCGCCGTCAAGATCGGCCGAGGCATCGGCAAGTGCCGGAAGTCCCGTGGTGGTATTCACGCCCTCAAAGGCGAAATCCACGTCTATTTCCGTTCCGTCGGGCTGTCTGAATGTCGCCGTCAGGAAATCTCCCGTGGTCCCTCCCTCGGCAAAGGTAATACTGCTGTATTCCTGGCCCCCGATGATGCCGCTGGTGAGAAGGTCCTTGGAACTGAGCCCCATGGGAAGCACCGTTGAGGCCCTGGAGTCCAGGTTGCACCGGAAGCCCACGGTGGTGGTGGCCTTGGCGGGCAGCTTCTGTCCCACGGGGATGTTGATGTTCCGCAGCTCCGAACCGACCACTTTCTGCCCGGGATTGAGGGGGTCGTCGGTCATGGCGAAGCCCTGCATCCTGTAACCCGTACCGCTTTGGACCATGTTCCCCTGGCCATCGAGGATGAAATTCCCCGCCCTGCTGTAGACATTGCCATCGCCGCTTCCGACGACGAAATAGCCATCGCCCTCGATGGCCATGTCGCCGCTGGCCCCGGTGTAGTTGATGTTTCCCTGGCTGTGGTCCGTGTTCACGGCGCCCACGTTCATGCCGAGACCGACCTGCTTGGGATTGGTCCCGCCCTTTTCGCTTCCCGGAGCCGTCGCCGCCTGTTCCGTCTGGCTCATAAGCTCCTGGAAGGAAACGCTGGATTTCTTGAACCCCGTCGTGTTCGCGTTTGATATGTTGTTTCCCACCACGTCGAGAAGGGTCTGGTGCCCCCTCACTCCACTGACTCCCGACATCAAAGACCTGAGCATGGTCCGTTCCCTCCCGTGTATTGTTTCAAAGGCCTTCGGCCTGCGTCGTGCGTCCCGTCAGCCGCCGTCCCTTGCGGCCCGCCACATGCCCGTCTACCGGATCCGTTCGATCCGCTCCATGGGAATGATGTACCCGTCTTTCATCTTCAGGGAGACTCCCTCTTCGTCGAAGATCACCGCCTCCACCTTGCCGTCCCTGGAGTATCCGTCGTAATCCGCATAGGAGACCTCCTCGCCGACCATTGCCGCCGAGGAAAACCGGAGGAACCCTTCCATCTGCTCCATCTTGTCGTTGAGATTCGAGGTCTGTTCCACCTCGGCGAACTGGGCCATCTGCCCGATGAATTCCGCCTGGTCCAGCGGCTCCAGGGGATCCTGGTTCGACAGCTGGGTCACCAGGATCTTGAGGAACTCATCCTTTCCGAGGAGCGTATTGCCTGCGGCCCGTTCGGTGGTCTTGTCGGCATCTGTCAATGAATACGACGCCGCTGCCGAAATTTCGCTCATGAAAGCCCTCTCCCTTCTGATCGGCTTCTGTCTCTTTGGTATCGGCGGGAGGGGGCCGCCTTCTTGAGCCTCGGGAGTTTTTCTCCTTGCGAGGGAGCGAAAAAACTGTGTCCAGACAGGCGGACGTTCTGCTTGAAAAATAGAGAGGGCGCGTTACCGGGCACAGCGCAGGGCCGGGAAACCGGCAGGATGCCGGTTTCAGGTGCATTTGTCATGGACGACAATATGCACCGACGACCCAAGCGAGCAACGGTAACGCGCCCCCTGATGTAACAGTGTTTTGGGTTCCACAAAAGGCGAAAAAACGAAATCATCCATGACAAGAAGCTGATGCAGGTGTGCCACAGGTTACAAAGAGCGCGTTACCGGGCACAGCGCAGGGCCGGGAAACCGGCAGGATGCCGGTTTCAGG
>JBKHBH010000103.1:0-6829 GCA_046542505.1 Thermovirgaceae bacterium | reverse complement strand
TCCCACGTTCTGCTCTGTCATAATCGTTATCATCTGGTCTATCACGTCAACGACGGTTCTGATCTCATCACGGCCTTTGCCCTTGCCGGTGACGTCGACCGCGATGACTGGATACCCGGGGAACAGTTTTTTCGCCTCCCTGACCGGAGCGTTGGCGACAAGGCCGCCGTCAACATAGAGGCGCCCACCGATTTCCCAGGGTTCGAAAAGTCCCGGAATCGACATTGAGGCTCTCATGGCCGAAGCCAGGTCGCCCGAGGTAAGGACGGCGGCTTCACCGGTCTCGAGATCCGTTGCCACTGCTGCAAAAGGGATCGGCAGGTCACGAAAATCATAGACGGGAGCTCTGGCGGTAAGCCTCGAAAGCCTGTTGAGCAGGCTTTCTCCGTCCAGTCCGCCCAGCGGACCGGTTATTCTCCATGAGCGGTCCAGTTCCAGACGCAGAAGCGACTTTTCCCAGTCGAGACCACTTTCTCCTGGAGATGTCTTTTTCGCCTTCCCCCCGTCACGCAGCAGTTCACGCAGGTCGAGATCCTCTATGATTTCCTGCAGCTCAGCGCCATCGTACCCGCAGGCGGCCAGTCCGCCCACGACGGACCCCATACTGGTCCCCACAATTCCAGCAACAGGGATCCCCTTTTCTTCAAGGACCTGGAAAACACCTACATGGGCGAAGCCACGGGTGCCTCCGCCGGAAAGAACCAGAACCACTCCTCCCTTTGTATCTCTTGCTTCCGCCGGAAAACCGGCGAAAACAAAAAGAATGGCCAAGACCAAAAAGCCTGCAAGCGAACGGATTCCCTTCATGAAAAGGACCTCCAAGCATTTGTCTCATGGATTGTTTCATCGCTTGAAATTTATCATACCAGAACGATCGAGGCCCTTTACGGATACCTTGCCGGTTCCTTGTCTTCCGGTAAAAATAAAGGAGGAAGAACCCGTCTTGTGTGCACAACTCAAGACGAAATAAGCGAATGCGGCGAGACAGGGAGGAATATGTCATGACACAACGACCAGCAGAAATCCTCGGCATCCTTGGAGGCATGGGTCCAGCAGCCACGGCGGAATTCTTCAGGCTCATATCCGTTCTTGCACCGGCCGAAAAAGACCAGGACCACCCGAAGGTCTACATTCTTTCTGACCCCTGGATACCCGACAGGACGGAAGCCATCAATGGAAACGGGCTGGATCCCGGCCCCTTCCTCCTGCAAGACATCAAAAAGCTGGCGGGCTGGGGAGCCTCTTTTCTCGCCGTCCCCTGCAACACCGCTCACGTGTTCATTGACAGGCTCGCCGGGAAAATACCACTGCCTCTTGTCCACATCGTCGACGAGACACTTGAAGAGGCTGCAATGCGAAACGCCGCTGGTTCCTGGCTCGCAGCCACCAAGGGCACCCTGTCCTCCGGGATTTACGAAAGGCACGCGAAAGCGGCTGGCTATCCCCTGAAAATTCCCGCGCCGGATTTTCAGGAAGAAATCCAGGAGACGGTCAGGCTTGTCAAGGCGAACAAGACTGCTGAGGCGGGATCGCTGCTCCAGGACACCGTAACAAGGCTGTGGCAGATCCACACCCTTCCGGTTATCGCCGCATGCACCGAGCTCCCCCTGGCCTGGAGCGCTTCAGGGCTGCCTGCGGACAAAATGATTTCAAGCCTTGAAGCCCTCAGCCTCGCATGTATCCGGAGACTGTACCCGGGAATGGCCACCTGAAGGGTTACTTCTGCGAAGACACCATGCGCTCAAGCAATCTCGCCAGCCAGGAGGCGGAAGCCCCCATCCGAGGAATCGCTTCATCCACTGATTTTCCTTCACGGTGAGCCAGGGCCGGCGTCTTGGACCGGACCAGGATCTGGCTCGGATACAAGCTCCTGTGCCCGCTGAGGGCAAAGGAAATTACTGACACGACGGCGGCGAAAACACCTGCGGTGTTCCCGAAAAGTTCCGTAGCAAGAATTATGGCGGCGATGGGAGTGTTCGCCGACCCGGCAAGGGCCGCCACAAAGCCGAGGACGCTGAAAAAAACGGGATCCAGACTGAACAACGAGGCAAAGGCGAAGCCCGCGGTAGCTCCGACAAAAAAGGTGGGAGTCAGGACTCCGCCGGTGCCACCGAAGGCAAGGGTGATCCCGGTGGCAAAAGATTTCAGCGTGAAGGCATATAAAGAAACCCCTCCCCCTTAAAGACTTCCATGATGGTCGATCCGCCGAGCCCGAGGTACAGATTTCCGAAAACGAGCCATATCAGAAGCAAAACGGTGGAACCAAGCAAGGCTTCGACGTAGGGACCACATAAGACCTTTTTCGCCAGTCTTTCCATGGATGACAACATTTCGATGTGAAAAAGGGAGACGAAGCCAAAGAAAACCCCGGCCACAATGACGATCCCAAAAATCCCTCGCGACAGGTGTTCCGAAGACGGCGACAAATCCTGCGGATATCCCGCATATCACCAGTTTCCGGCTGTCTTTCTTGTTGAAAAGGGCGGACGTCGCAATTCCCGACATCAAGGCCGCCCCGATCTGGGCACAGGGACAGACCCGACCCGCCCGAGGCAATGGTCAGAATGGATGCCGCCATTTTCACCGGCGCAATTCTGAGAGGGACGTGCCCCTTGAAGCGATGCACAGCCTGAACAGCGATGTCCCGCTTCAGCTGCATTCCCTCAAGCTGTGAAAGCCTGACGACAAAGACACTCGCAAGAAGCCCTGCCGGCAAAAGAAGAAGGCGCCACAACCCAGGATCGCTCGTCAGGGAGGATGATACTTCCAGGGAGCGGAGGAAAAGGGCTGAAAAAGACCCGACGACGACTCCCGTGATAACAGCCAGACCGAGCCATTTGACAAGCTCGTAAAGCAGCGCGATTTCTTCTATAAAAAAACAGCCTCCGCTTGACGCTTTTCACCTGAAGACCGTCTCCTTTGGCGTGTTTCGACCTTGTGTCTTTTCAGCTCCGTCCTGAGGGATATGGCACTTTTTCGTCAGAAAAACCGAGATAATCAAGGACCAGTCGCCAGGCGGCCAGATCATCAACGGGACGCGGCGGAACCCGGAAGGAAAGAGGCACCAGTCGGACCAGTCCGCGCGGGGGATGAAGCATCCAATACAGTTTTCTCGCTCGCAGGGTCGAATAAGCTTCCGGGACTGTTTCGAAAGCAATGCCCTGCGCTCTGAGCTTTTCCGCCATTTCTTTCATCCCCGTGCCCTCTCCAAGCAGAATGTTCCGGCAAGGAGGAAGAGTAGGGTCCTTTGCGGCCCCTTCATAAACCCAATGGCCAAAATTTTTCGCCTTGCCTGCTGCCAGGGCTTCCAGCCATAGTCCGAAGGATTGTCGCGGGGCAATGCCTGAGAGGACCAGTTTTCCCTCTCTTTCTACCAGGGCCCATCCGAACTTTTCTCGTCCGGGATCTATGCCCGCGTACATCAGCGGTCACCCGTCGTGGACGCCCAGCGCGGATAGAGCCACATCCACTGCTGGGGATGCTTCATGATCCATTCACCGATGACGTCGTTGCAGAGTCTGATCGAAGCCTCCAGTTCCGTGCCGAAATCTTCACCGGAGGGCGGTTCGAGAGCCGGCAAAAGATACAGGTCGTGTGCTGTACCGTCGGGTTTTCTGATAATAAAGAGCGGGACGATTCTTGATTTGATCTTGTCGGCCATCTTCAGCGGGCCGTAGGGAGTACTGGCCTCCACACCGAGAAAGGGAGCAACGATGCCGCGGTCTCCGAAATCCTGATCAAGCAGGACACCGAGGATCTCCCCCTTCCTGAGGCACTTCAAAGCCGCTTTCAGGTCAAAGCCCTTCCCTATGGTCTTGACGCGGGAACTGGCTCTCAGAAGTTCTATCAGGTTCGTGATCCTGGGATCTCTCTGCTCCGCCCCAATGGCGTTCATGGGATACCCTTTCTGCCCCAAAACCGCAGCGGCCAGTTCCCAGTTACCGAGATGAGCCGTCAGGAGAATGACGCCGTGACCTTCTGCCAGAGCCTTTTGAAGGTTCTCTTCTCCATGGATCTCGACGTAATCCTCGACGCCCGGTCCCAGGATGGGAAGGCGGAGGAACTCCGCAAGGCTTCGGCCCAGGTTCATATAGGAATCTCTGACAATGCGCCGTGCCGTGGTGATACCCACTCCGAGGACATGGACACACCGTCGTTCCGCCCTGTCAACCCGCTTTTTGCTCAGGACCCAGACAAGCCAGCCGACACCTTTTCCGGCCGTAACGGCAGCAGAGTGAGGAAGACGCCACAAGATCCACCGAAAAAGCAAGATAGTGCGCCAGACAAATTCGGCCGAGTTATTTTTTTTGCCGCGTTTTCTCATGATTTCAACCTTTCCACATTGCCTTCTTGACGCCCACCGGTCGTTTGCTAGACTAAATAGACATAGCACAAAACGGGAGGAGTGGGCATCGTGTTCCGTAAACTATTGTATCCTACAGATCTTACCGAACTGTCATTGAAAGGGCTTGAATGGACCGCCAGAAACCTCCTTCGTGGAGATTCCGAACTCCTGATCGCCCATGTAGTGGATCCAGCCGGCGGTACCAGAACCCCCGAAATAACCCATGACGCCGAGCAGTACCTTGATAGCGTCAGCGCTGGACTTTCGGCGAAAAACATCAGAAACACCGTGTTTCTAGAAACCGGTGATGCCGATGAGATCCTCCCCGATCTGGCCTATTCATCAGGTTGCTCTACCTCTGTCCTTTTCGTCCCGAGGTACGAGAAAGTCACGCCCTTTGTACGGATGATACCGATTCCACATTTTATCGCGAAATGCCCCGAAGACAGAATGCCCGTGGACAACCCTTTCGGAGAAGTCGTCCTCTGCACGGACCTCTCCTACGAACGCACCGATTCCATGCTGACGCAGCTCAGACCCCTTCTCGAAGGGTTTGAAACCAGGCTCACCCTTCTGCATTCCGTCGCTCTCGAGGAGCCTCAATCCTCTGAAGAGGTTTTCAAGGCAGCCTCGGAAGCATTGGAGGAGGTCCGGCTCCGTGTGAAGGAGTGGAATCCTCTCACCGAGGCCGTTCTCGCGAGCGGTCAGCCCGAGGAGGAAGTCCTCAAACAATGTTCCCTGATTGGTGCGAAACTCGTAATCGTCGGACTCTCGACCCACGGGGAGTTGTGGAACCTCCTTATCGGAAGCACCGGGGAAACCATCATCGAGCACTCCGAGGCACCCGTGCTGGTCCTGCCCGTGTAGATTCCGATTGCGAAAACAAGAGGGCGCGGGGCAAAAGGCCCCGCGCCCTCTTTCATGTCTGCTGCAGCCAACCGGTTCAGCCGTACTCAATTGCTCAACAACGTCAACATTGCTCCTGCGGCGACGGCGGTACCGATAACCCCCGCCACGTTCGGTCCCATGGCATGCATGAGGAGAAAGTTCGTGGGGTTCTCCTTCGAACTGATCCTCTGGACGACTCGCGCGGCCATGGGAACAGCTGATACTCCGGCCGCACCGATCATGGGATTGATCTTCCCTCCTGAAAGAACCTTCATGAGCTGTCCGAAGAGTGTTCCTCCCATTGTAGAGAACATGAACGCCACAAGGCCGAGAAAGACAATCTTTATCGTCGCGAAAGTCAGGAACGTTTCAGCCCCCATGGTGGATCCCACCGACAAGCCCAGGAAAATGGTCGTCGTATTGAGTATCTCGTTCTGGGCGGCCTGATTGAGCCGTTCCGTGACTCCGCACTCCTTCAGGAGGTTCCCGAACATCAAGATACCGATTAGCGGCACCGAGGCCGGAAGTATCAGTCCCGCCGCCACCGTCACCACGATGGGGAAAAGAACGCGCTCCACCTTGGTTACGGGCCTGAGAGCATCCATCCTGATGGCCCTGTCCTTTTTCGTGGTGAACATCTTGATAACAGGCGGCTGAACCATCGGCACGAGGGCCATATAGGTATAGGCCGCCACGGCCACAGCTCCAAGGATCTGTGGCGCCAGTTTCATTGTCAGGTAGATCGACGTCGGTCCGTCGGCTCCCCCGATGATCGCGATGGAAGCAGCTTCAGGAACGGTGAATCCCAGCATCAGCGCTCCGAAGAGGGCGACGAACACGCCAAGCTGGGCCGCCGCGCCCAAAAGAAACGTTATCGGGTTCGCCAGAAGCGGAGAAAAGTCCGTCAAGGCACCTATGCCCATGAAGATGATCACCGGGTAGATTTCGTGCTCTGCCCCGAAAAAGACGTACCGCAAAAAACCGCCTTCATCCATAATCCCCGAAAAGGGAATATTTACCAGTATGCAGCCCGTCGCGATGGGCACCAGAAGCAAGGGCTCGAAGTTCTTCACGATCGCCAGATAAAGCAACGCAAAGGCCACCAGCAGCATGAGGATATTCCCCCATGTCAGCCCCGCAAAACCCGATTGCGACAGGATCGTCGACAATGCCTTGAAATACAGTCCCATGGCCCCTCACCTTTCCGGCGCGGGCTCTATCCAAGCACCACGAGCACGTCACCCGTGTTGACCGGATCCCCGTCTTTCACCTTGATTTCCTTGACCGTTCCAGCCGAGGGAGCCTGGATCTCGTTTTCCATCTTCATGGCTTCCAGGACGAGGAGAAGATCCCCTTCCGACACCTGGGCGCCAACGGAAACGGCTACCTTGAGGACCTTGCCGGGCATCGGGGCCTCCACTTCGGCTCCGCCTCCACCGCTTGCCGGTGCAGGAGCGGGAGCGGGTGCCGCTTCCTTGGCGGGTTCGGCTTTCGGAGCAGGCGCCGGTTCAGCTTTTGGTGCCGGAGCAGGGCTCGCCTGTTGCGCCGGAGCTCCGCCTGCGCCAAGATCTTCGACATCCACATCATAGCTCGTTC
>JBKHBH010000015.1:0-32001 GCA_046542505.1 Thermovirgaceae bacterium | reverse complement strand
CCATTAAAAACGAGGAAAAACGCCTGGAGACGATCAAACGGCAGATGGAATACCACCAGCGGCAGGTCATGCAAACGAAGAAAAAGGAAAAATCCGTCCTCAACGACCTTTCACAGATCAACCAGAACATTACCCTGTTGGAACAACAGATACGCTTGTTGACACTCAAGGAGCAACAGACCCAGCTTAAAATCGAGGAGACTGTCGAAAAGATCGCGAAGACGGAAAGGCAGATCGCCCGGACGAAAGGCGCTTTGGGCGACAGGATCGTGGCTATATACAAATACGGGAACGTGGCGAATTTCAACCTGCTCTTTTCGGCGGGAAATGCTCATGAGGCGATGACAAATTCATATCTGTTGTCGAAAATCGCCAGACAGGATCAGCGGATCATCGGAGAACTCGCCGAATCGGCGAGGCAACTCGAGGCCGCAAAGGCGGAAATGGAGCACCAGAAACGGATGCTTCAACAACAGCGCGCCGACCTCGAGACAAGGAAAAAGTCCCTCAAGAGCGCCGAAAGGCAGAGGGAAAGCATGCTTGAATCCCTCGCAGAGCGGAAAGATGCCCATGCCAGGGCGATGCGCGAGCTTCAGCAGGCCGAGAAGGAACTCCAGGGGAAGATCAAGGAGCTTTTGGCAAAAAAACGCCAGCTTGCGGAGTCAAGAAATACGAAAGTCTTGACTTACAGCGGCGGAAAGCTTCAATGGCCAATAAAAGGGAAGGTTACAAGTACCTTCGGCATGAGAGTGCATCCGACCTTCAAGACCAAAACGATGCACACTGGGATTGATATAGATGCAAGACAGGGTGATCCGGTCAGGGCGGCGGAGTCAGGAGAAGTGCTTTACGCCGGCTGGCTTCGGGGATACGGCCAGATAGTTATCCTGGATCACGGGAGTGATCTGACAACTGTCTACGCACATCTTTCACAGATTGGTATCCAGGAAGGTCAGGCTGTAAAGGCGGGGCAGCAGATTGGGAAGGTAGGGCAGACGGGCGTCGCTACGGCGTCGCATTTGCACTTTGAGGTTAGGGTCAACGGAGAGGCGCGGGATCCCATGAGATACCTGGGGCGCTGAAAAAGTATTGAAGGGATGGAGAAAAAGGAATGTCACGACGGTTTCGCGATGTATTGCTTGGTATACTGATAGGTTCTTTGATCGCAGGCGGGATTTTTTCCGCCGGCGCAAGCGAAGAGTATGACTTTTCCCGGATCGTTCCCTTTTCGGCCTCTGATTTGTGGCTCATCAAGCAGGCCCGGACTATCGTGGAAACCTATCACGTCGAGGGCAACGAGGATATCAGGGAAAAAGATCTTCTGTACGGTGCCATTCACGGGATGGTGAAGGCCTGGAACGATCCCTATACACGTTTTGTAGACCCCGATGAACTGAAAGAAGAGGAAATAGAAATGGAGGGCGAATACGGTGGTCTCGGGATCTACATCAGCCAACGGGACGGCCGGACCATCGTTGTGAGTCCTATAGAGGGAACACCCGCCGACCGAGTCGGTCTGAAGCCGGGAGACGAGATCGTCAAGATCGAGGACGAAGTCATCCTCGGATGGGACCAGAACAAGGTGGTGGATAATCTCCGAGGCAAACCTGGAACTGAAGTGTCAATCTGGGTCAGGCGGGAAGGTGAGAATCAGCTTCTCGAATTTGACATCAGGCGGGAGCAGATCCGGATACACACTGTACGCCACGAAATGATCGGCGACACGGGGTATCTCAGGATTTCGCAGTTCAACCAGAAAACCGAAGGAGAATTCCGCGAAGCCATACGAGACGTAGCATCCAAAGGCGCCAAGGACCTGGTCCTTGACTTGCGGAACAATCCCGGGGGACTTCTGGATGTCTGCGTCGATATAGCCGACATGTTCCTCGAGGGCGGCGTTATCGTCAGCACACGGGGTCGCTTCGAAAGGGCAAACGAGGTACTTTATGCTAATTCCGGGACAGTTGTGGAACTGCCCATGGTGGTCCTCATCAACGAGGGGAGCGCAAGCGCTTCGGAAATTCTTGCCGGAGCCCTCAAGGCTCATGAAAAAGCGGTGCTTGTTGGAAAGAAGACCTTCGGGAAAGGCTCGGTGCAGACCCTTTTTAACCTTCCCGACGCCTCGGGGATTTTCGTGACCATCGCGCAATATTACACGCCCGACGGGAATGTTATTGACAAGGTCGGTCTGGAACCGGACATTGAAGTCGAAGGCGAATTCGGGAAAGAGCGCGAAGAAGATGAGCAACTGCAAAAGGCCCTGGAAAAACTCAGGGAGATGCGGTGAAAGGTCCGTCGAAGGACATGACGGAAAGAAGGAAGTATCTCCTTCAGCTTCTTCGAGTCTTTCTGGTGATCTGCATCATCCTGCCGGCTTTTAGTCTGCGGGTTGATAGCGCTGCAGGGGTGGAATCGGGTGGAATACCCATAGCGATCCTTATCGACGACCTCGGGTATTCACGTGAGGCGGCAAAAGCCCTGTCTCGTCTCCCCATGCCCGTAACCTGGGCGATCATCCCCTACAAATCGCACAGCCTTTGGACGGCGGACCTGGCACGGGAAAAAGGCATACCCTTTTTGACACACCTTCCGATGCAAGCGGAAATAGATCCGCAGAATGGTCCCTATCTCGTTGGAGTGGGAATGCAGCAGGAGCGTATACGCCAGATCGTAAGAAACGCCCTCTGGTCTCTTCCCGGAACTTCAGGACTGAATAATCACCGGGGTTCTAAAGCGACATCCGATCCCGTGGTAATGGACGCTGTTGTCGACGAAATCAAGGTGGAAGGCCTTTTGCTCGTGGACAGCAGAACGAGCTCGAAATCAGTTGCCTACAGTGTTGCCAAAACACGTGGGATTCCGGCGGGACAGAACAGGATTTTCCTTGATCATGAAGCAAATGCCGAATACATGTGGAGCCGGTTTTATGAACTCAGAAATATTGCACGAAAGAATGGAGGCGCCATCGGCATATGCCACGCGAGGCCGGAGACGATCCCTTTCCTTTTTGCGCTGTACGAATCGGCCCCTCCTGATGTACAATTTGTCACCGTGCCGGAGTACCTATCGAGAATTTCACACGGCAATGAGGAGGAATAGCGGATGAAAGGCAAGGTCGAGGCGATCATCGGAACCCAGTGGGGCGACGAGGGCAAGGGACGGGTTGTGGATGCAGTTGCCTCGCGGGTAGACGTGGTCGTCAGGTACCAGGGTGGCGCCAATGCCGGCCACACAGTCATGGCCGAAGGCGAGACATACATTTTCCACCTTTTGCCTTCGGGAATGCTCTATCCCGGTAAAACCTGCGTGATCGGAAACGGAGTGGTCGTCGATCCGCAACAGTTGATAGAGGAACTCGAGGGCCTGCAGAAAAAGGGCAAGGACAGGGCACGCCTCGTAGTCAGCAGAAATGCACACGTAGTCATGCCCTATCACAAGGTTCTCGATGGCATGGAGGAGAGGTTTCGCGGTACGGGCAAACGGATCGGCACAACGCGAAGAGGAATAGGGCCCTGCTACATGGACAAGGTGAGCAGACGGGGCATCCGGGTGGAAGATCTTCTGGAACCTGACATCCTCAGGGAAAAACTGACCTTCAACCTGGAGTATAACAATATGCTTTTAACCCGTATCTATGAAGAGCCGCCCCTTTCCTTCGGTGAAATCTACGATGAAGCCATTGCCTGGGGCGAACGCCTTGCTCCTTATACCGGTGACGGTTCGCTGGTGATTCACCGGGCTCTTGATGCGGGGGAGACGGTGCTTCTTGAAGGAGCTCAGGGGACGTTGCTTGACATTGACCACGGAACGTACCCCTTCGTTACAAGTTCAAATGCCATTGGAGGAGGAGGGTGCGCAGGCGCGGGAATAGGGCCGGTGCGGATTTCCCGAATGACAGGAGTGACAAAGGCCTATTGCACACGTGTTGGGGCAGGTCCTTTCCCCACTGAAGCTAAGGAGGAAGCCAGCGACCGCCTGCGAGACCGTGGAGGGGAATATGGAGCGACCACGGGGCGCCCGAGACGGTGCGGCTGGCTTGACCTTGTGGCCCTGAAGCACGCCGTTCGCGTGAACGGACTCACGGGAATCGCCCTGACAAAGCTGGACGTGCTTTCGGGGGAGAAGACCCTTCCCGTTTGTGTAGCCTATTCCCATGAAGGACATAGAGAGGAGAATTTCCGGGGTGGATACTCCTACCTCGAGAATGTGAAGCCGATTTACCGGGAATTCCCTGGATGGGATAAAGACATCAGCGCATGCGATACATGGGATTCGCTTCCGGAGGCAGCCAGAAACTACGTTTCCTTCATTGAGGGGGAAACGGGCGTTCCGGTGGTATTCATTGGCGTTGGGGCGAAGCGTGAGCAGATGGTCAGGCGGGGCCTTTAGGATCAGAGGCGGGAAGAGACAATGGACAAAAAAGGACGGGTAGAAACCCGTCCTTTTACTTTCTGGTGGGCGACACAGGTTTCGAACCTGTGACCTCTTCCGTGTGAGGGAAGCGCTCTCCCGCTGAGCTAGTCGCCCTTGCCTGGACATTATATATGGCCCTTCGGGACATTGCAAGGCTTTGGAAATCCTCCGGCCGGCAGGCGGCAAAAAACCGGAGGAAGATTTTTCCCTCCGGCTTTTGTCTATACTTTTGTTCGAAAGCCTGCTTCATTTTTTCTTCGGGACGCTGAAACTTTTGGCTCCCCAGGATTTCCCCTTCAGCGGTTCACCTTCTACCAGTTCCACAAATCGGTTGAGACATTTCGGGCATTTGATGCCTGGGGCGACATCTTCCACCTTGAAAACGTGGCCACAGTGGAGACATCGGTAGGTTCTCATCCAAGAACACCTCCTGATTCGTGTCAATGGCTTTGAAACCCTGTCCCGATTATAGCTCTTTCATTTCGAAATGTCAGGCTGTGGGTGCTGCACACGTTAGAGGAAAGTCATGCCCAAAACGGCGGCGAACAGAAGACCGGGAAGCATGTTGATGACCTTGACCTGTTGAATTTCGAGAATGTTCAGTCCAATGCCGAGAATCATAAGCCCTCCCGCCGCCGTGATCTCGTTGATGACGGTTTCTGTGAGCACCGTCCCAAGCTGCGAAGCGAGGAGGGTCAGGCTCCCCTGGTAAATGAAAAGCGGTACCGCCGAGAAAAGGACCCCGGGTCCGAAGGAGGCGGCCAGAGCTATGGAAGAAGCACCATCCATAAGGGATTTTGTCAAAAGAAGATTCGGGAAACCTCCCAGGCCTTCCTCGAGGGCTCCCAAAACCGCAATGCTCCCAACACAGTAAAGAAGAACGGCGGTGACAAAACCCTCGGTAAAGCGGTCGCCCGATGTCTTGAGGTGCGCCTTGATATGGCCTGAAACCTTCCTGATGCCTCCGTCAATGTTCAGAAGCTCGCCGACGACTGCCCCGAGGACGATGCTGAAAATAAGAATGAGGATATTTCCGGATCTGAAGGCCATTTGGGTGCCCAGAAAAAGGCTGAAAAGCCCAAGGGCCTGAAAGGTTATTTTCGTAAGCCGGCGTGGCATTTTCCTGTGGATGACAATTCCGAAAAGCGATCCGGCGATAATGGCAAAGGCGTTGACGAGGGTTCCGAAAACGGGAATGCTCTGAATGATGTCCTTGGTCATGAAATCTCTCCAAAACCTTGTTTTGGCGCACCGCAGGGCGCCGATGGCCATACATTATACACGAAATAGTTGAGCGAAACTCGGTACGAGGGTTAAAAAATCCTGAAGGTATAGAAGAAACTGAAGTAAAGCCCCATGCCGATGAGGAGAATCCCTGTCACCGTACGGATTTTTTCCTGGATGATGTGCAATGAGGCGGCGGAGCCGGAGAGGGCGGTTACTCCAAGAGATAGTGATATGGCAAGGAGACTCACAGGAAGGGCCGTTCCTATGCCGAAAAGAGCGGGGAGCAAAAGAGGGGATCCTTCTTTGGTCGCCAGGGGGATCAGGCCGCCGAAAAACAGGGCGGCCGAAACCGGGCAAAGTGCCAGGGCAAAAACGATGCCCATGACGAAGGCTCCGCCGGGGCCCTTGAAAAGCGCCTTGCGCCGAAGACGTTTCGTTAAAGAGAAAGACGGAAGCTCGAGCAGGTCGAGCACGAATACGGCTACGACCAGCAGGACAGGTCCCAAAAACATGTTCATGTGCCGCTGCAGTGCCATGGAAACAGACGGTATGGCCATGATTCCGTTTACGATCAGGGCGCCGAGAACCGAAAAGGTGAACATCCTTCCCAAGACGTAGGCTCCGCCGGAGGCGAGCACGGAACGGTTGTCTCCACAATCCTTTTCAATGAAAGAGAAAGCTGCGATGTTGGATGCCAGCGGACATGGGCTGACTGAGGCCAAAATGCCTATCCAGAGGGCTGAAAGGGCCGAAAGGAAAAGGCTCATGATGCACACCCTTCCGCAAATTCAAGGATTTCCCGGCGCAGAAAATCAAAAAGGCGGTTCCTGTCGGAAGCCAGGTCCCATACTTCGTCCAGGCGCTTCCACCTTTCAGGGTTCCGACGATCGGCAAGGACAATCGTGGTGGTGTAAAGTCCGTAATCGAGGATATACTGCTCGTTCCCGGGTTCTTCAACGTTCATTTCGGACCAGGTGATTGCCGGAACAGGTCCTTTGATATCCCCTTCTTCAAGAGTATCGATAACCTCAAAGGCTTCTTCTTTTATGATGTCACAGGTAGGGCATTCCGCGCTACCGTAAAAGAAATTCACTTCGGCAGTGCAGGTTTTTTCAACAGTCTCCTGATCGTTTTCGGAAAGCTCTACAGCTTTTTCGCCGGCGTTTCGCCGGCCGTGCATCTCCACAACATCCTTGCCGGCCGCGAAAAAACCGCCGGCGGCTAAAATGAGGAGAACAAGGCCGATAAGTCGTTTCATAGGATCTCTCCTTTGGTCGTCTTGATGGTTTGATGAAGATACCATACATGGTATATAATTTCAATATGAATATCAGTTCCAGTTTACCCATAAAAAGGTGAGTGGAAATTATGACGGAAAATAAACAAACAAACAGATCCAGGATGTCCGAAAAGGAAACCGACGAAAAGCGCTCCCTCAGGATTACCGGCATGACCTGTGCGACTTGTGCGAAAAACGTGGAAAGGGCGCTTTCAAAAACGGAGGGCGTCAAATTTGCCGCTGTGAATCTTGCCACCGATACGGCCTTTGTGGTCCTTGAGTATGACGTGCCGCAAAAGCGGCTTGTAGAGGCGGTGGAAAGTGTGGGTTATGGAGTGACCACAGAATCGGCGGAAGACCTTGAGCAGAGGCGTTATACGGAAGCGAAAAAGAATCTGTGGCTGGCACTTGTCATTACCGTGCCGCTCTCGATTCTGATGATTGCCCATATGGCCGGTTTTCACATGCCGTGGTTCGTCCTGCTGGAAGTGACGGCAGGCGGGGTCGTCATTTTTTACGCGGGGAGAAAGACGATCAAGGGAGCCTGGATTGCCCTGACTCACTGGCACACGAATATGGACACGCTGATTTTCTTTGGGAGTGTCGCCTCATGGGTGACGGCGGCCCTGAACACTCTTGGTGTTCCTGTGGCATCCTTCGGAGCCATCGGGGCAATGATTGTCACACTTCACGTGACTGGTCGCTACGTCGAGTCCAGGCTTCGTGACAAGGCGGCCAAGGAGGTCAAGTCCCTCTTGAAGCTGCAGGCCCGAGAGGCGAGAGTCCGCACCGACGAAAACGAGGATATTAATGTTCCTATTGAGGCCGTCAAGGAAGGATTCACGGTGATAGTGAGGCCGGGGGAAAGGATTCCTGTCGACGGCGAGGTCAACGCAGGGAGATCATCCGTTGATGAATCGATGATCTCAGGTGAGTCAATTCCCGTTGGGAAGGAACAAGGAGCAAAAGTCACGGGCGGATCGTTGAACCTTACGGGGCAGCTTGCCATCAAGGCGACACGTATGGGGGAAGACTCTTTCCTCTCACAGATGATTTCTCTCGTGCAGGAAGCCCAGGGGGCGAAAATCCCCATACAGGCGCTTGCCGATCGAATCACACTCTTTTTCGTCCCGACCATTCTTGTCCTGGCAACGTCGGCAGCCGTTTTCTGGTATTTCCGTTTCGAGGCGATGATTCCTTTCATCGAAACGGCGAGAGGGTGGCTCCCCTGGGTTCTGGAAACGGAAGGCGCCGTGTCGTTCAGTGTTTTTGCTTTCGTGGCCACGCTGGTAATAGCCTGTCCCTGTGCGCTGGGCCTGGCGACTCCAATGGCTCTGGTGGCTGGAACAGGAGAGGCGTACAGGCACGGGCTCATCATACGGAACGCAGAAGCCATTCAAACTTCAAGAGACATCGGCGTGGTGGTCATGGACAAAACAGGGACCTTGACCGAGGGCAGTCCCAAAGTCGTCCGACACAATCTGCAAGAGAAAGATCTTCGTCGTGTGGTCGCCGCGGAAGAGCAGTCGAATCACCCGCTGGCAAAAGCCATTGCCGCCTTAGGGGATATGGAAAGGGTGCTGGACGCGAGTATAGAGGATTTAGAGGAAACCTCCGGTGAAGGTGTCGGTTTCCTCGCAGGTGGATCACGATACGTCGTGGGCAAACCGGAAGACTATTCACGATACGACCGCGACCTTGAGGCCGGCAGGACAGTGGTGGAGGTGCGAAAGAACAGCGAAGTAGCCGGTTGGTTCGTCATTGAAGACCCGGTCAGGGATGATTCGGCCCGGGCCGTCCGGTGGTTCAGGGAATCGGGAATATTGCCCGTGATGGCCACCGGAGACAACGAGAGGACGGCCAGAGCCGTAGCCCTGCAGGTTGGGATAGATGACGTGCATTCCGGCGTCAGACCGGAGAACAAGCTCGACATAGTAAGAGGGTACCAGGCTGAAGGAAAGAAGGTTATGATGATAGGAGACGGCATGAACGACGCGGCGGCCCTAAAGGGAGCTGATATCGGGATAGCCGTCGGTTCGGGAATGGACCTTGCCATTGACAGCGCGGACGTGGTGATCGTTACCGGTGGCCTTTCGAAGGTTGTCACTGCCGTTTCGATCTCTAGGAGGACGTTCCGGATCATCGGACAGAACCTATTTTGGGCCTTTCTGTACAACGTGGTGTCCATTCCTCTCGCCATGGCGGGGCTTCTGCACCCGGCCATTGCAGAGGCGGCAATGGCATTCAGTTCGATTTCAGTGGTGCTCAACTCCATGAGAATCAAGGGAAAGGAGGCGTGACACATGGCCAAACTGGTTTTCGACGTGCCGGACATGTCCTGTGATCACTGCGTCCGGAATATTACCCGGGCGCTTGAGAAATCTGGTTTCAGTGGGTTTTCAGTGTCCCTGGAGAACAAAACGGTCAGCCTTGAAACGGATGCTCCGGAAAAGGTCCGCAAGGTGCTTGAAGAAGCGGGATACCCGGCTACGGTGAGAGGCTGAAGGAAGCTCAAGGCCAGGTCTGAAAACAGGCATGCCGTTTTTTTCTAAAAAACGGTGAAGGAGGGAAGACTCATGAATGTTCTTCCGCGAAAAGGTCATCGCGATGTCTCCCTTGTACTCTGCGGCGCGGCAGGGCAGGGAGTACAAACCATCGAGGAAATACTCGTGAAATCGCTTCATGATGGCGGTATGCACGTGTTTGCAAGCCGCGAATATATGTCCAGGGTGCGCGGAGGCAACAATTCGACGGAAATCCGGGTCGCCCGGGAGCCCGTAAATGCCTTTGTCGACAGGATTGACCTGCTTTTGCCGCTGAATCAGGGCGTGAGGCAGAACATCCGCGAGAGAATCACCGATAAAACGATTATCATCGGTGATAAGGAGGAACTTGGAGAAGAGCTGAGTGATACGCCGGGGCAATTCATTGACGTGGACCTCCTCGAAAAGGGGCGGAATATCGGGGGGACGGTCTATGCGGGCGTCGTTGCCGCAGGGATTGTTGCAAGCCTTTTTGACATAGACAGAGCCGTACTCTACGGTTTTTTTGAAAAGAGGTTCAAGGGAAGAGACGAGGTCATAGGGAAGAACAAGAAGGCCGTTGACACGGGATATGAAATCGGAACGAAAATGAAAGAAGGCGGTTCCCTGGATATTTCCCTTCCGGGGAAAGGGAACAGCGGAGGCAGCGTCGTCCTCAACGGAACAGACGCGGTTTCCCTTGGAGCCGTGGCGGGCGGATGCGATTTCGTTACCTCCTATCCGATGTCACCGGCCACGGGTGTTTTGACCTTCATGGCGAAGCACTCCCGCCGGTTTGGGATCGCTGTTGAACAGGCGGAAGACGAGATTGCCGCCGTCAACCTGGCCCTGGGGGCTTCCTACGGTGGAGCCAGGCCCATGGCGACTACTTCCGGAGGCGGCCTGGCGCTGATGTCGGAGGGCGTCAGCCTGAGCGGGATAACGGAGCTTCCCGTGGTCCTTCACATCGGACAACGGCCGGGTCCGGCGACAGGGATGGCCACCCGGACGGAGCAGGGGGATCTTGAGTTTGCCCTCCACGCGGGCCACGGAGAATTCCCGAAGGCGGTCTTTGCACCGGGAACTCTCGAAGAGGCCTTTTCCATCGCCCAGCACGCCTTCAATCTTGCCGCGAAGTACCAGACGCCGGTTTTCGTCCTTACGGACCAGTATTTCCTCAACAGCTATTACGACGTGCTCCCCTTTGAGACGAAAGATCTCGTGATAGAGAAGCATCTTGTGGAATCTACGGAAGACTACCAGAGATATGTCATCACCGAGGACGGGATTTCACCGAGGAGCATCCCGGGATACGGGAAGGGTATGGTGGGTTCCGACAGTCACGAACACGATGCCGACGGCCATGTTCAGGAGGACTTCCATCTTCGAAAAGCCATGGTCGAAAAACGGCTTCGGAAGATAAAAGGGCTGCAGGAAGAGGCCATTCCCCCAAAACTGATCGGGCCTGCCGAATATGAAATTCTCGTCGTCGCCTGGGGATCGACGCGGCACATAGTGGAAGAAGCCGTTGGTGCTCTCGGAAGAAAAGACACGGCGGTCCTGCATTTTTCACAGGTGTACCCGCTTCCAGGGGAAACGGAAGGATACCTGAAAAGGGCGAAAAAAGTCATCGATGTGGAAGGGAATGCGACAGGCCAGATGGCCGGGCTGATCCGGCGCGAAACCGGATTAGAGATAGAGGACCGAATCCTTCATTACACGGGACTGCAAATATCCGTCGAGGGAGTTTTCGACGAACTTCGAAAACGTCTTTCCAGGGGGGTGTGAGGAATGGACTGGAAGAACTACGATCTCGAGGGAATAGACAACCAGTGGTGTCCCGGCTGCGGGGACTTCCAGATCATGGAAGCATTTAAAAAGGCCCTGGCGGAGCTTGACCTGGCCCCGAACCAGGTGGTCCTTCACTCCGGCATCGGACAGGCCGCCAAGATGCCCCATTTCATGAAGGGGAATTTCTTCAACGGCCTGCACGGACGGTCGATCTCGAATGCGACGGGCATGAAGGCGGCCAACCCAAAGATGGTGGTCATTGCTATCGGCGGTGACGGCGACATGTATGGAGAGGGAGGAAACCACTTTCTTCACACGATTCGGCGTAATCCCGACATTACCAATATTGTCCATGACAACATGGTGTATGGTCTGACGAAAGGTCAGGCATCACCAACCAGCCTGCTGGGGTTCAAGACTCCCGTACAGGTCGACGGCGTTTTCGAGGAGCCTTTCAACCCCGTGGCTGTAGCCATTGCGCAGGGAGCGACCTTTGTGGCCCGGGCCTTTTCCGGCTACGTCGACGAGACGAAAGAGATCATCAAAAAGGCCGTCAGGCACAAGGGATATGCGCTGGTGGACATCTTCCAGAATTGTGTTTCCTTCAACAAGGTGAATACCCATAAATGGTTCAGGGAGAACACGTATTTCCTTGAAGAGAACTATGACCCCTCCGATCGCGATGCGGCACTGACCAAAGCTTTGGAGAAAGAGCCCTACCCTTTGGGGATCCTGTACAGGATGGAAGGAAAAAAGACCTTTGAGGAAAACCTTGCCTGTTACGAAGAGGACAGCACGCCCCTTTATCAAAGGGAACGAAGCCCTTCGGCCGTTGCAAAATTTTTGAAGGAGCTTGCGGAATAAGCTGAAAGGACAAAGGCTCCGGGGGATCAGGCATGCGGAGCCTTTGTCAGAAAAAAGGGAGATGGTTTTGATGAAACGACTGCTGGCCGTACCGATAATTGTTATGGTTATGTCCCTCTTGCCCGTGACGACGATTCAAGCTCACCCGCCCATGAAACTGAATATGAGTTATGAAGCCGCTGGGGGTGTTCTGCGAATAGATGTGAACCACCCGGTGGGGAATACGGATGACCATTTTATTGAGGAAATTACTGTCATGACTGAAGGAAGGGAAGCGGCAAGGATTTTCTATACGGAACAAATGACGCGCCAGGGACAGGCCATACTGGTGACGGTGGGGTTTGTCGAGGAAGGGTCAGAAGTGACGGTCCGTGCTGTTTGCAGCAAGTTTGGGGAACTCGAGAAGACAGGTGTTGTGCCTGAAGGTGGGGGAGAAGAGTTTCTCGAGATCGAGTAATGGTCGGTCCGTGGCAAGTGCGGGAGTCTCTTCGTGTTGATTTACCTCCACTGCAGCGTGAGGATGCGTTTCCAGGCGAAATTGCCGATCGCAGCCGTCGATGGCTTGTAACCTCGACAAAGGCGGGCAAAGTCTTCAACCATGTGTTTGTAAGCCTCTTTCTTGTAGGGAATCTGCTCCGCTTTCCGGACGAGATCGGCAATACTCTGAAGCTGCCTGTAGACTCCAGGGGACGGGACGAAGCGAGGTCCTTCAGGAGTCAGGGATATGGTGTAGACGAATCCAAGAGTCCTGCTTCCCGCATACTTCGGCAGGTCGCCGTAACGGGGCACAGTGGGCGAAAAGTACAGACCGACTCCTTCAGGAACGTACAGGTCCAGGGGCATATGGTCCCAATATGTCTGTGAGATGGGGCACATGTAGACCCAGGCTCTTTTCAAATCGCTCAGTGCGCCGATCCAGAGTTGGATTCCCCTTGAATTTCCGGCAGGTTCCCTGAAGTCCAGTGTCCACAGAAGATCTTTGACGAGATCCCCGTCAGCAAAAGATTGGTTAAGGGTCTCGCCCTTAAGGGCGAGACCCTCGACGGGAAGAATTTTCTGTATCCCTGCGGGGCTCCGCAAAAAAGCAAGATCAATGATACCTCCATTGGTATTCAGTACAAGATAGAGGGGGTGTCCGGGAACGGAAAGCACCTGTGTCTCCGCCGCTGCAGGCAAAGCAGTTAATCCGGGAAACACAAGAAGCGCCAGTATCACCAGAAGTAAGGTTTTTCCGTTTTTCTTCACCGGTGTCCCTCCTGTCGAGCCACGGTATCTTCTTAAAGTCGAGTTATGCGAATGACCGAATCACCATCGACGGATCCGGCAAGTTTCCGCACTGACTTGCCCAGAACAGGGTGACGCCAGTCCGGAGCGACCTGCTCCAGCGGAAGGAGCACAAATGCTCGCCGGTGCATATGTGGATGAGGGATGGTGAGGTCCTTTTCTTCCATGACCAGGTCGTCGAAAAAAATGAGGTCCAGATCTATTTCCCTCGGTCCCCATGTGTACCGACGGGTGCGCCCCAGGTCTTTTTCCGTGTTCAGGAGGAGTTCGAGCAGTTTTTGGGGTGTCTTGTCCGTTTCGACAAGAATACAGGCATTGAGAAATCTTGGCTGGTTTTTCTCCCCCCATGGAGGTGTTTCGAAAACATCACTTGAAGCCTTCAGGTACAGACAGTGTTCTTTAAGGAGTATCACGGCCTGGCGCATTATGCCGAGGCGGTCTCCGAGATTGCTTCCTAGGGAGATTGCTGCCTGGGTCACAGTGAAGCCTCCTTTACGGCACGGATCATCCTGATGACCCGCAAGTTTTCCCGGACATCATGGACTCGCACCATTGATACGCCCTCCCAGGCGCACAGCGCCGTTACGGCCAGGGTTCCTTCGAGCCTGTCTTTTTCCGGCGCCCCATCGAGGACCTTGCCGATAGTGCTTTTATTGGAATGACCAATCAGAAGCGGTCGACCGAGTACCCTGAAGGACTCGAGGTTCTTCAGAACAGCAAGATTGTGTTCCCGGGTTTTCCCAAAACCGAGCCCGGGGTCGAGCATGATGCGTGAAAGATCCATACCGCGGGAGAGAGCGAAGTCTATTCTTTCCTCGAAGAAGGATATGATTTCACCGATGAGATTTTCGTAGGTAGGGTTTTTCTGCATTGTCTTCGGGATGCCTTTCATGTGCATGCAAACGTAAGGGATATTACCAGATGCGACGACATCAAGGATGGAGGGGTCCATGCGGCCTGCGGAGACGTCGTTGATGATGTCCGCCCCGGCTCGTGTTGCAGCCTCTGCCACGGATGCCTTGACGGTATCCACTGATATGGGAAGAGTAAATCCGCTTTCCCGCAGTGCCTTGATGACCGGAATGATGCGTTGCTTTTCGATATCTTCCGATACGGGATCGGAACCCGGGCGCGTTGATTCAGCACCCAGATCCAGGATATGCATCCCCTCTTCCTGCATTTGCGACGCCCGCCTGACGCAATCACCGATGTCACGGACCCTGCTGGCGGCAAAAAACGAATCGGGTGTGACGTTGATTATGCCCATAACAAGGGGGTTGTCACTGAGGTTGAGAGAGCCTCCATGAGGCATCGGTATCGTCCAGGCCGAAAGAGAAAGGTTTGACAAGGTCCGGGCGAGGCCTTCTCGGACGGTTTCAAGGCCCCAGTAGGGCATTGCCTCCAGTTTTTGTATCAGGCTCCTGTATTGTCCAAGGGTCCCGAGAAGAAGAACATCGCAGAAGGAGACGGTGCCCTGGATGGCATTACGGTGTACGGCAGCGTCTCCTCCTCTGGAAAGCATCTCCTGCTTCAGGGCGTTGGCCGCCCGGAAGTCCGCTTGCCTGATATAAAGGGGGATGATCTTCCGCTTGGCTTCAAAATAGGGCAGACTCCGCATATCCGCCTCGAGGCGGACAAGTATGGATTTGAGTTCTGAAGCCGACCGTATCGGGCAAACGTAGGGAGTCATCTGGACACATATCTCCTTGGGCGAATGTGGACATCAGCGAAAGCCATAATATGCCACAGGGAGTGTACGGTCAAGAAAAGGGCGCCCCTTGCGGAGCGCCCCTCGAAGACATTTCACCGGAAAATCAGGCGAGACCGTATTGCATGAAAAGATTCAGATACGGATCGTCCGGCGGGTTGTGGGAAGGGGAATGTATGGCAAAATGTCTGAAAAGTTCCGGCACCGTTTCCTTTGATGTCACGATATCAAGGAAGCGTTCTGCAGTTCCGAGCGGTGATTCGCCGTCCAGTACGATCTGGAAACCGAGAATCTGGCCGGCCTTGATTTCGGCCGCGTTTCCATCTTCGGCGACAACGATTTTCCATCGACCCTCTTTGCCGGAAGGCATGGCTTCTTCTTTGGTCCGCACAGGTATCGAGACGGTTCGGACCGAGAGGTTTTCCCGCTTCGCGAGTTCCTCGGTCCATCCGATGCTTCCCCAGTGAAGATCGAATATAACCGAGACACCCCACACAGTGGCTGGAGACACCTCCATGGGCTTGCCGGCAATATTGGCGGCGGCCGCCACACCTTGACGCATGGCAAGGGTTCCTACAAGGGGAAGCACAGGCTTGCCCGTTGCAGCGTCCGAAACCTGAACGGCGTCTCCGACGGCGTATACGTGTTCATTGCTTGTCTGCATGCGGGTGTTGGTAACGATGCCCTTTTCGATTTCAAGGCCCGCTTCGCGGGCCAGGGTTACCTTCGGGCGAACGCCGGTGGCAAAGACCACCCCGTCGCCCTGCACCTTTTCTCCCGATTCCAGGGTTACACCATTTTCTGTAAGCTCCACGACTTTTTGCGAGGTCAGAACCCGAACGCCTTTTTCTTGAAGACGTTTTTCAACCAGTTCGGCCATGTCTGCATCGAGTGGTGCCGTCACGTGGGGAAGAGTTTCGATGATCGTGATTTTCATTCCCCTGTCGTGAAGCGCCTCGACCGTTTCCAGTCCGATGGCTCCGCTTCCCACGACAACGGCATTTTTTGCCTTCTGGGCGAGATTGTCCAGGCGTCTCGCGTCATTGGCGCTTCTGAGGACATAGACATTTTCGGCGAGATGCCCCTTGTCGATGAGGTCCTTTCCGACCTGTACGAATTCTCCGGTGACAGCCTCGGGAGAGGTCCTGCTCAAAATGCCGCTCACGGGCGGAATCCACGGAATTGCACCCGGGGCGAGCACTACCTTGTCGTAGGCAACAGGCATTTCGTCGTTGCCGGTTCGGACGAGGGCTTCTTTTTTGCCTGTGTCGAGCAAGATTACCTCGCCCTTGATCGTGTTTTCCGCGATATCCTTTGGCAATCGGGATGATTGTGACAGATTGACGACAACGTCTTCCGGTCCGCCGGGAATGAGACGGCGTCCGATTCCATAGGGAAGGCTGCACACAACTGTGGGCTCCTCGTTGATTACCATAAGGCTGTTCTTTTTTCTCATTTTCGAGAGCGCCATATAGGCCACCCTGCCGCCGGGTCCCCCCCCGACGATCAATGTCTCTACTTTTTTTGTTTCAAACACGTAATATCCCTCCAGGAGTATATACTTGCTCCGCGCTATATATACCATGCCAGGGTATTCACGTCAAACCCATTCACTGACAAGATCAGGTAAATGATGCGTCTGGTTGAGGGAGACCAGACAATACCCCCGGTTTTCTTCGTATGTGAGAATCGAATAGGATGCCGTATCGACATGGATTCTCCAGAAATACGGAGGGGCCATCTCGAGAGCGGCGGCGATGACGGGTTTGAGAACAGCCCTGTGGGTCACGACGACAAAAGTCTTGCCTGTATGGGATTTCACAAGCTGGTTCACTTCCGCAAAAGCCCTTCGGCGAACATCTTCCAGAGTCTCGGCCCCTTCAAGACGGAGTCTTTCAGGATTTGAAAGCCAGAGGTTCCATTCCTCGGGGTGCTCTTCCTGGATTTCGTGCTTGGGGCGTCCTTCCCAGGGCCCGAGAGACATGTTGTTCAAATTTTCCCGGGTTTTTAGAGAAACTTCCATGGTACGGGCAATTTCAGCGCCAGTGGAGCGCGCTCTCGATAATGGTCCTGAATACACTGATAAGGCCGGGAAAAACCGAGCCAGCTCCGCAGAAAGTGCTTTCGCCTGGGCGAGCCCCGTTTCGTTGAGCGGAAAATCAGTACGCCCGCGGAAAAGTCCCTCGCGGTTTCCCTTACATTCCCCATGTCTGACAAGAATCACCGTTGTCCGCGTTTTTTGTGTTTTCATGGGCACCACCTTTGTTTTTTCGAAGATGTCAGGACCATGATACCTGAATGGTGGAAACCGGCGCAGCATGTAAAGGTGAGGCCAATCCCCTGACCAGTGTTGACAATAAAAGCCTCCATTGATACCCTACCTTTCGGTATATTCCGTCATTAGCACTCTTTTGAAGAGAGTGCTAACAATATGCGAGGAGTTGTAGCGACAGTGCTTACGGAACGACAACTCGAAATCGTGTTGGCTGTTGTTTATGAATACATCCGTTCCGGTGTCCCCATAGGCTCGCGGACGATTGCGAAACGCTACCTCAGGGGATGCAGTGCGGCAACGATCAGGAATGAAATGGCCGACCTTGAGGAAATGGAATACCTTTACCAGCCGCATACGTCGGCAGGCCGTATTCCCACCCCAAGGGCGTTCAGGATTTATGTGGACGCCATCCTCCAACGACAGAGGACACAACCAAGGACACGGCCTGAATGGCTCCAGGAGCTCAGGAAGCGGCGGGATGATGTCCAGTCGGCGTTGCGTTATTCAACGAAACTTCTGGGGAACCTGACGCACTGTGTTTCCGTAGCGGCCCTTGGACCTTCGCAAGAGGCGGTCTTGCAAAAAGTCGAGTTTATCAGGGTCGGTGAGCGGATGGTACTGATCATCGTGGTTCTCCAGGGAGGCTTGATCCATCACAAGATGGCAACCCTCCCCTACGATATGACCCAGGAGGCGCTCGACGAATTGTCGAGGCGGGTCAACCTCGTCGCCGAAGAGAAATCCTGGCAGGAAGTCCGGCACGCTTTGCAGATGTATGTTCTCGAGGAGCTCGAAGCCTATGCCGACAGTTGCCGGAAAGCGCTGGAAGAAATGAACGGCATGCTTGGAGAGAACTCCTACCAGTATTTCACCGGTGGCCGGTACAACGTGCTGGGGCTCCCGGAATTCAGTGATCTGAGCCGCCTTCAGACAATGATGGCCTTGCTGGAGGAGGATGCGTCCATCGCCCAGCTTGTCAAACGCTGTTCTCCTGACAGAGGGCTTTCAGTGATTATAGGCGACGAGAACCCGGTGATACAGATGAGTGACTGTTCCGTGCTCATGGCGTCTTCCGTGGACAAGGGAAGAAAAACGGTTCTTGGGCTGATCGGCCCGGTACGTATGGATTACGAATA
Organism: Thermovirgaceae bacterium; assembly: GCA_046542505.1. Classification (GTDB taxonomy): domain Bacteria; phylum Synergistota; class Synergistia; order Synergistales; family Thermovirgaceae; genus UBA1876. Next base: position 13,502 of record JBKHBH010000015.1, on the reverse strand, counting down.
TGCCATCTCCGTTCTAGAGAGTCTTCTAGGGGGTCTTTCGATGAATGGAGATCAGGGAGGAAACGAGGGAGGTTCACCGAATGGCTTCGGAGAAAAAACATGATGAAGAAAAACATTCGAAAAAAGGAAAAGGGGAACACCCGGTTTTTAAAGAGGGAAAAGATGTGAGCAACCGGGAAGTGAAGGGCGACGAAGAAAGAGAGGAAAGCGTCGAAAAGACTGCGGAGGTCGAAGTGGTTGAAGAGGTGCCTGTTGAGGAAACCACTGAGGCGGAGGCACTGAAAAGGGAACTTGATGAAGCCCGCGATCTCCTGGAGAAACTCAGGGTGGAAAATGAGACGCTACGCGATACCGCGGCCCGTGCCGCCGCTGATTTTTATAATTTCCGGAAACGCGTGGAGCGGGAAGCCCAGCAGACGCGGGTGCGTGTCGCGGCGCAAACGGCTGAAATGCTTTTGCCGGTTCTGGACAATTTTGACAGAGCTCTCGATTCTCGGGACGGCGGGGAAACCTTGGGCCTGAGAAAGGGCGTCGAAATGGTCAGGGAACAGTTTTTCGGCGTTTTGAAAGATCTCGGAGTAGAGACCATAGAGGCTGAGGGGAAACTTTTTGACCCGGCCCTGCATGAAGCGGTCGCCGTGGAAGAAACCACTGAAGCGCCCGACGGAACTGTAATTGAGGAGTTCCAGCGAGGCTTTCTTTTCGGGGGGAAAGTCCTGCGGGCGTCGAAAGTCAAGGTCGCGCGACAGACGGAAAAGTCGGAAGAAACTGGAAATCAGGACCAGTGACGGCACAGCGTCGTCCAGAATACATTAAGAGGTGATTGAAATATGGGCAAAGTCATAGGCATCGATCTTGGAACAACCAACAGTTGCGTTGCCGTCAAGGAAGGCGACAACATTACGGTTATCACGAATCCGGAAGGAAGTCGAACGACTCCGTCCGTCGTGGCCTTTACTAAGGACAAAGAACGCCTGGTGGGGCAGCTTGCGAAGAGGCAATCCATCGTAAACCCGGAAAGGACGATCAGTTCCATCAAACGCCACATGGGAAGCGAACACAGTGTCGAGATCGACGGCACGCACTATTCGCCCCAGCAGATTTCTGCCATGATCCTTCAGAAGCTCAAACGTGACGCCGAGGAATACCTTGGGGAAAAGGTCACCCAGGCAGTAATAACCGTACCGGCCTATTTTACCGACGCTCAGCGTCAGGCCACCAAGGACGCCGGAAAGATCGCCGGCCTGGAAGTCCTGAGAATCATCAACGAGCCTACGGCTGCTTCCCTGGCGTACGGGGTCGACAAGGCAGGAGAGCATAAAATTCTTGTCTTTGACCTCGGTGGTGGGACTTTTGACGTATCTATCCTCGACGTGGGTGTCGAGGACGGAGTCATAGAAGTCCTCGCCACATCGGGAGACAATCATTTGGGAGGAGACGACTGGGATCAGAGGATCATCGACTGGTTGGTCCAGGAGTTCAAAAAGAACGAAGGGGTTGACCTGTCGAAGGACAAGATGGCCCTCCAGAGACTCAAGGAGGCCGCTGAAAAGGCGAAGGTGGAACTGTCTTCCATGTCTGAAACATCAATCTCCCTGCCTTTCATAAGTGCCGACGCCAACGGCCCGAAACACTTGGAGATGACTCTCACCAGGGCGAGATTCGAGGAGATGACCAGGGACCTGTTCGAAAAGATCGTGGCCCCGACGAAACGAGCCATTGAGGATTCCGGGCTTTCGAAAGAAGAGATCGGAAAGGTCCTCCTTGTCGGTGGTGCGACGCGGATGCCGATGGTGCAAAAAAAGATTGTCGAACTGCTTGGGAAAGAGCCGACAAAAGGAATCAACCCCGACGAATGCGTCGCCGTCGGCGCGGCCATTCAGGGAGCCATCCTGGCGGGTGACCACAAGGATATCATTCTCGTGGATGTCACGCCCCTGTCCTTGGGGATAGAGACTCTGGGCGGTGTTTTCACGAAGATCATTGAAAGGAATTCCGCCATACCGGTCTCGAGGAGCCAGATCTTTTCAACTGCTGCGGACAACCAGTCACAGGTCGAAATCCATGTGCTCCAGGGGGAGCGTCCCATGGCCGCCGACAACGTTTCACTGGGAAGGTTCATTCTTGACGGTATCCCTCCTGCACCGAGAGGTATTCCACAGATCGAGGTGACCTTCGACATAGATGTCAACGGAATCTTGAACGTGACCGCCGTGGACAAGGGAACCAACAAGAAGCAGCACATCACGATTCAGTCATCCAGGCTCGAGGAAGATGAGATCGAGCGCATGAGGAAAGAAGCCGAAGAGAATGAAGAGGCCGACAAGAAGAGAAAAGAGCTCGTCGAAGCGAGAAACGAGGCCGATTCCCTTGTGTACAATACGGAGAAGGTTTTGAGCGACCTCGGCGACAAGGTGAGCGACGAGGAGAAATCGAAGATCGAAGGCAAAATCGGGGACCTGAAGAAAACGGCGGAAGGCGAAGATGCTGAAGCCATCAAGGAAGCTTCAAAAGCCCTGACGGAAGACCTTCATGAACTTTCGGCCAGAGTGTATCAGGAAACACAAGAATCAACCGGGCAAGACCCTTCCGAAACCGACGGCGGTGATTCAGAGGAAACGGTAGACGCTGATTTTGAAGACACGTCCGGACAGGCATGACCAGGAGTGATGCGCGGTGAACGGGCCCGACAACAAGAAGGACCTGTACAAGGTTCTTGGGGTACCACGGGACGCAAGCCAGGAAGACATCAAGCGAGCCTACAGAAAACTAGTCCGGAAGTATCATCCTGACGCGAACCCCGGCGATAAGGAGGCGGAACAACGCTTCAAGTCCATAAACGAGGCCTATGAGGTCCTGGGTGACCCGCAGAAGCGCCAGCAGTACGACCAGTTCGGCACTATAGGCGATACCGGAGGCGAGGGACCTTTTAGCGGAGGATTCGACCCCTTTGGGGACATCTTCGGGGATATTTTCGACTCCATGTTCGGCGGGTTCGGCGGGACCCGCCAGCGTGGACCTACCAAGGGAGACGACCTGGAAATGACTCTTTCAGTGTCCCTTGAGGAAGCTTACTTCGGGTCGACCAGAAAAGTGACGATACCACGTTGGGAAACCTGCGAAACATGTCACGGCACAGGCGCGGAACCGGGAACGGAAGCGAAAACATGCTCTGCCTGCGGCGGTACCGGTCAACGGAAACAGCAGCAACGGACGCCCTTCGGAACCTTTGTGAACGTTACGACCTGCCCTGACTGCAAGGGTACGGGCAAAAAAATTGACTCACCCTGCAGGGATTGTGGAGGGGCAGGAAAGGTTCGCAAACGCCGAGAAGTCGAGGTCAAGATTCCGGAGGGAGTCGATACAGGAGTCAGATTGCGTGTTTCAGGAGAAGGTGGTGCCGGATCCTTGGGTGGCCCGCCGGGTGATCTCTATCTTCTGATAAAGGTTGAGGATGACCCGAGATTCCAGCGGGAGGGCGATGATCTCCACGTGAGAAAGCACATTTCCTTCCCTGAGGCGGCCCTTGGAAGTGAAATCGAGGTCGAACTGATCGAGGGGACAGAAAAAATCGAGATCCCGCAAGGGACTCAAAGCGGGCATGTGATAAAGATCAAGGCGAAAGGAATGCCCCGTCTTGGACGTGGCGGGAACGGAAACGCCTATGTCCATATTGTCGTGGATGTACCCAAAAAACTTTCCGACAAGGAACGAGGCCTGATAGAGGCCCTTGCTAGGGAGATGGATGTATCCGTCAAATCCGGGGGCTTTATGGAAAAACTCCGCCAGTGGCTGGATTAGGGCAACTTATAGGGATCTGATACTATAACATGTAAGGAAGGTCGAAACAGGGAGGCGTGCCTCCCTGTTTCGTTCTATGGACTGATCGGGGGGCTGGCCGTGGGACGGGTAACCGGCTACTGGTGGTACATCACCGTTGAAATGGAAGACGGAAATGAGGAGACCTTGCTTTCGCTCGCGGAACTGTCAGGGAGCATCGGGTCGGAATTTATAGAGACGTCGGGGAAATCTGTCCTGAAGTCCTATTACCGCTCGACAAGGGATCTGGAATACTGGCTGGGACGGGTTCAAGAGGCCATCGGCCCATGGGGCACGGTGAATATCGTCGATATGGGAAAGATCGAGAACCGGTCGTGGCATAAAACCTGGAAGGACGCCTTTCCGCCTCTTGAAGTGGGAGAAAGCCTGGTAGTCATGGCTCCGTGGCATGAAAAAAGCTACAAGGGAAATCGGACATGCCTTTTGATTTACCCGGGCTCGGCTTTCGGGACGGGATACCATGAAAGCACCCAGATTGCTCTTGAGCTTATTGAAAGACACGTTACCAAAGGCGGGACGGCTGTTGATATTGGTACCGGATCGGGCATTCTCGCTGTGGCATTGGTGAAGGCAGGAGCCGGTAAAGTGTACGCAAGGGATTTTGATCCCGCCGTTCTGGCGGAAGCGAGGGAAAATCTCAGACTCAACGGTATAGAAGAGAACATCGTAATCCTTGAGGAAGGCGATTTGCTGAAGGGATTCACGGGCTCCGTTGACTTTTTGACGGCCAATATCGTTTTTGACCCGCTCCTCAAATTGCTCCCGGAAATCGGCAGGGTTCTTTCGCCAGACGGTGTCGCCCTTTTTTCGGGACTCAGCCTGAAAGAAAGAGGCGACTTTCTAAAGGCGCTTGAAGAAAACGGCCTGTTCCCGTCCGATGAAATCAAAAAGGGGGACTGGTGGGGTGTCACAGCCACGCGTGCGGCTGGAAAGAGCTGAAAGGAAAGCCCCTGACCTTTGGATTCTGGACGAAGATCAGGCCCACCATCTGGTTCATGTCAGAAGGTGCGCCGAAGGAGACCGGGTAGAAGGCCTCCTGGATGACAGGCTGTTTCTGCTGAGGCTTATCGTCCAGGAAGGTGTTCTGTGCGGTATCGTGGAAAAAGAACTGCTTGCGGAAACAGGGAAAACCCTCTGGCTTCTTCTGGCGTTGCTCAAGACCGATGCCTTTGAGCGAAGTTTACGGATGGCAACGGAAAGCGGAGCCGGGGCTATCGTTCCGATTATCTGCGAGCGGAGCGTAATGCGCATAGACAAAGAAAGATGGCCGGTCAAAAGGAAACGATGGATGAAAATTATCGAGGAATCGACGAGGCAGGCCTGTGTTCCCCGAAAACCCGGGTTGTACGAACCCATGGTCCTCGGTTCGGCGCTGTCGCTTCAGTTGCCTGAAGAGCGTTACGCGGCGATGCTGGATGACGGAGCAAAACCTCTTGCCGACTGCGAACCTTCAGGCGAAACCGTGTTTGCCGTAGGACCCGAGGGAGATTGGACGGGGGCCGAGCGCGAGGCGTTGTTGGGCCATGATTTTGTCCCGGTAAGTCTTGGCAGGAGAATCATGACGAGTCCGACGGCGGTAGCCGTCGGGCTTGGTTTTCTGTCAATGAAACTGGAGCGGAGTGGTGACAACGAAGAATAGGTCCATATTGACTGGGAAAAGGGTTCGTCTTCATGTTCTGGGTTGTCGTTCGAATCTCTACGAAGCGGAGGCACTTGCTACGTCCCTGTCGCAGATGGGCGCGGTCGCTTGTGAAAAGGGACCTTTCGCGGCCGCCGTCCTGGTGAGCTGCGTGGTGACGGCGGAAGCTGAACGAAAATGCAGGCAGCTTGTGCGAAGGCTGAAAAGACAGGAGCCTGAGGCACCGGTGGTTGTGTGCGGCTGCTGGGCACAGTTTCTAGAGGAGTCAGTGGCAAGCGACATCGGAATAGACGCCCTCGTTGGAAACCGCAGGAAACACCGGGTACCTGCGATACTGGAACAATTGATCAAGGAGAAAACGAGAAAGGACCTTTTGGTCGACAAGGTGGATGTATCCACCAGCACACTCTGGGACCCGTTGTCTTTGGACTGTCCGAAGTTTCATCAACGAGCCTTCATCAAGATCCAGGAAGGTTGTAACCACAGGTGTACCTATTGCATTATCCCCGAAGTGCGCGGCGCCCCCGTAAGCAGGGCTCCGGAGGATGCGCTGGAAGAAGTGGGGCACGTGGTTTCACGTGGAATCAGGGAAGTCGTTTTGACGGGGATTCATCTCGCTCTCTATGGAAAGGACACGGGAGAGTCCCTTGCCATGCTTGTACGCGCCATAGAAAAGATCAGGGGACTCGACCGTCTGCGATTTGGTTCCATTGAACCCTTCGGACTGGAGGAAGAAGTTCTGGAAGCACTGGCGGCATCGGAAAAGTTTTGTCCGCATCTGCACCTTCCGCTCCAGAGCGGCGACGACCGGATCCTGAGGCGGATGGGAAGGGGATGCAGCTCACAGGAATTTCTCGATCTTGTGAAAAAGATAAAAAAATTTTTGGGTGATGATCTTCACCTGAGCACAGATGTTATTGTCGGTTTCCCCGGAGAGGATGATGCCGCCTTCAGACGGACTTTCGAAGTTCTTGAGAGGGCGGGCGTGGGAAAGATCCACGCCTTTGGCTTTTCACCACGGAAGGGAACACCGGCGGCAGAATTCCGGGACAGGCCATCGCCGGAAGAGGTCAAGGACCGTATGAGTGAAATGCTGGATTTTGCCTCGAGGAAGCATCAGGAGTACGCCTCGAGGTGGATAGGAAAACGGCTTTCAGTCCTGGTCGAAAAATCCGAAAAAGATGTTATTACCGGCTATACCCCCCCATTCATAAAGGCCGTTTGCAAGGGGCGCGTCAGGGCCGGAGACATTACGGAGGTCGAGATTACCGGTTGCAGTGCGGGCGTTCTGGAAGGCAGGGTATGCTATAATGCTTTTTCTGGAACAGTCAGGCAAAACGAGGGTGAAGGGGAGAATCAAGGATCCCATGGAACTACAGGATTTCGCTGAAACCCTATCGAGAGAAACGGGAATTCCCCTTTGTGGGCGCGATGTGGAACGAGTTGCTGCGGCTCTTTTGAGAACGCCTGATTTCTGGCACATTATCGAGTATTCCGAGGAACCCGTACCGGTGGTTGCATCGACGCTCCGAATGTTTGAAGAAAAGGGACTTGTCGAGAGGCGGCCCGACGGGGTCTTTCTGACATCAGAGGGGGAAATCGCATTCAGGAACAAAGGCATCCGGCCCGTTGTGAATCACATTTGTTCCCGTTGCAAGGGAAGAACCGTGGTGGACGATGATTTCTCGGAAGCGCTGTGCCTTTTCAAGTCCATACATGGCAAAAGGCCACAGGCACTTCGTATTTTCGATCAGGCTTTTGTCACGCCGGAGACCACCTTTGCGCGGATAGCCCTTGCAGACAATCATGGAGATATCCGTGGAAAGGACATTCTTGTTTTGGGGGATGATGATCTCGTCGGGTTGGGGCTTGCTTTCACGCAATTGCCGAAGAGCGTGACCGTCATCGAAATTGATGAACGTATCATCGACTTCGAAAGGAAAGAATCCCGCCATGCAGGAATAAAGACTCTCGTGGCAAGGAAGCATGATCTTCGGAAGCCGTTGCCCGAAGATCTCTTAAGGTGTTTCGATGCTTTTTTCTGCGACCCTCCGGAAACGGTTGCGGCCTTCGATGCCTTTATAGGCCGCGGCGCCGTTTCTCTGAAGGGACCTGGAGGAGCGGGATATTTTGGCTTAACAAGCGCCGAAAGCTCTTTCGCTAAATGGAAGCTCCTTCAGGAAGGCCTTGCGTCAAAAGGGTTTGTCCTGACCGATCTGATAAGAGGATTCAACGAATATGTCAATTGGGACTACGCCGAGGACATGCGGGCCTGGAAAATGGCTCCTGTCAAGAACCGGCCCCGCAGAAACTGGTACCGTTCGGCCATGCTCAGGGTCGAGCTTGTAGAGAAAAGGCATATTCAAAATGAGGATTTGACGGACAGCGAAATATACAATGACCTGGAGAGCTCGACCGTCTAGCCTGCAAATCCGGGCAACGGCGGTTGTGCTCGACTGCGTCCTTTCTTACAATAGTATTGTATGAAACGGGGGAGGAGTGCCTGTGAACGAGGGTTGCGTATTCTGCCGGATCATCAAGGGCGAGCTTCCGGCGGATATCGTAGATGCCGATGACGAAACCGTCGTCATACGGGACATACATCCCCAGGCGCCCACGCATCTTCTGGTGATCCCGAGGGAGCACATTCCATCGGCGGCTGATGTTGTGGAACCGCAGGTCTGGGCGAATTTGCTGGAAACGGCGACGAAGATCGCACGGCGATTCGGCCTGGAGAAGGCCGGCTACCGTCTGGTTGTAAACTGCGGCGACAAGGCAGGCCAGACTGTGCCGCACCTTCATGTGCATCTTCTTTCGGGACGCCTGTTAGGCTGGCCTCCGGGCTAGCTCGGGCGGCAGAAGGGGGGGAAGTACTCAATGACTGAAGTAAGACGCCGTGACAATGAATCCCTCGAGGACGCGCTCAGGCGATTCAAACGGGAGGTTTCCAAGGGAGGCGTCCTGCGCGAGGCAAAAAGACGCAGGCATTACGAGAAACCGAGCGAAGAAAAAAAGAGAAAACGGGAAGCGGCTTCGAGGAAAAAACGGAGGAGGTAACGACCAGTGCAAGGTTTCGAGGAACGTCTCCAGCATGATCTGGTCGATGCCATGAAACGGCGTGACAGGGCGGTTGTCGATAATATCAGGCTCATCAAGGCCGCCCTGGAAAACCTGAAGGCCGAAAAAGGCCGTACCGTCCCGATTGAAGAAGAAGATATCATCGCCATGTTGCGGAGACTCATCAAGCAGAGGCGGGAGGCGGCCGGACAGTACAGAAGCGGTGGCGCGCCGGACAGGGCAGACAGGGAGCTTGAAGAAGCTGAATTTATTGAAGGATATCTTCCGGAACAGATGAGCGACGAAGAGATTGCCGCAAAAGCCCGAAAGGTAATTATCGATATCTGTGCCGCAGGTCCATCAGACATCGGGAAAATCATGGGAAAGCTCATGCCCGAAATCGGGGGCAAGGCGGACGGATCCCGGGTAAAAAGCATCGTGGCAGCTTTGCTGAAAGAAATGTGAGTTCCGGAACAGTTTATCGAGGCAGTACCCGGCGCAAGATCGTCGGGAACTGCCTCTTTTTCCCCAGGTGGCGGTTTCAGCCGAATGGCCGGGTGTGCCCATAACATCTTCCGAAAAAGAAAGGGGAATACCGTGCGCTGCCCAAAATGCAAGGCTCCCGAAACACGGGTTCTCGAGACTCGGACCGTCAGTGAAGGCCGTGTCGTCAGAAGGCGGAGGGAATGCCCGCAATGCCAATGCCGTTTTACCACCTATGAGCGTCTCGAAGAGCCCCAGGTGCTTTGGATCGTCAAAAAAAGCGGCCAGCGGGAAGCTTTTGACAGAGACAAACTTTTGAAAGGGCTCGCCAGGGCCTGCGAGAAGCTCTCCATCCCCATGGAGCAGATCGAAAGCACGGTTTCACGGATTGAAGAAAAACTGTATGAAAACGGACAGAACGAAGTATCGAGCCAGGTAGTCGGCCGGATGGCAATGGAGGAGCTGCGGAATCTCCATAAGGTTGCCTATGTGCGGTTTGCGTCGGTGTACCGGGAATTTACCGATGTGTCCAGCTTCATTGACGAAGTGAGGCGCCTGCACGAGGGAAGAGGCGATGATCTCTGAATTAAAGGAGGTTCATTCCCGCAATGGGTGTGCGGGAGGGCCAGGATGCGGTAAAGCCGCCGGCAAGTGAGGTTTGACCCATCCGGATTGTTTTTGTGAAAAAGCTCTTCCTGATAAAAGTTTTTGATTTTTAAACACTTCGATAATATGGACGGATACAAGACCCAGATCATGAACCTCATCGCTGTCTACATCATCCTGGGTTTGAGTCTGAACCTGATATACGGTTTCGCCGGAATGTTCTCACTCGGTCATGCGGGTTTCATGGCCATAGGTGCCTACACCTGTTCGCTTCTCATCATGCCGCCGATGCAAAAACAGGCGCTTTTCATCCTTGAGCCGGCAATATGGCCCTTTTCCGTCATTCACGCACCCTTTCTGGTGGCGGTCATTGCGGCAGGTTTAATGGCTGCACTGGCAGGCATCATCATCGGTGTGCCCGTTCTCAGGCTCGGTGGGGATTATCTTGGGATAGCCACCCTTGGTTTTGCGGAGATCATACGTGTTCTTGCGAACTACCTGCCCCGCATAACGAACGGTGCCCTGGGATTCAAGGGCATTCCCGATTATGCCAACCTCTGGTGGAATTACGGGTGGTGCTTTTTGACACTGGTCATTGTCATCAGGCTCGTCAACAGCAATTTCGGCAACGCTCTCAAGGCCATCAGGGATGACGAGGTCGCCGCCAGGGCCATGGGTATCAATACCTTCAAATACCGTCTGACGGCTTTTTCCATCGGCTCCTTTTTTGCAGGCGTGGGCGGGGCGTTGCTGGCGAGTCTTCTCACGACGATAGACCCCAAGATGTTCCTCTTCCTGTTGACTTTCAACGTCCTCATGATTGTCGTGGCAGGGGGACTGGGCTCGATAACGGGAACGGTCATCGCCGGCGTGATCATCACGATACTTCTGGAGTGGCTGCGGATCGTGGAAAATCCAATCAGCTTCGGTGACTTCGAAATCCCCGGCGTTCCGGGCATGCGGATGGTGGTTTTTTCACTGGCGCTCCTGTTCATCATACTTTTCAGACGACAGGGGATGATGGGAAGAAAGGAAATAACCTGGGATACCATATTCGGCCTTTTCCGAAAGCGGGGTGCTGAAAAATGACGACCCGCGAGATCGTTCTCGAGACAAACAATGTAACCATGAAGTTCGGCGGCCTGGTGGCGGTCCACAACTTCAGTATCCAGGTCGAAAAAGGCCGGATCGCGGGATTGATAGGACCGAACGGTGCAGGGAAGACGACGTGCTTCAACATGATCACGGGGTTTTACACACCCACGGAAGGTTCCATCCATTTCAGGGGTGAGGACATCACGGGGTGGCGACCTCACAGGATATGCAAGGCAGGAGTAGCCAGAACATTCCAGAATATACGGCTTTTCGCGGGCGGAACCGTGTTGCAGAACGTCATGGTGGGAGCTCACCTTCGACAGAAGACCACCTGGTGGCACGCCATGCTGAGTCTTCCCTCCTTTTTCAGGGAGGAAAAGGAAATCCGAGAGAAATCCTACGAGCTCCTCAAGACTGTAGGTCTCGCGGAACTTGCCGACGAGGACGCCCATGGGCTTCCCTACGGAGCGAAGAGGAGGCTTGAGATAGCACGGGCCCTTGCCACCGAACCGCATTTTTTGTTGCTTGACGAACCGGCGGCTGGAATGAACCCCTATGAGACCCAGCGACTCATGGAATTCATCAAGGAGATCCGCGACCGATTCAGTCTTACGATCCTTCTGATCGAACACGACATGAAAGTGGTCATGGGAATCTGTGAACATATCTGGGTCCTTGACTACGGTGTTACCATAGCCGAAGGGAACCCTGAGTATATTCAGGGCGATCCGAAGGTGATCGAAGCCTACCTGGGAGAGGAGTACCTGCAAGATGCTTAGCATCAGAGATCTCCACGTCCATTATGGAGGAATCCACGCCCTGAAAGGCATTTCGCTGGAGGTCCCCAGGGGAAAGATTGTCACCCTCATCGGGGCGAACGGAGCCGGCAAAAGCACCACACTGCGTACCATTGCCGGCCTCGTCCGCAAATCACAGGGGGAAATCCTTTATGAAGGGAAAACCCTCGAAGGCATGATCCCGGAAGACGTTGTCAAGGCGGGAATCATTATGGGCCCCGAGGGAAGAAGAATTTTCCCGCATCTCAGTGTTCTGGACAATCTCATGCTTGGCGCGTATACCAGAAAAGGCAAGGACGGCATAGAAAAGGACCTTCAGTGGGTCTACGAACTTTTCCCCAGGCTGAAGGAGAGGCTTTGGCAGAAGGGCGGCACCCTTTCGGGAGGAGAGCAGCAGATGCTTGCCGTCGGCAGGGCCCTTATGAGCTCTCCAAAGCTGGTCATGCTCGACGAACCGTCGCTAGGTCTCGCCCCCCTTCTTGTGAGGGAAGTCTTCGAGATTATCGAAACCATCAACCGGCAGGGCAAGACGGTGCTCCTTGTCGAGCAAAATGCTTTTGCCTCTTTGAAGATTGCGCATTATGCCTACGTGCTGGAAGTAGGTCGGATAGTTCTCGAGGGAACAGGCCAGGAGCTTCTCAAAGACAAACGGGTCCAGGAAGCCTACCTGGGTGGTTGATGATACCCTTGGATCAAAGTAGCGGGCAAGTCTTCAAGAGGCCGGCGGAACACGAGAGATAGCCGTAAAGAAGGAGTGTACCTCCATGACGGCATTTAATCTTCCGAACCTTTTAAGCCTGTCACGGGTTTTCCTGGCACCCCTCGTTATGGTGTTTCTGACGCTTCGTGCCCAGTTCGGAAGCTTTCTCGGCCTGCCATTCGGGGATCTTCTTGCGGGCATCGTCTTTATCATTGCCGCGGCGACGGACACGGTGGACGGGTACATTGCCCGGAAGCACGGCATGGTGACGAATCTAGGCAAACTTGTTGATCCCCTGGCAGACAAAATCCTGGTGACTGCTGTGCTCGTTTCGCTGGTGCAGCTACAGAGACTGCCTGCGTGGATCGTTGTGATTATTGTCTCTAGAGAGTTTTTTGTGACGGGCCTCAGGATGGTCGCCGTTTCTGAAGGTGTCGTCATAGCAGCGTCTTCGTGGGGGAAGGCAAAGACGGTTATTCAAATCATCGCTATTTTGCTGGTGATTTTCGACCTGCCGGGCGGTCTTTTTGCCATGTGGACAGCCATGATAGTGACTGTCGGTTCGGGGATGGAGTATTTCCTGAAGGGGAGAAACCTCTTCGTCGAAGAAGGTTCTTCTACTGGAGAGAAAGGGCAATAGTGCGCTACATGATGATGATATAATTTTGGATGTTTCGAGTTCAGGCACCGGTTGAGACTGCTGCCGGAAAGACGAGAAGAAGAAGAGGCCCAGCGGGGAGGATGCGTACATGATTTCTCCAATGCAGCCGGAGCCGTTCAGGATCAGGATGGTGGAACCCGTAAGGGTTCCGGACGAGACAGAACGTGAGGAAGCTTTGAAGAGGGCGAGTTTTAACATGTTCGGCCTCGCTTCTAAGGAGATCTATATAGATCTCCTCACCGATTCGGGAACGGGGGCGATGAGCAAATACCAGTGGGCGGCCCTTTTGTGCGGTGATGAGGCCTATGCTGGTGCCGACAGTTTTTACGCCCTCAAGGACGCAGTGAAGGAAGTCCTGGGATTCGATTATGTCATCCCCACCCACCAGGGGCGGGCCGCCGAGAACGTGACCTTCGGAACACTACTCAAGCCAGGCGACAAGATTCCTTTCAACATGCCCTTCGACACGACCCGTGCTCATGTCTTCCACGCCGGCGCGGAACCTGTGGAATGCGTTATCGATGAAGCGTATGACCCGGCGGCGGAACTCCCCTTCAAGGGTGATGTGGATACGGCGAAACTCGAGGATGTTGTCACCAGGGAGGGAAAAGAGAGGATTCCCTT
>JBKHBH010000102.1:0-7056 GCA_046542505.1 Thermovirgaceae bacterium | reverse complement strand
GTTTTCGCCGATGCTGCAGACGCTCCAATGACGGACACGACAGTTTTTCCCTTCAGTGTTTTCTTCATGGGGACCCCCCCTTTGTTATGCCGAATATTCGACCCTGCCGCCTCTTTTGAAAAAAAAGCCCATTGCCATGACTCCGGCGAGGCTTGCCAGTGTCATGGTGATCAAAGGCGTTGTCGCGGCGCAGGCGAATCCCGTACTTACGTAGAAGGCCTGATAAAGAACCACGGGGTATGTCTGTGAAGCGGAGCCCGTTACCATCACTGCGAGCTGAAATTCGCCCAAAGACATCGCGAAAGTCATGATGGAACCGGAAACGAGGCCGGGAAGAAGGTTTGGCACCAGCACCCGTCCGGCAATAAAAAGGGGGGAGGCGCCCAGGGAAAGGGCGGCGTCTTCGAGAACGTTCCAGCCTATAAGTTCCATGTTTGCCATCAGCGGCTTGAGCATGAAAGGCAAGGTCAAAATGACGTGGGCGCCTGCCAGCAGCTGCCAGGTGCCCACGAGGGAAAAATTCTCCCAGTTAAAGGCCTGAACGAGCCCGAGACCCATCACCACAGGCGGTATTGCGATAGGGAGAAGAATGATGAAGTCAAACAGCCTGGAGAGCCAGCGTTTGTTGAGGGTGAAAACGGCGTAGACAGAGGTCAGTCCGAGGAAAGCGTTGAACAGAACTGTCAGGGAGGCGACCTGGAGGCTCATTTTCATCGCCCTGACGTACATAAGTCTGCCGAAAAGCTTTTCATACCATTCGAGCGTGAAACCCGTAGGTAAAATCGTGCCGAACCATTTTTCGCCAAAGGAACCGACGAGAATCAGAAATATTGGTGCGAGGATGAAGAGGAAATACACGACGCCGGTAGCAAAAAGCAGGGCACGTTTTATCATGGCCTTCTGACCTTGCCTTTCTCCAGGTTACAGAGACCAGCCGATAATTTCCGATGGCTGAGGGTGAATGCATTATACAGATTTTACGTTACAGAATATTTACACTTGTGTTGCATAATATTTACAAAAAAGTTTAGGCCTCCGGGTTTTTATTACAGGACGAAGGGTCCCATTCTTCCGCCGTTTCAGGGTACCTGCCTTTTTGAACCTGGTCCGTTTCATGCACAGGTAGACGGCCCGTTTTGAGGATAAAAAGCACCGGCGACGGGGGCATGGGAGAAGAGTGGTTCCTTCTTTCGTTCAGGGTCCGGTTGTCTCAGGAAGCCATGAAAGACCACTGACCGAAGATTTCACCGCAATGTCACATCCGTGATGTCAACGCACAGGAAAACGTCATGGGCAAAGGGCCTGTCCCCTTAAAGGGTGACATTATCGCTGTCCGGTCACAATAGAGCCCCTTGTGCTTGACGTCCTTGAAATAAAGTGCTATAAGAATGCACAACAAATTTTAAAAAAGGAGGACGCCAGCATGCAGAGGGACCGCACGGCCGTTTTGATGAACTGCTTCGGCTTTTATTATTTTAGCGGCGTGGAACCCCCTCTGCGGTTCGACGCTTAGGCGTCCGTGAGCCGACAAGAGGCCGGGGTTCCCGAAAAGGACGGGGACCCCGGCCTTTTTTTTATTCTTTTTTCCCCGGGTGGGAGGAGCGGATTGAAATGAGAAAGCGCAAGGAAAGACAGCTTGAGAATCTCCAAAAAACCGTTCGGCGGATGTGGGAGGGAGTTCCTTTCTACCGGGCGCGGATGGAAGACCGGAACCTTTCACCGGAAGACATAAAGTCCCTCGAGGATCTGCGCCAGCTGCCCTTCATGACGAAAGAGGACCTCAGGGACCAGTACCCCATGGGTATTCTGGCCTGCGGCAGGCGTGATGTCCGAAGGGTCCATGCGTCTTCGGGGACGACCGGGAAGCCTACAGTGGTTTCCTACACCCAGGGGGATCTCGACTCCTGGTCGGAGTGCATGGCCCGATGCCTTGAAAGGGCGGGTATGACCGCTGACGACGTCTTCCAGGTAATCCTCGGGTACGGGCTTTTCACCGGCGCCCTTGGCTTCCACTATGGCGCCGAGCGGCTCGGCGCCATGGTGGTTCCCACGGGGGGCGGATTTACGGGCCGCCAGATCATGCTCATGGAGGATTTGGCAACCACTGTTTTCACGAGTACGCCTTCATACGCACTCTATCTTGCCGAAGAGATCGAAAAGAGAGGGATCAGGGACAGGCTTAACCTCCGCCTTGCCATCCTCGGCGGCGAAGCCTGGACGGCCCAGATGCGGGATCGTATCGAAGAAGCCCTCGGCGTCACGGCTCTTGATTCCTACGGCCTCTCAGAGGTCATTGGTCCCGGCGTGGCCATGGAGTGCCCCGAAAAGACCGGGCTTCACGCCAACTGGGACCACTTCCTCTTTGAAATCGTCGATCCCGAGACGGGGCTTTCCGTCGAGGAAGGCCAAAGGGGCGAACTGGTTATTACCTCCCTGACCAAGGAGGCCATGCCGGTCATCAGGTATCGCACGAGGGATTTGACACGCTTTTTGTCCGGCCCCTGTCCCTGCGGCAGGGACGACCTCAGGATCGACAGGGTCAAGGGTCGGTGTGATGACATGATGATCATCAGGGGAGTGAACGTGTTTCCTTCACAGATAGAGGCGGTTCTGGGACAGTTCCCGGAGGTTTCCCTCCACTATTTTCTCGAGGTGACGGAAAAGAAAGGCCTGAAAGAAATGACGGTGGTGTGTGAGGACGAGAATTTTCTGGACAGGGAGGAAAAAGAAAGGCTCCGGCAACGGGTAGGCAAGGCGCTGCACGAGGTTTTGGGAATCCGGGTGGGGCTCCGCCTGGTGGATCCTGGAACGGTGGAAAGATCGTCGGGCAAGGCTGTCCGGATTGTCCGGGTACAGGTTGGCGGCGAAAGATAAAAAGACGAAGGGGAGGAATGAGAGATGACTGAGCGGAGATGGAACGAGGAAGAGATTCACGGACAATGTGGTGCCGGAGGGCATCTTGATCCCGAATACGATTTCGAGGGTTTGTCCCTGGCGTACAAGGAAGTGCGGGAGTCCGCCGACAGCGACGGACGAAGGTCAAGATGACCCGATAGCCACGGCCGGGTTTCGCGACAGGGCCTTTCTGAAGCGGCTGCAGACCTGTATCATGGTGATGGAATCCGAAGGGGGAGGCGTCATGGTGCAGATGCAGCCGGCATCCGGGGGGGGAGCTTTCGAACACTCGAAGGCTCTGTCCGGAATATTGAAGCTGCTTCATGAAAGGCGAAACGTCGATTTCTCCGGTTTCAGACCTTCTGTTGTGCAGCGGGAGGTGTGTCACCGGATGGACCTTTGCCGGTGTCAAGAGATCGGAGAATACAGGGCTTTTCTCGAAAATACCCCCCTGGAAATAGACAGTCTGCTGGATTCCCTTACCGTGGGGGTCAGTCAGTTTTTCAGGAACCCTCTTGTTTTTTCCATCCTGTCGAAAATTGTCATCCCTTCGATGCTGGAAAAAAAAGCCTCGAAAAAGGACTACCTGGTGCGGGTCTGGTCCGCCGGGTGCAGTCGGGGAGAAGAAGCCTACTCCGTAGCCATGCTGATCTTTGAGGCGCTCTTGAAAAGGGCCGAACCCTTCAGATTTCTCGTCTTCGGGACTGATATCGACGAAAAGGACCTGATTTCGGCACGGGAGGGCAGGTATCCTCCGGAAAGTCTAGACATGGTCCCTTTCGGGTTCGTCGGGAAATATTTCCGGAAGGAAAAGGGACTCTTCAGGGTGAATGACGGATTCAGGGAATCCACGCGGTTTTCGCGCCATGACCTTCTGGCAGATGAGCCCGCCACCCCATCGGACAGTGTCTACGGCGCCTTCGATATCATTCTGTGTTGCAACGTCCTGATGTACATGACGGTGAAGACGCAGGAAAAGACCTTTGCCCGTCTCGACCATGCCTTGAAGCCGGGTGGATTTTTCGTGCTTGGCGAGGTGGAGGAGATTCCGGCACGGCAGGCGGCATGGTACGATACTGTCTGTCAGCATTGCAAGGTGTACAGAAAGGCCTGAGGTGATTCTCCCAAAGAGGATGTGGTCTGCTATGGCCTTCGGATTCGCTGAAAAAATAACCCGGCGCCTTATCGCCTATTTCCTCCTGGCAGCGCTTATCCCGGCAGTTGCGGGAGTCGTTTTCCTCGGATTCACCATGATTGAGGAAAAGAAGGGAGACCTCAGGTACGGCCTTGAAGAGTCCAGGGAGAGAAAAACCAGGACAATCCAGTTGTGGCATGAAGAGAAAAAAACCGATATCCATGTCCTCGCCCACAACCAACAGATCATTTCCGCCGCAGAGGTCTTTAGCAAAGACCGGCGAGACCGGACCGAGGAGGATTCCCGAAGGCTTTCCGCTGTCAGGGACGCCATGAGGACCCACCGCCGGCTCAAGCTTGATTTTCTGGAATTCGAGCTTGTAAACGCCAGGACCGGAGTGACAGAAGTCAGCACGGATGAGGAACTGGAAGGCTTCAACAGGCTTCATGAGGGATATTTCCACGGCGCCCTGGAATCGGGGTCCATATACACCGGCAATGTCGAAAGGATGCAGTACCTCCAGGGCCGTCCCGCCATGGTGATGGCCCTCCCCGTTTACACTGCCGGCGAGAAGGACCCCTTTGCAATCCTGGCGGGCGTCATAGATCTGGAGTCATTTCTTTATCCCCTCTTGAGTGAAAGGACGAGGCTCGGAAAAACCGGGGAAAGCCTGATCGTCAATGAGGACGGTGTTGCCCTGAGCCCCCTTCGCGGGAAAGAAAACGCCGTGCTCCGGAGCAAAATAGGCGCAGAGCCGGCCGTTTTGGCCTCAAGCGGTAAAGGGGGCATCATCGAAGCGGAGGACTACATGGGATCCCGGGTTATCGCCGCCTATGGATCCGTCCCCGAACTCGGGTGGGGCATGGTCGTGAAGCAGGACGTTTCCGAGATTTACGGACCGGTGAACAGACTCATCCGCGACGCGATCCTGGTGGGTTTCGCCTGCGTGTTGCTGGCCCTGTTGATCGCCCTCCCTGCGGCACGCGATATTGCCCGGCCCCTGGTACGCATGAGCGAAGCGGCGACGAAGATCCAAAAGGGGGAACTTGGTGCGAGGATCGATCTGGACCGCAAGGACGAAGTGGGTGAACTTGCGACGGCCATCAACAATCTCGCCGATTCCCTGGTCTCGAAAATTACCGTCCGTGACAATTCGGCCCGGATCATGAAGGCCCTGCTGCCCTTGAACACCGTCGAGGAATTCGCCCGAAATGCCACGAAACGCCTCATGGAGACCCTTGACGCCTCCATGGGAGCCTTTCACCTTCAAAACGCCGAGACGGGACGTTTTGCACACATATACTCCGCCGGTTTCGACCCCGTCACCGTGAGCGATTCGGACAACGTCTTTCTGGAAGGTCTCATCGGCCGGGTGCTGGTCAAAGGCGACATCATGCTTTTTGACCGCACCTCAATTGAACAGGGCGAGGCGGAAGAGGACCTGTTTCTGTTCTCCACCCCCTTCGGGACGACCGAGGCCCGGCAGGTTCTGGCCATCCCCCTGGTGAACGAACAGGAACCCCTCGGTGTGATAACCCTCGCGTCAATGAACTCCTTTACGGAAGAGCAACTGGAGATTATCCGGCAGGATCTGCCCGGAATGGTGGCGACCCTTGAACGTGTCCTTGCCACGAGGCGCATAATGGAAATGACCAGCGAGCTTCGCGAGAAGAACACGGAGCTCCAGACGCAGTCGGAGCAATTGAGGCAGCAGGCCGGGGAGCTCCACGAACAAAACCTGGAGCTTGGTGTCCAGAAGATGCAGGTGGAAGAAGCAAACAGGCTCAAAAGCGAGTTTCTCTCCAACATGAGCCACGAACTCAGGACACCCCTCAATTCCATTCTGGCCCTGTCGCGTCTGATGAAAGACCAGCCGGCCTCATCGCCGGAAGAGCAGCTCGAGTACCTGGGCATCATCGAGCGCAACGGCCGGCAGTTGCTCGAACTCATCAACGACATTCTCGACCTCTCGAAAATCGAATCTGGCAGAATGGACCTGCGCGTGGAAGAAATCTCCGTGCCCGCCCTCATCGGGGACATCACAGAGGCTTTCAGGCCAATGGCCGAGGAAAAGGGAATCAGCCTTGAGGAAGAGACCGAAAAGCCCCTGCCCGTTCTTGAAAGCGACCAGTCCAGGCTGCGCCAGATACTGAGGAATCTCCTAGGGAACGCCATAAAATTCACCGAGGAAGGCTGGGTGACCATCAGTGCGGCATCTGAAGGAGAGTATCTTCGTATCGATGTGTCTGATTCGGGCGTAGGCATCCCGGAGGATCAGCTCGAGACGATCTTCGACGAATTCCGGCAGATCGACGGGTCTGCTGCACGACGATACGAGGGGACCGGACTGGGCCTTGCCATCGCCCGCAAGTCGGCAAGGCTTTTGGGAGGGAAGATCGCAGTCAGAAGCAAAGTCGGCGAAGGATCGACCTTCACCGTCACCCTGCCGTGGAGACTTGAAACCGAGGACGGAAAAAGTCACTTTGAGGCTGCCCAAAGCCGGAGCCATGAGGCCGAAACGCGCCCAGCCCTTGCGGCAAGGCCCGGGGGAGTCGTTCTGATCATAGATGACGAAGAGGCCGTGCGCAAGAAACTGGCGCTGATGCTTGAGAAGCGTGGATACAGGACACTGGGTGCCGCATCCGGGGAGGAAGCGGTCCGTCTCGCGAAAGAACACCACCCGGACGTCATCACCCTTGATATTGTCATGCCCGGCGCAGACGGGTGGGAAGTCCTGCAGCACCTCAAGTCCTCGGAAGAAACCAGCGACATTCCGATCCTTGTCGTGTCCGTGTCGGAAGAACGGGAAACGGGATTTGCCCTCGGTGCCGTGGGGTACCTGACAAAGCCCGTCGACCCGCAACGGCTTTTTACAGAAATAGATTCCCTCGCCAAAAACAGGCCGAAACGTGTGCTCGTCGTCGATGACAATCCCATAGACAGGAAAGAGCTCAGCAGGGTGCTTTCCCGCAAGGGGTTCACCGCCGTGGAGGCAGATGGAGGCGGAGAATGCCTGCAGAAAATTC
>JBKHBH010000101.1:0-7411 GCA_046542505.1 Thermovirgaceae bacterium | reverse complement strand
GCCGATGTTATATTGTTACCGTCGGAAGAGGGCCGGCCCCGACTGCGTGAGGTCCTCGAGTTTCTTGGCGGGCAAGGCGTCAACGACCTGCTGGTTGAAGGAGGAGCGGGCGTCCTCGGCTCGTTTCTTGCGGACGGGCTCTTCGACGGGGTTTCCCTGTTCGTTTCCCCGCGTTTCTTGGGAAATGGACGACCCGTTTCCGGCGATCGTTTGCAGTGTACCCTCGCGAACGCACTTCGAATCAGGATACGGAAGGCTCTTCTCGTTGAGGGGGATCTCTGGATAGAGGGGACGGCACGATGTTTACAGGACTCGTAGAGGACGTTGGAGTTCTTCTTGCGACCAGGAGGAAGTCCGAAGTCCTTCTTCTTGAATTAGGCGAAACGACTCTTGCGGAATCACTCGAAAGGGGAGATTCCATCTCCGTTTCAGGGGCCTGCCTTTCGGTAGTCGGCATCCCCGCCCCAAACCGCTTTACTGCCGAGCTGATGCCGGAAACGGCGGAAAGGACCACTCTCGGATCCCTTCCGGCGGGGACGAGGGTCAATCTGGAAAGGGCTCTTCCCGTTTCAGGAAGATTCGAGGGGCATATAGTGACGGGTCATGTGGATGCCCGTGGAAAGCTGCTTGAAGTGATTCGGTCAGAGCGGACGGCGGTCATGCGTATCGGTCTGGCGCGGGAATATCTTCGATACGTGGTACCCAAGGGCTCCATTGCCGTTGACGGTGTGAGCCTGACAGTGATCGACAGGGGAAGCGAATGGTTTTCAGTGGGAATCATTCCTGCAACGCTTCGGACGACCACCCTTGGCGAGCGGAAAACAAAGGATGATGTTAATCTGGAATGTGACATATTGGCAAAATATCTTGAAAGCCTCGCCTTTGGCAAATCCGGTTCGGGTACAGGCACCTCGGGACTCGGCTGGGAAAGCCTGAGGGAAATGGGCTGGGAGTTTTAATACAGGCATCGGAAGGAGAAGCAGCATGTCCGAAACAGCAGGAAATACATTCAGCGGCGTTGAAGAAGCCGTCGAGGACATCAGAAAGGGACGCATGGTAATCGTCGTTGATGACGAAGCCAGGGAAAACGAGGGCGATCTTGTCATGGCGGCGGAACATGTGAGGCCTGAAGACATCAATTTTATGGCCACCTATGCAAGAGGGTTGATTTGCGTCCCCATAACGGAAGAGCGGGCGAGGGAACTTGACCTCAAACCCATGGTCCAGGAGAGCACGGATTTGCACGGAACGGCCTTTACAACGAGTGTTGACGCCCGGGAAGGAACCACGACAGGCATCTCGGCCGCCGAGCGGGCGCAGACGGCGCGACTTCTTTCCGATCCCGAAACCACGCCGTATATGTTCAGACGTCCCGGCCACATGTTTCCTTTGGTCGCCCGCAAGGGCGGGGTCCTCAAAAGGGCGGGGCACACAGAAGCGACAGTGGACCTGGCAAGACTTGCGGGCCACCGTCCGGCAGGAATCTGCTGTGAAATCATGAATGATGACGGCAGCATGGCAAGACTGCCGGACCTTGTCTCTTTCGCAAGGCGGCATTCGCTCAAGATCATTTCCATAGAGGACCTGATCCGTTATCGAAGCAGGTCGGAAAAGCTTGTCGAAAGAGTGGCCACGGTGAAACTTCCCACGGAGTACGGGGATTTCATCGCCCACGCCTACCAGGCAAGTTATGATTGTTCGCGGGGAGAACTCCTCCACGTCGCTCTGGTCCGCGGCGAACCTCAAAAGGGGAAAAGCGCCCTCGTCCGGGTCCATTCCGAGTGCCTTACGGGAGATGTGTTCGGTTCCCTGAGATGTGACTGCGGACCCCAGCTTCATGCGGCCATGCGTATGGTCAGCGAGGCAGGCGAAGGTGTCGTCCTGTACATGAGACAGGAAGGCAGGGGAATCGGGTTGCTGGACAAGCTCAAAGCCTATGAACTGCAGGAGCAGGGACTTGATACCGTTGAGGCGAACGAGGCGCTCGGATACGATGACGACTTGAGGGATTACGGGATGGGAGCCCAGATCCTCGCCGACCTGGGACTCAGGGAGATACGCCTCATTACGAATAATCCGAGAAAAATAGTCGGCCTCGAAGGGTATGGCCTGGAAGTTGTGGAAAGGGTCCCCCTTATAATAGAGCCGAACGAGTTCAACAAACGCTACCTTGCAGCAAAGGAACAAAAGATGGGCCACATGCTTCACCTCAAGGACATTATAGGGTAAAGAAAACGCCCAGAAATTGATGAAAGAAGGGATGACAATGCGTGTGTATCAGGGAAAACTGATCGGATCGGGACTTCGTTTCGGAATCGTCGTTTCCCGCTTCAATGAACTTATCTCTTCGAGACTGCTCGAAGGTGCCAGGGACTTTCTGTTGCGACATGACGTCCGGCACCAGGACATAGATGTCGTGTGGGTCCCCGGATCCTGGGAACTCCCTCTGGTAGCCAAAGAATGCGCCCTTGGGGGAACCTTTGATGCGGTTATCGCCCTCGGCGCAGTCATCCGGGGTGAAACCCCTCACTTCGACTACGTGGCCGCGGAAGTTGCGAAGGGACTTGCCCATACCGGCATGGAACAGCGCATCCCCGTTGCCTTCGGTGTGCTGACTTGCGACACCCTGGAACAGGCCCTTTCCCGGGCCGGGAGCAAGTCCGGCAACAAGGGCTTTGAAGCCGCCGCGGCCGCACTGGAGATGGCGAACCTGCTAAGGGAACTGAGAAACGGAACGAACAAGGAGGAAGGCAATGCTTGATATACGCCTTTTCAGGGATGAACCACAAGCCCTCAGGTCCATGCTCCGCAACAGGGGGGTGGAATACCCCGTTGACGAAGTCATCGCCCTGGACGAAAAACGCCGCTCGATACTGCTTGAAGCCGAAGAGCTCCGAGCCGAGAGGAACCAGGGATCGAGAGCGGTCGCCGAGGCGAAACGTTCAGGCGAAGACGCGTCGGAAATTATGGAACGGATGAGAACCGTAGGCCGAAAGATCAAGGACCTCGAAGAGGAACTTGTCTCGGTTGAGAAAACCATAGGAGAATACCTGCTGCAGGTGCCGAACTGGCCGCACAGCTCTGTCCCCGTAGGTGTTGACGAGAGTGCCAACGAAGAGATTCGTTTTTGGGGGGAACCCCGTCGGTTTTCTTTTGAGCCCAAACCGCACTGGGAGCTTGGAGAAAAGCTTGGAATTCTTGATTTTGAAAGAGGTGTCCGCCTCGCCGAGAGCCGTTTCACGGTGCTCAGGGGTGCCGGTGCGAGGATGGCCCGGGCACTGATCGGATTTATGCTGGATCTGCACACGCTGGAGAACGAGTTTACAGAGGTGCAGCCGCCGTTCCTTGTCAGTACGGACACCATGCAGGGTACGGGCCAGCTTCCGAAGTTTGCCGATGACCTGTACTCCTGCAGGAAGGACAACCTCTGGCTGATTCCAACGGCAGAAGTCCCGCTGACGAACCTTCACAGAGGAGAAATACTCGAGGAATCGAGCCTTCCCCTTTATTACACGGCCTATACGCCCTGTTTCCGGAGAGAGGCCGGAAGCCACGGGAAGGATGTCAGGGGCATGTTGCGGCAGCACCAGTTCGACAAGGTGGAACTGGTCAAGCTCTGCAAGCCGGAAGAGAGTTATGACGAACTGGAAAGCCTGACAGCAGCAGCCGAAATAGTACTGCAGAGACTGGAAATACCCTACAGGGTCGTCTGCCTTTCCACCGGCGACATGGGCTTTGCGGCAAGCAAGACCTATGACATAGAAGTCTGGCTTCCCTCCCAGGGAACCTACAGGGAGATCAGTTCCTGCAGCAATTGCGAAGACTTCCAGGCGAGACGGATGAATACGCGGTATCGTCCATCCGATGGGGGAAAGGTGCGGTTCGTGCATACCCTGAACGGTTCGGGAATCGCCGTCGGGAGATGCCTGATCGCCATCATGGAAAATTACCAGCAGGAGGACGGTTCCATCGTGATTCCCGATGTGCTTCGACCCTATATGAGAGGGCTTGATGTCATTCGGTAAGTGCCAGACGCCCCTGAAGAGCGTGTTTCATGGTAAAATCACAATGTCCGCTTTGGCGAGCGGAATGTTTGTATTTTGCCTGATACTCCGGGAGGACCTATAGATGGCGATCCTTAACCAGAGTTTGCATTTTCTCGTTTTCTTCGCGCTCATACTTTCAGTAACACTCAGCGCTGTCCAGAGAACGGCCAAAAAGCGGCTTGACCGCGACCAGTATTATTACCTCAAGGACCTTCTGTTCATAGCCGCCTGGGCCATGACAGGACTGTGGCTGCAAGAAGCGGGCGTAAGGGCCGTGGTGGGGATGTCCCTTCTGGCGGCTGTTGTCGGAATGGGGCAAAGGGCCTATCCGTCCCGTTGGTGGGTAGGGGCGTTTTTCGCCATAGGTGCTGTTCTGGCGAGAGCCGGTCTGAGAATCGAGTTTATCGGAATGCCCGGGGATTCCTATCTCTTTTTCAGCTTCCCCCTGGCTGTAATCCTGACATCGCTCTGGATAGGCATCTACCCCCTTCTGCTTCAGGAGCTTGATCAGGTCCCGGGGCTTGCGGGATTCCTCCTCGCCATAACCTGGGTGGTACTGCTTTTCGCAACGGGGCTTTCAAGCCAGAATCTGCAGGGCGCCTTTTCCATGTCCCTCATGGGCGTGTTTATCCTCGCCGTATTCTGGAGCCGGCACGGACACTCCTACAGGCGCATCGGAGAGCCTCTGGCAGCCATGTGGGGCACACTGATCGCCGGGACCTCGATACTCGGGGTCAGCAAGGAAATCGCCTTCTCCACGATGATGATCCTTCCTTTGGGGCTTTTCGCGATACCCATCGCCGAAACGTCGCTCCATGTCATGAGCAGCGCCTTCTCGGTGAAACCCAAGGGAACTCTCTCTCTTTATCGAAACCTTGTGAGCCGGGGAATTGACCATACCTCGGCGGTGAGAGCCGTCGGCACACTTTGTGCCGTCGTGGGTGTCAGCGTGGCAAGCGTGCAGATGCGCGAAGAACCGTTGGTGCTCTTCGGTGGTTTTGTGGTGGCATCGGGTTTGCTTGTCTACACCGTCATGACCCTTCTCAAAAGATCCGTTCCGGCGATTCCCGTCAGGCGGCCGGGTCTCTGGGGTGTCTCCATTGACAATGTTTCGGCGGACTACGTCCTTTCAAAGATCCTTGCCTGGACGAGGGATTCATCCCGGGGACGGTATATAGTGACTCTTGACGCCCTTTCGACGCTTCGGGCGAAAAGAGATGAATCCTTCAGGGAGTGTGTCAGGGGCGCAGATTTGATCCTTCCGGACGGCAAGGGACTGACGATAGCGTTACGTTTCCTTGGCAAACCGGTTCAGCAGCGGATTGCAGGGGTTGAGCTGGTGGAGAAGATGTGCCGACTTGCGTCCTACGAAAGATTGTCAGTGTATTTCTATGGCGGTAAAAGCGGAGTCGCCGCCGAGGCCGCAGAGCGGATGGCAGCACGATATCCCGGCCTGAGGGTGGCGGGAACGGCTCATGGTTACCAGGATGAAAAGGGCCGCGAACATGTGCTTGAAGATATCAAATCCTCGGGGGCCCGCTTTGTTTTCGTCGCTTTGGGGGTCCCGAAACAGGAAGACTGGATGGTCGAAAACGCGCCGCAGTTGGCTGGATCTGTTTGCATAGGGGTCGGTGGAAGTTTTGATGTCCTTTCGGGACGGTTGAAACGGGCCCCGCAGGGATGGCAGAAAACCGGATGCGAATGGCTGTACCGGTTGGTGCAGGAGCCGTGGCGCTGGAGAAGGGTCACGGGCCTTCCGGTTTTTGTCTTTTGGGTGTTGCTTACGAAAATTGGACTGTACAGGAACAGGGGAATGCCATGAAAATTAACGCAGGTATGTTGATGAACAAGGACCTCACGGCGGTGTCCGAGGATGACCTTATCCAGGACGCCGTTCATGTTCTTTACAGCCAGAGGCTTGCCGGCGTCCCGGTGGTAAGCGAGGATTGGGATCTCGTAGGATATCTTTCCGAACGGGATATCCTCCAGGGAGCAGTGCCGACCTTTCTTGAGATCGTCGCCCATTCGTCGTTTCTAGACAATTGCGAGGGAGACCTCGTACAGAGGCTCAGAGGCATAGGGAAACAGACGGTCAATGAATACATGTCGCGGGAGCCGGTTTTTGTGGATCCGGCGGCAAGCCTCATGACCGTTGCCGACCTCATGCTGCGGAAAAAGATCAAACGGCTTCCCGTTGCGGAAGAGGGAAAGCTGATTGGCATCATAGACCGTGGAGCCTTTTGCGAATTTATGATGGAAGGGAATTTCTTCGATGACCCTGTCGAATGACCTTCAGGAGGGCTCTTTTTCCTGGAAAGCGGAGAAGGAGCTGAAAACCCTCCGGGAAGAGCTGGAAAAGGAATTCCGTGATGAAAAGATCAAGCTCGACGGGAAAAAGGAACAGTTGCGGCGGAAACTGGACGAAATGGAGGAAAACACCCTCCAGCAGGTCGAAGAGGAATGGCGGACCTACGAGGACCAGATCAGAAAGGAATCGGCGGAATTCAGGGAAAGTCTTGAAAGAGCCCTCCGGGAAGCTGTAGACACGGCATTTGTCGAAAAGGCGGCGGAAGAAGCAGCCTGTGAACTTGTCGACCATATCCTGCAGCCGAAGAAAACTCAAGGAAGAATTGGGGAGATCCACTCTTGATCCGGGAAATGGCACGCATTGCCGTCTGGGGTCTGGCAAGTGACAGAGCCAGACTCGTAGAGACATTGCATGAACTCGGAGTCATCCATCTGCTGCAGCCGCTCTCGGAACCACTCTCGAACGAGGAGGCAGGGACGTTTAAACGTGTTTCGGCGAAACTTCTCGGTCTTATCGAAGCCCTTGAATGGAAAGACTGGTCGGGTCTGACCGATGATGATCTCGAAAATGTCCGCCGGCAGATGCCCCTTTCCGATGAGGACGTTGTGGAGGAACTGCAAAAGAATCTTGACGAGTTCAGCGAAAGGCTGTCGAGGCTTCAGACTGAAAGGAATGAACTGAACCAGGAACTTCAGACACTTCGTCGAGCCCTTCGGATTGCCCACCACTTCGACGTTTTCTGGAAGGAGGCAAGAGAGAAAGGCCAGGAAGTCACGCTCTGGTGGATCTACAGGGAAAATCAGGACGAGCTCCTTTCCCGGCTTCGTGTAAGGCTCGCCCATAAGGCGACGGAAGAAGGTCCCGCTGACATCAGGCATCACGAGGTCCGTCTGGCGGAAAACGACGTTGTCCTGTCCGTGGCCGTCACTCCGGCGTTCGGCACGCTCGTCGAAGATGTCTTCAAGAATGGGAACGCCGTCCTGTGGAAACCTCCTGTAGAAAGTGCGGGTTCCTTCGAAGAAGCGCTGGAGAAAATGGAGACCCGCTACAAGGAAAT
>JBKHBH010000100.1:0-7719 GCA_046542505.1 Thermovirgaceae bacterium | reverse complement strand
ATGGCACGGACGGAACCTTTCGACGGTCATTCACAGGAGTACGAGCAATGGTTCGAGAGGAACCCTCTCGCCTATGAATCGGAACTCGAGGCGGTTCGTCAACAGCTTCCGGAAACAGGGGAGGGATTTGAAATCGGCGTGGGAAGCGCTCTTTTTGCCGCGCCGCTCGGGATCCGCCACGGAGTGGAACCCTCTGAACCGATGCGGAAGCTCGCCCTTGAAAGGGGCATCGAGGCCGTCCCGGGCGTGGCGGAGGAGCTCCCCTATGATGACGGATCTTTCGACTACGCCCTGATGGTGACCACCATCTGCTTTGTCGACGACCCTGTGGCGTCAATGGCTGAGGCCCTGCGGGTTCTTCGACCCGGCGGGGTTTTGGTGATCGGCTTCATCGACAGGGAAAGCCCCATCGGGCGGATGTATGAAAAGCACAAGAACGAAAACCTCTTCTATCGCCCCGCCACGTTCTACTCCGTGCCGGAGCTGGAAAAACTTCTGCACGAAGCGGGTTTCAAGGATATTTCATATACCCAGACCATTTTCTCCCGCCTTGACGAAATCAGCGAGGTCGAACCCGCCAGGCCCGGGTGGGGAGAGGGTTCTTTCGTGGTCATCCGCGCCCGTAAACCCTGACCCCCGGGGTCTGACCCCCGGGGTCGGATCTTCGATTTACGGATTTTTGCGGCGCCGCTTCAATATCCCTGCGGCAGTTCACGCCGTCAAAAGGCCTGTGACAAGAAAGGTGACGGCGGCCAATGATGCGGCAATCATGGCAAAGGGAAGCTGCGTCAGGGCGTGCTGTATGTTGTCGCATCCTGTAGCAGCGGAAACGAGGATCGTGCCGTCGGAATAAAAGCAGCAGTGCTGCCCCATGGTTCCGGCAGCCACCGTGGCGGCGACGGCGAGCCCCAAATCGGCTCCGACGGCCTGGGCCAAGGGGATTACCAGTGGGAAGGCGATGAGGTAAAGGCTCCAGCTGATACCCACGAGAAAGGCCACGAATCCCAGCAGGACGAAGATGACCAGGGGAAAAAGAGCAGGCGAAAGAAGCGGTGTCGCCTTCTCGATGACGAAGGGAATGAGCCCCAGTTCCTGGTTGACCTGGTTGAAGGTAAAGGCGAGGGCCGTAAAGACCATGGGAAACAGCATGCTGCCGATGCCCTTGAAGCATGTGTCGGTGAAGCGGGTTATTGACATGACGCCCTGCAGCCTGTAGAAGAAGCAGCAAAACAGGAGGGCGACGGCCCCTCCCTTGAAGAGGTCGCCGTCGAACCAGAGTGTCGAGCCGACAAGCACGAGCAAGGGCGCCAGGAGATTCCTGATCCGTGGCGCGGGCCCGTTTTCGGCCGCTTCGGACGTTTTCCTCATGGCGATGCGCTCGGAGCCTGGAGGAGCAAGTGTGCCTGTGGTTTTTACGCGCTCTTCGGCCTGTCGCATGGGGCCCAAGACGGGAACGACCCCCAGGATGACCAGTGGAACAAGGAAAAAGGCGAACCAGGCATAGAAATTGAAGGGCACGGTCTTCACGAAGAAGAAAAGCCCCTGTCCCTTGGGGAGGTCCATGTACTTTTCCAGCAGGGCCGCAATAAAGACTCCCCAGGTTGAAATGGGCACCAAAGAAGCCACCGGCGCGGCCGAAGAGTTGACCACGTAGGCCATCATTTCCCTGGGGACTTTGAGTCGGTCCGACGACGGGGTCATGCAGACGCCCAACGTGAGGCTGATGAGAAAATCGTCGATGAAAACGAGCAGGCTCATCAGCCAGGTTCCCATCAGGACTCCCCTGCGGCCGGACACCTTCGCCGAAACCCAGTCGCCGAAACCGCGGGTGCCTCCGGAGGCATCGAGAAGGGCGACGAAGGCTCCCATTACGGAGCAGATGAGGATGACAAAGCCGAGTTTCGGGTCCTGCAGAACGCCCATGACGGCGTCTAGCATGGCCGGAAGGAAAGACGCGCCGTCGGTGAGCATGAACCCCACGGCGATGGCCAGGATCATGGATTCCAGGGAGCGTCGCGTAAGACAGACTGCCGCCAGGAGGACCATGACGGGAACCAGGGATATAAAGCCCTGGGAATCGGGGGAAAGCAGTTCCAACTTGGGTCGCCCTCTTTCTGTAATGTATGCAAATCATATCACACAAAAAAGCAGGACCGGCAATTTATCGCCGGCCCTGCTTCTCGCTTTGGAAGCTGATAGAACAGGATGTGGCGTTATTTGATGTGGCGGTCGAAAACTTCCTGGAATTCGCCCGTCTTGATGGCCGTGTGGAGCCAGAGGTCGAGCCACTCCTTGAAGATGATGTCCCCGCGGGGGAGCATGTAGCCGAACTCGGTAAAGGTAAAGGGCTTGTCGGGGTTCACGGCCGCGAGCTCGGGGTGCATCTGTTCCTGGACAAGGGTTTCCACGGCGTCGGTGATCATCAGGTCGGCCTTGCCCGCCACGATCTGGTCAAAGATTGTGACATTGTCATCGTGGACGATGATTTTTGCTTTCTTCAAGTTCTCGCGGGCGAACTGCTCGTTCGTTCCGCCGGGGTTGACGATGGCCGTCACGTCCTCCCGGTCGATCTGTTCCAGAGTCTGGAACTTTTCCACGTTTTCCTTCAGCGTGATGGGAGCCTTGCCCGTTTCAAGATAGGGGATGGTAAAGAACACCTGCATCTGGCGGGCCAGTTTCTTCGAAATTCCTCCCATGGCCACATCGTACTTCCCTTCCACGATGCCCGTGACGATTTCCTTCCATGTGGTGGGAACCAGCTCAAGCTCGACGCCCAGGCCATTTGCCAGAGCCTTGGCCATGTCGACGTCGATTCCCTCATATTCCCCCGTTTCCTCGTCCAGGTAAGTGAAGGGCTTGTAGTCACCCGTAGTGCCTACACGGACGACACCGCGCTCGACGATTTCGTCCAGCCGTGACGTTTGGGCCCGGGCCATGCCTCCCAGGGTCAAAGCCAGAACGATACTCAGAGCAAGGGCAAGAAAAAACCGCTTTCTGATCAAATTTTTCATGACTCTCCTTCCCTCCTTTTTTCTCCTGACGATGCAGCAAAGAGTGAATATATCGCTTCGTGTTGGTGTTGAGCAGGGATTATAGGACATGAGGCTCGTCTTGTCTACCGATGTTCAGGAGGAAAAGGAGAAGATAGTCACTCTTTCCATTGGTAACTTTCCTCGGCGATTTTCGTGTGGAGGTCGGCGATGATGTCGCGGGTTCGCTCCAGGGCCATATGAGCACGCCCGCAGGACCAGGTGGTCATGAATTTGCGGGCCAAAGCGGGGTCCCTGCGGAGGAGTTCTACAGCGCTCTTGTCGATGGCAGGCTGCAGGGCGAGAGCCTCGTCTTCCATGGCTTCCCACTCGGGGAGGACCATGCCGATGAGGCGGCTGTGGTGAGGGTTGACGAGATTCGCCACCGTGCGGTAGGTCCAGAAGGCCGAATCCGGGTCGTAGCGTTCTTCCGCCGTGCCGTAAGCCTTTGGGATCTCGGTGATGCCCGAATAAAAGGGGACAAAAGGCGTCATCGAGGGCGTGCTCAGACCGGCCCAGAGGACGCCCCCGACGTCGGGCGCGAGCCAGTCCCGGAGCTGGACCACGCTGGTGTGTACACAGTTTGAGACGGCGATGGCCCGCTCCTTCCTGGGGCCCCGGCACGCTATGGTGTCGAACTCGGTCCCTTCGTAATGGTCCCGCAGGGCCCGGAAGAGGTCCTTCAACCCGATCTTCCTTTCGGGAACGGTTTCAAGAGGGAATTCCAGAGAAAAGGGGTCAAGGGCAAGGGAGGGGCAGAGCAGGCGGAGACACCCCCACACGCGCCTGGAGTTGAAATACTTCTCGCCGGGGTTTCTGTCCCGTTTCCCGCCGAAGGCCCGGGCGAAATGAAAAGGCTCTTTTGCGGGGTCCCAGAGGCCCCATGTTTTCGCATTGTGCAAAAGCCCCTCGGAACACATGAACCGCTCTCCGTCGTCGGGGGCCACCGTGCCGATCCGGTACCCGTTGGCCTGGGGCCAGCAGACCTCGTCGGGAATCCGAACGGCCGCCCAGGTTGTCCCGCCGCCGGCTTCCATGTACCAGATTTCCCGGGCATCGGCCATGGCGACGCCACTGCAGTAGGCTACGCCGTACCGTGAATAAAGCGCGCCCAGCCGTTGGGCGCATTCACGGGCGGTTTTGGCCCCCGCCAGGGCCACGTATCGGGCGAGGCCGGTCACGCCCCGTTCATTGGACGGGTCGGCTTCCCTGGCCCGGTCGTTGCGGTCCTTTTCAAGGGCGACGCCGCCCGCGATGGAAACCTGGTGCTCGTTGACGGCGATGGCGTCACCCGTGTCGTATCCTTTGGCCGCCCGCAGGATCAGGCAACCCGCCCAATGTTTTTCCCTCGGTATCTTGAGGCCGCTGGGAAAGCGCACCGTCTCCCCCTGGTCAAAGTCCTTCGGCGGAAGTTTTTCCATCAGGGCAGCGTTGTGTCCCCTGAGGTCGTCGTCGTGTCCGACGAGAACCGAACCGTCCACGGTGGCCTTTCTTCCTGCCATGATCATGAAGCATTCGTGGTCCATGGGTATCTTCCCCCCTGAATACCTTTGTTTACCGGCGGAGCTTCGGGTCCAGGATGTCCCTGAGGCCGTCGCCGAACATGTTGATGGAAAGGACGAAGACTGCGATGGCCAGCCCTGAATAAAGTGAGATCCACGGGCCCTGCATGATGAAAACCTTCCCCTGGGCTAGGATGCTGATTTCCATTTCAAAAAAGAATTGGCTTTTTCAATGTAATCCGCTTTCCCATGTGCTCGGTTGCTTTATGTATGGGTGCAACGCCCAGAATGGGTCTATTTTTTGTCCTGATTATCTTATTTGCCCCAGAGACTATATCAACCACTATAATAAAACAACAAAAGCTCTGAAAAAGTTGCTGTTTGAAACTAATGAACGGTGAGCAACCGAAGTGATGTGATGAACGTGACACGACGGGGGGTGGCCAGGTGAATACACTTGTGGCCGTGGCGCTTGGATTCGGATTCGCGATTGTGCTTTACGCGGTCTTCCGGTTGATTTTCAAACGGAACGGCGGCCGTGAAACAACGGTCTACTCCAGCATCGAACAGATCAAGGAGATCGGCCAGCTGTCGGTCTTCAAGGTGATGAGCAGGGAGATCGTGACCGAGGTGGGTCACTCCTGGGGAGAAATCGGCAAGAAGTATTTCTCCTGGATCTTGTCCAACAAGAAGATGGCCATGATTTTCGAGTTCATCATCGACTTCCGGTACGACTTGAGAAGCCCTGAATTCGAGATCATCGAGGAATCGGAAGGGGCTTTTCTTCTCCGGATGCCGCCCTGCCTGCACGAAACGAGCATCCGTGACGTGAAATTCTACGACGAGCAACGATGCAAGCTGCTTCCCCTCTTGTTGCCCGATCTTTTGAACACCATCCTCGGTGACGGCTTTAGCGAGGAAGACAAGAACAGACTGAAGGACGCAGCGAAAAACGCCGCCGAAGCACAGGCAGAATCCATGATCAACGGTTTCTGCCCTGAAGTGGAGCAGTCGGCGAGAAAGACCCTGGAGTCCCTGGCGCGGGCCTTCGGCGCCCAAAACGTCCGGTTCGAGTTCCATTACGAAGCGCAGAAGGTGGCCGAAACCCCCAAACCCTGAACCCCTCTAACCCCCTTGGGGTCGGATCTTCGATTTACTGATTTTTGCCGGCAGTACAGGCACGACAACCAGCGTCGCTACACAGAAGTCCCGATTTTTTCCCGGAAACGTTCTGCACAAGAACGAAATCTACTGAACATGGAATGATTGATTCCCAAAGACACGAAGAAACATACATAAGCACAATAGGTTTGCAGAAAACCTCGAGGATCGGATTCTGGTTTACGGGTTTCAACCCCTTGGCAGTTGTTCCCTTTGTGGAAAAAGCGGAGCCCAAGGGAAAAGCCCTCTATCCCGCGATTTTGGTAAAATATTTTTGCCTGCCGTATATCCCTTTACGAAAAACCGGAAGGCCAAACTTGCATGTGGTCAGCAAAGACCACATATATTCATGTTTGGGAGGTAGATCCAGAGAATGGCACGTCCGCTTCGTATCGAATTTGAAGGAGCCGTCTATCACATTACGAGCCGGGGCAACGCGAAACAGGATATTTTCCTCACCAGGACGGACCGCATCGCGTTCCTTAAGCTTTTTGGCGAGATCGTCGACCGTTTCAAATGGATATGTCATTCCTACTGCCTGATGGGCAACCACTATCACCTGCTTCTCGAGACACCCCGGGCCAACCTGTCGAGAGGCATGCGCCAGCTGAACAGCGTCTACACCCAGGGCTTTAATCGTCGTCATGAACGCGTCGGTCATGTCCTGCAGGGGCGCTATAAATCGATCCTGGTGGAACATGGCCGCCATCTTCTGGAACTGACGAGATATGTGGTACTCAACCCGGTGCGGGCGGGATTTGTCCGGTCACCAGAAGAATGGGCGTGGAGCAGTTACCGGGCGATCGCAGGTTTCGAGCCGGCGCCGGAATTCCTGGAGACGGGGTGGCTGTTGTCTCAGTTTGACGATGACCTGGAACGGGCGGCTGCTGAATACCGGGCCTTTGTGGCCGCCGGAGCAGAGTCTGACCTTTGGGATGACCTGCATGGCGGGATCTTTGGCAGCGAGAATTTCGTTAAACAAATGGAGCCTCTCTTGAAGGAACGGATCCCGAGCCGGGATTTTCCAAGACAGGAACAGTATGCCGCGCGCCCCTCTCTGGAGCTACTCTTTTCGGAATGGAGCAGCAGGAACGAGCGAAACAGGAAGATACGTGAGGCGGTTTGGGAACATGGATATACGCTAAAAGAAGTGGCTGATCATCTGGGGCTTCATTACTCGACGGTGAGCGATCTGGCAAGGCGTGAAGCCGGAATGGAGAAATCAGTAAATCGAAGATCTGACCCCAAGGGGTTGAGGGGTTCAGATTGCGCTGAGGAGCCGGAACCAGAGGGGCAATGTCAGAAAGGACAGGGGGATGCCCACGCCGACCATGAGGGCCGCGAGGTCGCCGTCGAGGTCGTGCTCGGCGGCGACGATGCTCCCGGTGATCATGGGAGCCATGGCCGCCTCGAAGAGGGTTACCTGGATCTCCGTCCCTCGGGCACCCAGGACCACCACAAAGAGAAAGGCCACCAGGGCCGGGCCGAGGACGAGCTTGTAGAGGAGCCCCAGCCCGAGGGGCCCGAGGCGTTCCCGGATGTGCCCGAGCCTGAGCTGGAAGCCCACGGAAATCAGGGCAAGGGGGGAGAGGGTTCCCCCGATCCGCCCGAGCACTTCCTCGAACCATCCGGGAAAGGGCGTCGCCATGAGCATAAATCCCGCCACCATGGCCACAAAGGGAGGAAAAAGGAGGACCTTCCGGGTGATTTCGACCAATGACGTCCGTCCCGACGAAAAGGCGGCCGCAGCGGCGATCCCCACCGTTGACAGGACCAGGAAGGACCCCAGCTGGTCCGCCAGGATTCCGATGCCCAGGAACTCGGCGCCGTAGAAGGCCTCGATCATGGGAAGGCCCACAAAGGACGTGTTCCCAAGCCCCGCCGTCAGTAAGAGGGCCCCCATAGTCCCGTCCGAAAGGCCGGCGATTTTTTTCATCGGCAGAAGAAAGAGGAAAGCCCCGCCAAAGAGCACCCAGGCCATGGCCGCCGGGTAGACCAGCCCGGGTGACAGTTCCAGGCCGTGGATG
>JBKHBH010000099.1:0-7962 GCA_046542505.1 Thermovirgaceae bacterium | reverse complement strand
TACCTTTCGATCCGTTACACCGACAGGCTGGGCGATGCGGGGATCAAGCCTTCCGGAAAAAAGGGGCGGTTCAGAAAACCCTTTGGGTCGGATCTTGGATTTGGGGCTTTGGGCTTTGGGGATCTTTAAATCGCGGGTTGTTGAAAGGGTCGGCCGTAAAATCAGTAAATCAAAGATCCGCCCCCAGTTGTTTCACGTTTTTGCTTTCAAGTCTCCTGCAGATATCCTGTCCGGCGCATCCTCGGGGCATATGACCCGGGGATCCAGAAGCGGGACGGGCGGGGCCTTTTACCCCGCCCGTCCCTCCTTTTTTTACCACTGGTTCAGGAAGTCCACCATTCGCTTGAGGGCCGATTCGACGATCTTCTCGCCCTTTTCACGGGTGGCTGTCGTGGCATCACCCAGAAGGCAGGTTTTACTGACGTCAGCAAAGGGGAGATATTGAATCACATCAGGGTAGTCGTTTTGAATCTCGGGCCTGGTGCAAATGGCCCGGTCCATTTTTACCAAGTCGGGCCGCAGGTACAGAAATACTGACGTCCCCGCCTCGCTGGCGTGACCGTGGGCCATCAAGCCCTCGTTATCGAGGACGTCCTCCTTGGTGCAAATGGGCTGGATGAACCGCCACCAGTCGAAAACACAGGAGTCAATCTCCTGCTCCATTTTCAGCTTCCAAGCCACCTGGGAAATGATCGGGACGTTCCCCACGTGGGGGTTCATGAAGCAGAAACGTCCGAAACCGTGCGCGATAAGGCTTTCGCAAATGTCTTCCAGGTAGGCTTTGAAGCTCTCGGCCTGCACGGTGACGGTGCCGGGGCCCCAGACCATTATGGAGTCGCCCACGGGCAGGGTGGGCCCTACGATCCAGCCCATTTTGTCGGCCAGGCGGGAGGCCATCTCCTCGGCGACTATCGTGTCGGCCCCGATGGGAAGATGGGGGCCCCAAACCTCGTAGGCACCGCTGGGGATGATAACTGTTTTAGGGTCCTTCATTTCGTTCATGGCGTTCTGGAAATCAACTGTGTTCATTTCAATGAGTCTCAATTTGTACACCTCCGTGTATCATTTAGCCTATGAGCCCGAATGCTTTCGGGAGAAACAAGGTAATCGACGGGAAAACCGCAACGATGGCAAGAGCCACGACACTTGCGACAAGGAGCGGGATCACGGGCGGCGTGAGCTCTTCCATTGAAAGACCGCTGACGTTGGAGCCGACGTACAGGTTCACGGCCACGGGCGGCGTGATGGTACCGATGGCGATATTGATCGTCAGCAGGACGCCGAACCATATGTAGTTCCACTGGAAATGCTCTATGATGGGGATCAGGATGGGCATGAACACGTAAAGGATGGAAACGCCGTCAAGTATCATTCCTGCAAAGAAAAGGATCACGTTAATGGTCAAAAGCACAACCAAGCCGTTCTGACTGATCCCCAAAAGCAACCCTGAAACTTTCTCGATGAGCCCCACCGTGGAGCCAATCCAGGAGTAAAGCCCTGCACAGGCGACGACGAGCATGACCGCCGATGTGGCTGTGACGGAGGTGACCAGGCATTCGTAGACAATCCTGAGAGTCAGCGTCCTGTAGATGAAAAATCCCACGAAAAGGCCGTAGAAAACGGCCACGGCCGCCGCCTCGGTGGGGGTGAAGATGCCGCCGTAAATGCCGCCGAGTATGATAACCGGCGTCAGAAGAGCCCAGAAAGCATTGAGGAAGTTACGCCCGATATCTGCCAGGGGCGGCCTGGGCTCACCGCGATACCCTTTTTTGCGGCAGGTGAACCACGCGCTCGTCATGAGACAGGCGGCCATAATGAACCCCGGGAAGATGCCCGCTGCAAAGATTCCCGGCACGGAGCAGCCCGTTATGACGGCGTAGATGATGAAGGTTATGCTCGGCGGAATAATGATGGCCAGTCCTGAGGCAACGCTGATCACCGCGGTGGAAAAGGGCTTGTCATATCCAGCGCTGACCATGCCTGGGATGAGAATGACCCCGAGGGCAGCTACGGTGGCGGGGCTTGACCCGCTGACGGCACCCCAGAATACGGCAACGGCGATGGCGGCGAAGGCCAGGCCGCCATTCATATCACCCACAACGGCCTTGATAAAAGATATGATCCGGAATGCGATGCCGCCTTTCTCCATGATAACTCCAGCGAGGATGAAGAAGGGAATGGCCAGCAGGGGGTACTTGGCGACGTTGGCGAAGAAATTGTAGGAAAGCATGGAGATCCCCAAATCCCAGAACCAGGCCACGGTTATGGCGGCAAAACCCAGGGCGATGGCTATGGGGAGCCGGAACAAAAGCGGTACGATGAAAAGGATCAGCGCCCAGAAGGCGGGATCCTGAAAAAGCGAAGCCATTGTGTGTCCCCCTTCCAGACCTTAGTAGTCCCCGGCCCGCAAGACCAGATACGTCTTGGCCACGAGCCTGAACAGAATGAGGATGGAGATCAGCGGCACGGCCCCCGTAAAGAAGTACACCGGCAGTTCCAGTGCTTCCGTTTTGGCGCCGAGGAGCATTTCGTCCATGACCTGCCGGTACCCCCAGTACGCAAGAACAGAGAAGAACAGAAAGGCCACCGCATTGATGGCTATGAAAAGGTATTTTCGGGCCGCCTTGGGAATTCGGTCATAAAGCAGAGAAACGCACATGTTCGAACTTTCCCGGAAAGCAAGGGAAACCCCCACCATGACCATCCACACAAAGAGGTAGAGCGTCAGTTCCTCGGTGAAGGCCATGGAGTACCGGAACACATACCGGGTAAGGACGTTGAAAAAAGCGATAGTCACCATGACGACCAGCAGGAAAGCTCCCAGTGCTTCTTCGAATCGTTTCAGAAGGTAATTCATGCAAAAGTCACTCCCTTGACACGAGGCCGCGGCGCGGAGGCCGTTCCGGACGGCCCCCGCCACACAGCTAGTACTGGACCGAATTCATATCGTTTTGGGCTGCTTCGACCAGTTCGGGGCCGATCTTCTCGACCCACTCCTCGTAGACGGGCTCGACCAAGTCTCGGAAGGCCTTGATCTGTTCGGGTGTGAGGCGGGTAATGGACATGCCTCGTTCCTCCAGGGCCTTGAAGGGATCTGTGATTTCAGGGACTTCACCAATCTCCTCCAGGTAGGCCAGGGATTCGCCGTTGTCAAGGCCTACCCGGGCAAGTGCGATATTATACCGGCCGGCTTCCTCGGCGCACTCGGCGATGATCTTCTGGATATCAGGCGGGAAGGAATCCCAGGTCTTCTTGTTGGCTGCATAGACGAGGGGGTCCATGGTGTAACTCCATTCGGTAAGGTGTTTCTGGAATTCGTAAATTTTGTAGGGCAGGATGATAGCGTTGATGGGATTTTCCTGTCCGTCAACGACGTTCTGCTGGAGGGCCGTAATCGCTTCCGTCCAGGCGATGTTCATGGGGTTGGCCCCGATGGCGCTGAAAATGTCGATGAAAAGCGGGCTCCCCACGACACGGATTTTGAGATCTTCTATATCCTCGGGCTTCTCGATCGGGTGGACGTTGTTGGTGAGTTCCCGGGCACCTTGCTCCCCCCAGCCGAAAGTCTCGATTCCCAGCTTTCTGAGCTTGTCCTGGAGCATCTTGCCGGCCTCGCCATGGGTGATGGCATCGAGGGCCTTGTATTTATCCGGCATTGAAGAGACAAACCAGGGCAAAAGGAAAAGGTTTCCCGGTGTGAATTGTGGGGCCCAGTTTATGAAAGACGACACGGAGAAATCGGCAACCCCGTTGCGGAGTATGAAGAACTCGTTGGTCGCCTTGCCTGAAAAAAGCTGTGAGTTCCAGTAAACCTTGATGTTGACCTTTCCGTCGGTACGCTCCTTGACGAGTTCGGCGAACCTCGCCGCGCCTTTCCCCCAGGGGGTGGCGTCGGAAACATTGATGCTCAGCTTGTATTCCTTCTTGAACTGTGCCAGGGCGGGGGCGGCAAAGGCCACCAGCAGCACGCCCACTAGGGCAATCAACAGAAGCTTGCGCATTGGTCTTCCTCCTTCATCTTTTAGTGTTCTCCAGGTTAACCCTCAAGCAAGTCAAGCCTGGAGACGTATTTTTCGATTTGCATGATTTCCATGATCGAACGCGACTCGTCCTTGCGCTCTTCATCGTCTTCCTCGGCCTTTTCGGCGTAGGTAATGAGCTTGTCGGCATAGTCGAAGGGAACGACCAGAATGCCGTCCTCGTTGGCCAGAACGATGTCGCCCGGAGAAACGGATACGCCGCCGATACTCACAGGGACATTGATGTCGCCCCGGAAGCCGATCAGCTTGGTGGTAAGGTTAGATCGCCCCCGGGAGAAAACAGGGACGCCCAGCTCGTCGATACGCCGGGAATCGGTGACGGGACCGTCGATGACGGCGCCGGCGAGCTGCTGCTTTTTGGCGAAAAGGGTCGTGATTTCGCCCCAGCAGGCGTGGCGTTTTTCCCCCTGCATGTCGACGACAAGGACATCACCCGGCCTGGCCATGCTGATGGCCTTGTAGACCAGGGCGGAATCGGTGGGTGTGATCCGAACTGTCAGGGCCGACCCGACGACGTCGCAGGGTTTCGTGTTCACCAGCGAGATGTCGCCGGGGAGAAAACCGAACTCGATGACATGGCCCAGCTCGCTGGGGTGGATCGCCTTGTAGCGGTCAAGCAGCCCCCCGGAGTGCCGTCTGAAATCAGTGTTGATGACGTTCATGCCCTGTCCTCCTCTTTCCATGTGTACGTCTTTGGCCGGCGGTTCTTGAGGCAGGGGTTCTGGGCACGGATCCTGCGAAGGTAGCCCATGTCGAGCTCCGTGACGAAGAACCCCTCCTTGTCACTGGAAACGGCGTTTACCGTACCCCAGGGGTCGATGACCAGGGAGCGCCCCAAGGCCTGGTATGCGGGCTTTACGCCGATCTGACCGGGAGCGACGACGTAGCACGTGTTCTCAATCGCCCGGGCCTTCAGCAGTGTTTCCCAGTGATCTCTGCCCGTGTAAAGGGCGAATTCCGCAGGGACCATGAGAACTTCCGCCCCCTTGAGGGTCATGATCCGGTAGAGTTCGGGGAATCGGACGTCGTAACAGATACTGAGGCCGAAATTGGCCAGGTCGGTCTCGACGGTGACGATTTCCTCGCCGGGTTTCTTGGTACCCGACTCGAAGAAAGAGACCCCGTTCTCGACTTCAATGTCGAAAAGGTGTATCTTCCTGTAGCGGGCGACGATCTCGCCCCTGGGGTTGACGAAAAGGGTCGTGTTGTAGAGCTTTTCCATGCCCTCGACCTTTTCTAGAATGCTGCCGCAATGGAGCCAGATGCCGAGTTCTTTAGCCAGGGCGCAGAAAAAGTCCGAGGTTGCCCCGGGGACGGCTTCCGCGTTTTCGAACTCGCCTTTCTCGTCGCCGATATAGTTGACGTATTCAGGCAAGGCGACGAGGTCTGCTCCCTTTGCGGCAGCCCCTTCAACAAATTTCCTGATTTTCTCCAGATTCGCCTGCTTGTCCTGGTGGGTGTCGATCTGCACGACACCCACATTGAACGTTGTCACTGATATCCCTCCTGTCACGTGTGATATGTTTTCCGTTCCTGTCACCTGCATGCCGCTGCCCCGTCTCACCTCCTAAATGACGTGCTGTTTCCCATGTTCCAGGTGCTGCTCGAGGGATGACAATGAAGCCTCGAGGTCTTTTCTCTCCAGGGCGTCGACCAGCTTGACGTGCTCTTCCACGGTGGACTGCATCCGGCCGGGTTTCCTGAGAGCCTTGAGCCCCACCGTGAAGAAACGGTCCCGTAGTTTCGCGGTAAATTCCTTCATCTTGCTGTTTTCGTAAATCTGGAATAAATACATGTGCATTTCCGAGTCATGGGCCATGAACTGGTATATGTCATTGCTTTCCATACAGGCTTCCTGCTTTTCGATGATTTTCCTGAGGTGGGTGATGTGCTCGGAAGTGGTCTTGTCGATGATCCGGCCGATGACGAACTGCTCGAGGGCGAGGCGGATTTCGTAGATCTCCCAGGCTTCTGTTATGGAAACGTCCTGAACGATGATGCCCTGCTTGGGAATGACCTTGATGAAGCCCTCGGTGGCAAGCAGCTGGAGCGCATCCCGTATGGGGGTGCGGCTCATGCCGAGTCTTTCGGCGAGGAATGTTTCGGAAATCATCTCCCCCAGCGGGAGTTCGTGGCGGGATATCATATCCTTGAGTGTCGCGTAGGCATAACTTTTTTTTGTCTTTGTGCCGGATTTTATGATTCTTTTCGAGGTTTTCATTGGTCCCTCCCTGTTCTTTTCTGGCCCTCCCGTATCTACATCAGCTGTAGGTCTTGGCGCACGTACCATCTTCCTTGCATGTTTCGTAGTATACTACGAAACATGCAAGGATCCGTCAAGAGGCAATTTGATTCAATTGAGAGCAGCAGGTTGGACCCCGGATTCAGGGCCCGAAGCGGTGGATGTAGACCGCCAGGGTGAGGGCGAAACGAAAACCCTTGGGGTTGGATCTTGGATTTGGGGATCTTTAAATCGCAGGTTGTTGAAAGGGTCGGCGAAAATCGGTAAATCAAAGATCCGACCTCAGTTGTTTCGGACCCCAGTTGTTTCACGAAACAGGACAATCTCGGCGCGGGGCACCCCTCAAGTTACCCCCCATGTTACCCCCAAGTCACCCCTCAAAAAATCTTGATGCCCGGGAGGATTTTACCCAGCGGGCGGCACGGCCCCGACCCGTGCAGGTGAGGACCCCCTGCTCTTTCAGGCTCTGCAGGGAGCACTTGAGGACGTTTTCGGAAAGGTCGGGCAGGGATTTTCTGAGTTCCTTGAAAGGAAAGCTTTCCGGGAGGGTTGCAAGAGCCTACTTGAGGCGTTTTTCCGTCTCGCTGGGAATTTCCGACGCGGCGGTAAAGGCGGGGGCCTGGACGCGGAGATATCTCTGAGGCTCTTCCTTCATTGCCCGGATGGTCTTGAAATCGGCCATGGTCCACAGGTTGGCCTGCTTCCTGTTTCCGGCAAAGACGAGAGAAACCTTGGGGTGCAGGGCGATAAGCTCGGTAATGCTCCTCGTGCAGTACAGGGTGTTGAGAGGGCCGCTCTTTTTGGTGTCCAAGAAATCGCCAAATTTGGCTTCTACCACCAGGGCCGGAGTCGGCCAGGTCTCGAGCTCACCCAGAGTCTGGTTAAAGATGCGCAGGTCGGAAAGGTTGGAAAGCATGTTCTCGAGAGTCTTTCGTTCGGCCACGGCAATGATCTGCCCCTCGTGCAGCAGGGCGTAATCCGCCACAGGGAGTGTGGCCCGTTCGGTGGTGCATTCGGCGAATTTCCAGGGATAACGCTCCCGCTGGTCAATGACGATGTGCATGGCCGGTGACCCGTAGACGGCGAAACGACTTTTGGATTTGCGTTCGGTGAGGCCTTTCTGGGTCTGCCAGAAGATCTGCTCGTACTCCCCGCTACCGTTTTTGTAGGTCTTTTTGAGGAAGAGAAAGTCGCAGCGCTTCTTTTTGGCCCGGTCCAAAACAAGTGACAGACGCTTACCGTATCGTTTCATGTTGATGACCGGGACGCACTCGAGTTCCTCTCTGGGCTCCTTTTCACCGGAGGGTTCGGCACGGAGGCAGAAGATGTTCCCCCTGGCTCCGGGCCAGCGGACCCGCGCCAGAAGACACAGAAGGATCTTTTCGCCCTGCTCGATGGTAATCTTGTAGGGAAACTTTTCCGATTCGGTGCTTTCAAGTACCCAGAAGACAGGTTTCGTTCCCTCTGTCATCCCCAGGCTCCCCGCTCTGCAAATTTGTCTTGATTCTACCGTTTACCAAATCCCAATGCGAATGGAAAACATCAGAAAGGTTGGACTTCGTCTCTTATGATGGTATACAGATAAAGTGGTCACTGAGGGGAGTTCTTATCCTGACCTCATTTTACAATTTT
Source organism: Thermovirgaceae bacterium (assembly GCA_046542505.1). Taxonomy (GTDB): domain Bacteria; phylum Synergistota; class Synergistia; order Synergistales; family Thermovirgaceae; genus UBA1876. The sequence continues at coordinate 48 of JBKHBH010000099.1, read as the reverse complement.
TGTTCGATTTTCTTCATTGCCTGCGATGATGCTTGCTTGTAGAGGGTT
>JBKHBH010000098.1:0-7992 GCA_046542505.1 Thermovirgaceae bacterium | reverse complement strand
AAGGCCGCCTATGCGGAGTCGATTCCCTGTGAGGGGGAGGATCATGGATATTATAGAGGGCACAGTCTTTATCTTCGGGAACAATATTGATACGGACCAGATATACCCGGGGCGCTATCTGGACCTGACGGAGCCCCAGGAGATTGCGGTACATGCCATGGAAGGGGCCGACGCGACCTTTGTGGCTTCGATGAAAACCGGGGACATCATCGTGGACGGAACGAATTTCGGGTGCGGTTCCAGCAGGGAGCATGCTGTAATCGCACTCAAAAATGCCGGGGTCAGAGCGGTCGTTGCCAAGTCCTTCGCAAGGATCTTTTTCCGCAATGCCTTCAATCAGGGTCTGGTTGTGATTGAAGCCCCGGACCTCGACGAACTGAGTCTCGTCCCCAGCGATCGGGCGAAACTGGATGTAGAAAAGGGGAAGTTCACTGCAAGGGGGAAATGTATCACCTTTCCGCCGCTTCCGGGACATATCCTCGACATTATCGAGGCCGGCGGAATCTTCAGCCTTTTTCGGGATCGGGGAATAGGGGCTTTCGGCTAGCAGTCGGACTGCCCTTTCGAATATACGGGCCGATCCATCTGTCAGGGTGTCGGGCTTTGTGTGTTTCAGCATGTGTCTCGATCGGGTTTGACAAGCCACTGTAAAGGAGTTGCGGGTCATGAAGTTCGAATTGAGTTATGGCAAGGGATCAGTTGGTTTCGAAATTGACGATTCAAAGATCCTCCAGGTAATTGTCCCCCCCGCTGCGGACGAAAAAGTCTGTGACAGGGGGGGTGTAAAATATACGCTGGAGAACCCGACAGGGGCCGAACCGCTTCTGGAGCAGCTGAAACGGGACAAGCCGGAGAAGGTTGTCGTTATAGTGAACGACATAACCCGCCCTACGCCGTATGACCTCCTTCTGCCCCCGATTCTGGAAACCTTCGAACAAGCGGGGGTCACCGACGACAAGGTGACTTTCGTTGTGGCGACGGGGATTCACGACCCCCACACCGAAGAAGAAAACCTGCAGGTCTACGGAGAAGAGATCGTCAGGCGGTTTCCGATCGTCTCCCACGTTTCGGACGACCTCGATTCCCTGGTTTTTGCCGGGATGCTTTCGACAGGCTCGGAGCTTCGCATCAACAGACTTGTGGCTGAAGCCGATTTCATCGTCACTTTGGGCGTGGTGATGCCCCACTATTTCGCGGGATATTCCGGTGGCCGAAAGTCCATCATGCCGGGCGTCGCCTGGAAGCAGACGGTGGAGAAAAACCACTCCCGCATGGTGGAACTCATGGACGACCTTCCGGAACTTGAAAGCAACCCCGTAAGCCGGGAGATGATAGAGGCAGCCAGGATGATCAGCCCCGTGTTCATCGTCAACGTCGTCGTCAGTGCGGACAGGGAAGTGGTGAAGGTTGTGGCGGGAGACGTGGTCGAAGCCTGGAAAGAAGCCGTTGTTGTGGCCTCACGGCTTTACGAAGTGCCCCTCAAGGGGCTCGCCGATGTGACTATTGCCAGTTCATGCGGCCATCCGAGGGATATCGACATTTACCAGATGCAAAAAGCGCTGGACCATGCAGATAAAGCGACGAGAAATGGCGGCGACGTGGTGATGGTGGCCGAATGCCCCATGGGGTACGGCGAACCGGTTTTCGAAGAATGGATGCATGCCGCGAGGAGCCCGGAGGATATCATCAGACGGATACGGCAGGAGTTCGTCATGGGCGGACACAAGGCCTTTGGCATCGCCAAGGTGGCCGCCAGGAAAAGGGTGTATCTGGTGACATCCCTTGATGAAACACAGGTGCAAAAACTCTTCGCAGTGAAGGTCTCCTCCGTGGAAGAGGCGATCCAGCGCATAGAAGAGCAAAAAGGAAAGGACCTCAAGTATACCGTGATGCCCCATGGAAGCGTGACCGTTCCGGTCCTCGGGCCGGAGAAAGGATGACCTTTCGTTCAAAGATTTCTTAGCTGGCAAAGACCAGGAAAGCATGCCAGGGGCGTTCCCGGTCTTTTTTTGCTACACAGCCAGCGGTGCCGGATTTTGGCTTCTTGGTGCTATGCTTGATCACGAGCGTTTTTATAAAAGGGGAGGATGCAGATGTCATACAGTCGGTATGCGGCAACGAGCACCAACAAAACGAAGCTTCGGACACCCGCGGATTTGTCGCCCTTTTCGGGTATGTGCGCTGTTTGCACGGAACAGTGCCCCGGCTTTTGCGAGATCGGAAAGTCCGCAACGGAAGGTCCTGAAGCGCTATACCCAACGGAAAGGGCCACCTCTCAGGCGGCTTCGGAAAAAGATTACCCCGTCGATTTTTCCCATTTCAACATAAACGGGCGATGTTTCGGCAACTTCGGGACGGAACCAAAAAAGCTTGCCTACAGCCATGTGGATCTTTCCTGTTCGATCGGTGCGGGGAAGGACAAGATCAGGCTTCTTGCGCCCTATGTGTTTCCAGCCATCGCCAAGCTCAACTGGGAAGGTTACTATGCCGGGGCGGCCCTTGCGGGTGTTGCAGCCGTAATCGGTGAATCGGTTCCCGTCAACGACCCTGATGCGGTTATTAAAAAAGGGCGCCTGGCCGATTCCCCCTGGTTAAAAAAGATGCACGAGGCTTTCTATAAGTGGGACCGGGGCTACGGGGCGCTTTTCATCCAGGCCAACCCCGATGATGACCTGATGGGGCTTCTGGAGTATGCCATCGGGGAAGTCGGCTTCGAGGCTGTTGAACTCAAGCTTGGCCAGGCCGCAAAGGGGATCCAGGGCATGGGACGGGTCTCAACATTCGAAAAAGCCCTGAATTTGAAAAAACTCGGCATAGAAGTTTTCCCTGATCCCGAAAACCCTGCTGTACAAAAGGCGTGGGAGGAAGGGACCTGCGAACCCTTTACCAAGATAGACAGACTGCCCGAATGGGACGAAAGCTGGCTGGCTGAAAAGGTGGCCGACCTCAGAAAGCGCGGAGCGAAATTCGTGTCCCTCAAGAGCGGACCCTACCGCTTTTCCGACATGGCGAGGCTGATGGTCATGGCTTCCGAGGCGGGGGTGGACATGGTCCTTGTGGACTCCGCGGGAGGCGGGACGGGAAACAGCCCCATCAGGATGATGAACGAGTGGGGCTATCCTCCGGTGTACATGGAAAGTTTCCTCTACGAGCTCTGCTGGAAGATGAAGGACAAGGGGATGTATGTTCCGTCCGTCGTCATCGCGGGAGGATTTGCCCTGGAGGACCAGGTCTTCAAGGGGCTGGCCCTGGGGACACCTCACATCGGACTGGTTGGCATGGGGCGTGCTCCGATGGCAGCCGCCATGGTAGGAGAGAAAATCGGCAGGATGATTGAAGAAGGCACCCTGACGGAGAATCTCAAGGCCAGGGGATACACTGTTGAGGAGATTTTCGACGGCCTTCCGGAACTTCGTGGAGTGTACGGCGAAAAGGCCACCGGGATTTCCTGCGGGGCCCTGGGTGTCTACAACTATATCCAGCGAGTGAATACCGGGTTGAGACAGCTTATGGCGCTTTGCAGGAAATATGACCTGAAAAGCCTCAAAAGGGATGACCTGATCCCACTGACGAAAGAAGCGGCGGAGATTTCAGGAATACCCTTTGCTATGGATCAGGACAGGGCAGAGGTTGACAGGATACTTGGCTGAGCACCAGTGAAGGAAAACATCGCGCGCGGCGGAGTGCCGCCGCGGAACTTGGAGAAGCAAGAGGTAGAGCGAAAAAGAAGAGAAAGGGTGCTTTGAATGCTCAGAAGAGTGGCTTTTTGGGTGGCGGCTTTTTCCCTGGCAATGGCATTTCCTGCTATTGCTTGCACCACGATGATCGTCGGCAAGGATGCGTCGGCAGATGGGTCGGTGATGGTTTCCCACTCGGATGACGGGCTGACCGATGCGAGTCTTGTCTATGTGCCTGCCATGGATCATGAACCGGGAGCGATGCGCCCCGTGTATTATTCCCATGCGGCTCTGGGATACAAGCCCGAATGGGGGGCGAGCGAGAGCCACAGGATCGTGACAAAAGACCGGGGTCCGGGTTACGACAAGGACGGGGTGTCGCCCAGCAAGCCCCTGGGGCACATACCGCAGGTGGAGCACACTTATGCCTATTTCGACGCCAATTACGGCGTCGTGAACGAGCACCAGCTTTTGATTGGAGAATGCACGGACAAGGCCAAGGTGCATCCTGAACCCGAGCCCGGAAAACGGATATTCTATTCTGCGGAGCTCTCCAGGGTGGCCCTGGAGCGCGTGAAGACGGCCCGGGATGCCATCCATCTTATGGGAGAACTTATTCATGAGTATGGGTATTACGGAACGGGCGAAACGCTGCTTGTCGCCGACCCGAACGAGGCCTGGGTCATGGAGATGTGCGGCTATGACATGAAGGGGACCGGCGGTGTGTGGGTGGCGCAGCGGGTGCCTGACGACAAGGTGTTCGTTGCGGCCAACCAGTTCCGAATCAGGGAAGTACGAGAAGGCAGCGACGATATGATGTTTTCGGCCAACATCTTCGAAATCGCCCGGGAAAAGGGCTGGTGGGACCCATCCGACGGGCCTCTCGATTTTGCCTCAACTTACGGAGACGGGGAGTTTCATCATCCATATTATTCGCTCCGCCGAGTCTGGCGGGCCCAATCCCTGCTCGCACCTTCGCTTGACCTTTCTCCCTGGGTGGAAGGGCCCTTCACGAAGGAATACCCCTTTGCAGTCAAGCCTGACGAGAAACTGACGCCACGGGATCTTTTCGCCATCCATCGTGACAAGTACCAGGGAACCGAATTCGACCTTACAAAAGGGCTTGCCTCCGGTCCTTTCGGTGATCCGACACGTTTTGAGGGGAATGCCGAAGCCGTAGCCGACAAAGAGGGTAAATTGACACCTCTTGAAGGTGCTTTTGAACGTCCGCTGAGCATCTATCGCTGTTGCTATGCCTACGTCGCGCAGGCGAGGGAGTGGCTTCCTGACGCAATCGGCGGAATTTTGTGGTACGGTCCCGACAGGCCGGCGGCCACAGTGCTCATGCCGTTTTACCCTGGGGCCGGAGAACTGCCTGAATCGGTCCAGAGGGCGGATATCCTGAAATATGACCGCAAGAGCATGTGGACGGCCTTCAATTATGTGGCGAATTACGCGATGATCAAGTACTCCTACATGATTGAGGATATCAAAAAAGAGCGGGCACGCTTCGAGGACGCCGCCTTCGGCAGGCAGGACGAGATCGAGGCCGAGGCAATGGATCTCTGGGAAGCGGGCGCGAGAGACGATGCGCGAAAGGTGCTGGCGGAATATTCGGGCGGCAACGCAAAAGACATTCTCGACGCCTGGTGGAAGCTTTCCGAGACCCTTTATGTGAAATACAACGACGGTTATATCAATACCGAAGAGGAAATCGCAAAACCGGTCTTTTATCCGTCCTGGTGGCTTCAAAAGGTCGGATACGAAAAGGGACCAACAAGCTACCAAAAGAAAGTCAACGACAAAAACTGAACGGCCGGAGGAGGTTTTTTCTTGCAGATCCAGGAATTCAAACTTGAACGAACACTCGCGAGGTTCCAGAACGAAGTCGAATACGATCTGAGCGCTTCGGGCATTTACCCCATGTTTATAAGCGAGATCCTCAGTCCCGGAGAAATGGAAGAGGTCTATAAAACCTTGCATCTCAGGTACGTTCATACGGCCGGTACACAGCACCTCAGGGAGGCTGTGGCGTCCTTTTACGACAATATGGACCCTGCCGGCGTCTTTATGACCAACGGCTCGGCGGAAGCGCTTTTTTTGCTGGCCTGGAGCCTCATTGACCCGGGAGACGAAGTGGCCTTCATGTTGCCCAATTTCATGCTCATGTCTCACGTAATCGAGTCCAACGGCGGTGTGGTGAAAAATTTCCGCCTTGATCCAGACAATGGCTGGGCGCTTGATACAGAAAGCCTCAAGGCAGCGGTGACGCCGAAGACGAAACTGATTTGTGTCTGCAACCCCAACAATCCCACCGGGACGGTTTTGACGAAAAACCAAATGCGTGAAATCGTCGATGTGGCCGACAGTGTAGGAGCCTATCTCCTGTCGGACGAGGTCTACCGTGGAGCCGAGCAGGGTGTGGAAGAGACCCCCAGCTTTTGGGGGATGTATGACAAGGTTATCGTCATAAGCGGTCTTTCCAAGTCTTTCGGACTTCCGGGACTCAGGATCGGTTGGATCGCCGGTTCCAGGGAGATTGCGGAGAAGTCCTGGTTCTATCACGACTTTCTGTCTACAACGGTGACCACCTTTAGCGACTATCTGGCTACAAAGGCGCTGCAGCCGGAAATGCGGAAGAAGATATTCGCCCGCAACAAGGGCATTGTCAGGCAAAACATGGCCACCTTCAACAACTGGGTTGAAAATCACAAGGGCGTGTTGTCATTCACTCCTCCCCAGGCGGGTTGCTTTGCCTTCGTCCGTTTTGTCTTGCCTGTTACATCATGGGATCTGGTCATGGACATGGTCGAAAACGACAGTGTTTTCGTCATTCCCGGCAGCTGCTTTGAAATTGAAGGACACCTGAGGATGAATTTCGGTGTCGAAAAAAACTACCTGGCGAGAGGGCTCGAACGAGTCGACAGGACTCTCGCCCGATACGTGAAATAATCGCCAAAACCGTAGATCTACGTGAAGGCCGGCCCGAACAGCCGGCCTTCGTTTTTTTTTGAGTGAGGTAGGATCAGATTGGAAGCCGCCGTGGTATAAAATAGAAGGAGCAGGAAGTTACCAGGACAGAAGGGTATTGATTTGTCAGGGTGATTTTATCCGTACCAAAGGAGGGATTTGTAATGACGGAGACTCACAAGAACACAAACGAGAAAAAACAGAGACCTGAAAAGTCAGCAGCCGAAATGAAGACTTTCAAGATACTCGCCATCGTGGCGACGGTCATTGCCGTGTTGAGCGCCCTGGTCGCGCTTTCGGCAAGCGGTCTTAACGGTGATGTCAAGGAACTCGGGAAAAAGATCGATACCCTGACGGCTCGGGTCGAGACGATCGAAGCAGACGTACAGTCCAATTCAGAGAAACTCCAACAGGCCATGAAGGATTTAACGGGACGAATCGAAGCGAACGAGGAGGCAGTACAAAAGAACGCGTCGGCTCTTGAAGACGCGAAGACGGAATTGACGCAGCGGCTTGAGTCGGCCGAAGCGACAGTCAAAGGGAATGCAGGGAAAATCAATGATGCCAGGGAAGAATTGACCCAGGCGGTGAAGGGTATGAAAGAAGAAACCGCGTCTTATTCCGAAAAGATCACTGCCACCGAAAAGAAACTGGGGGCTGGATTCGAAAAGCTCGAGACGCTGATATCAGAGAACGCAAAATCAATTTCGAGCCTTGAAGAGAAGCTCTCGGAACGAATCGAAAAGGCGGAGTCTGGTGTAGAGGTGAATGCCGGGAAACTTCAGGAGCTTGAAAAAAGCATGACGGAGCGTATCGCGCAACTTGAAGCGGATAAGAAGGAAGACAGCGAAACTGCAAGCGATCTTGAGGACTTTTCGGGACGCATCGACCTGGTAGAAGAAAACGAAAAGAAAATCCAGGTTGTTCTGGAGGACCTGACAGAACGCCTCGGACGGCTGGAGGCTTTCGTTGAGGCGTCGATGTAGTGTGTGAAAACAGGTGAAGGGGCATCAAGATCCAGACCTTTGTGTGGATCTTGATGTCCCTTCGTGAGGTCCGCTATCATGCACGAATTGCGAAAACGCCGGCCCTGGTCCAGGATGCAGGGTCTATTGAAAGCAGCAGGGCCGGCGGCGGAACGACATGGTTTTGTCTGAGATGTCCAAGGGGACGCAGGCGGAAATTCCGGTCCGGTTTGCGTTAGTGGGTCAGTCGCCGAGCTTGTTCCTGAGCCACCAGCGAAGAATGTAGATGGCGACAATGACGGCCAGGGTGATGTTGAAGACCGTGAGGTTGATGTCCGCCGCAGATTTTCCGAGAATAATGAAAGGAAGGCCGACAAGAC
>JBKHBH010000014.1:0-34728 GCA_046542505.1 Thermovirgaceae bacterium | reverse complement strand
CAAAAACACCGAGGGACAAACCCAAACTCGGCCGTACCTGTTCTTTGGCTGACATGTGTATACCTCCTTGCTCAACGTGATGATTCCTCTCTTAACGTCTTTCGATCACGCTAGCTCTTTTCTTTTCTTTTCTCTTCCTCCTTTCTATGCCGGTTTTTTGAAATTTCTGACAGTAATTCTGTTTTGCCTCGTCCTTCCAGTTTTTCTGAAGTTCATCTTCAAAAATATTACCGATTCGGAACGCCCGGCACACTGACGTTGGAATCATTTGTGCATAGGTCATGTGAAGGCAGATGCCCTGCCACAAAAGCTGGAGATTGCCGCAAGATGTACCTGGAAAGGACGAGACATACTGGAGGGGAAAAACCGAAGTCTTCCCATTTTGGCTCAAACTGTCCCTGAAAGGCTGTGCAGAAAATCCGCCTCTGTAATTTCACAATTTCTTCCTCCGGGAAGATGCAAAATTGGACACGTCTCAAAACAGGAACCCGGTCTTTCAGTCTTTGGAATGAATTATACATCATTTTGTCATTCTTTGGAGCTGAGAACCATGTTTTGCGGTAAACCGGAAATATTTCGGGCACCCCAGAATCAGTTTTTCACCTTGCCTGTTATTAATATGAAATGATACTATTTATCTTGTCTTTGCTGTCGCAAACTGCCAAAAAGGGGCCCTTGACATGACGGACCGCGAAAAGCAGGTAGTGATCCTGATGCTTGTGGATATGCAGGGAGAAAACCCCAGCTTCTGGGGGTACGCCCGCCTTCGCAAGTCCGTCCTTCTTCTTCAGAAAGAGGAAGATGTCCCTCTTGGTTTTCCTTTCAGGCTGGAAAGAGAACGCCCCGTTTCCCCTGACCTGCAGCTCTTTCTCGAAGATATGCGCTTCAACAGACTCCTCAGATTCAAGGAAACGAACCAGGGATACCGCATCGTATGTGGCGAGGAGGGCAGGAAAAGCCTCGCGGAAAACCCTGAAACGGTTAACCAGTACCACGAACAGGTGACCCGTGTTTTTGAGACCGTGAGGGACCTGTGCCTTACAGACCTTCGCGAAGCCGCTTACGAAGCCTTTCTGAGAAACCCTGAATAGAGCTTCGAGTCCCCTTTGTCACAGACATTTCCAAAGGAAGAACTATCGGCTAATATGGTGCGCTGTGGCCCCAATTTTCTCTATTGGAGTGGCGTACCATGTCAAAGTTCGGTCTTTTGAGAAGGATCAAGAAAATGCAGCGAGAATGGCCCACGTTCTGGAGAACGACCTTGGGAAGCGCCATGTATGCCTCATCTCTGGCCTTTTTCGTGCTGCCTGCGAAATTTCCCGACTCAGGTGTCGCCGGAATAGCCGTCTTGCTGAAATACGTCTGGAATATTCCACCGGCACCGGTGATCTTTGCGCTCAATCTGGCCTTGTTTTTCTATGGCTGGAAAGTCCTTTCCAAAAGGTTCCTTCTGTGGACGCTTTGGGCCGTCACGGTTTTTTCGTTCACTTTGCAGCTTCTGGAACCTATTCCTTCCCCCCATGTAACGGATCGGTTCCTGGTGGTCGTTGCTGCAGCCGCACTCAGGGGAATCGCCTGGGCGGTCGTTATCAGCGGAGGCGGCTCCCTAGGGGGCACAGACATCCTGGCCTCGGCCATTTACAGAAAAACCGGCATGGAAATCGGCCGCTTCACCTTCGCTGTCCACGTGGTGACAGTCATCGCCGCCCTCCCTATCGTCGGTTTTGAAAACCTCCTGTACGGTGCCGCTCTTTTGTACCTGAGCTGTCTCGTTTTCGACAGTACCACCCAGTCCTATGACCGCAGGAAACAGGTTCTGGTGGTTTCCAATAAGCAGGACGAGGTAAAGTGGTATATCATGAAAAAACTCCGACAGGGAGTTACCATGCTCTACGCCCAGGGGGGATACACAGGAAAGGACATGCGTGTCCTTTTGGCCATGCTTTTCCCCCGACAAGTCGCCGACCTGAAGAAATATTTGCGCGAGAACGATCCCAGGGCCTTTGTCGTCCTGTATGAGGCATCGGAGATTTTTGGAAGACGTTTCAAGCCTCTTGACAGGGAACGGACGAAACCACACATCAGAACGCGGACCGAAGCCCAGGCGGTCCAGACCCGAAAGCGCAGGATCCTTCCCGGGCAAGATTCTCACAAGAGACGAAAGAACAGATCCTATAACATATCGCCTCCTTCCTGATTGTATGAGGAGATACAAAAATATACATTGGCAGCCATATCTGCTATTATCTGCTACTAGCAGCTAGTTTTTGGGGGTGCGGGTTTGGAGCGATTCGAGCGCCTAAAAAAACTGGTAAAACTTCTCGAAACGGCTGATGGGCCGAAGAGCGGATCAGAACTGGCCGAGGCTTTCTTCGTCAGCAGACAGGCCGTCGTACAGGATATCGCATTGTTACGCAAGCAAGGAGTTCCAATAGCAGCAACACCACAGGGATATGTGCTTCAGGAGGGGCCTGAAAGATTTCGCAGGATTTTCGCCGTTCGACACGAACCGGGGGATATAGCCGAGGAGTTGGGATCCATCGTCAATGCAGGGGGACACGTTCTGGATGTCATCGTAGATCATCCGATCTATGGGGAAATCCGGGGGAACATCCACGTCAAAACCCGTGAGGACGTCACACGTTTCGTCAACCTCCTGAACAGTACTGGTCAAAGCCCGTTGCTTTCCTTGTCCCGCGGCTTTCACCTACATACCGTCGAGGCTGATAACGAGAACGTACTTGACGATGTGGAAAGGATTCTCGAAGAAAAAGGATTTCTCGTAAATTGAACATCCAGTCCGGAGGGGATACACCGTGCATGTCCGAGAAAAGATCTGGATACTTGCCGCCCTGCTTTTGACCACAGTCGATATTCTCCTGCCTTACACGATTTTTCGAAAAGAAGGCTCGTGGCTTTTCTGGATCGTTTTGTCCGCCGTCGTCCTTGCCGGGGGCATCGCGTACACGGCTTCCTGGAGTGATCCCGACACGCGAAACGATCGAGGGAATACCCGATGAACAGCTTTGTCCTGCTCTCTGGAATATTTTTGTGGTTCGTAGCAGGATCGTTCCTCTCCTGGACGGCCAGGAAAAAGCTCGGCAAGGGCATGGTCGAGTACTTTCTTGCCAACCGGAGTGTCGGGGGACTGCTTTCCGCCCTGACTTACAGCGCAACCACCTACAGTGCCTTCATGATGGTGGGCCTCGTGGGGCTTGCTTATAAAACCGGCGTCGCCAGTTTGGGATTTGAACTAACCTACCTGGTGGGGACTGTCTTTCTTCTGGCCCTGTTCGCTCCCCGCTACTGGGCGGCAGGAAAGCGTTTCAACCTCCTGACGCCCTCGGAGATGCTCTCTTTCCGTTACGAGAGTCCGGCCGTCGGCATGGCGGCGGCACTTTTGTGCATCATCATGCTCGTCCCATATGCGGCGGTCCAGCTCATGGGCATGGGATACCTTCTCGAAACCCTTTCGGGAGGGGCTATTTCATTCAGGACAGCGACGATCATCGGGGCGGCCATGTCCTTTATCTTCTCCTGGTGGGCGGGGCTTCGTTCCGTTGCTCTCACCGATGCGCTCCAATCCGCCATCATGTTCGTCGCAAGCATCGCTCTCGCAGGTTTCGTCGGTTTCGTTCTCCTTCCGGAAGGACCTTTCCCGTTCCCGCAGACGAACCCGAAGCTTCTCGAGGTATCGTGGTCGCTTCCCATGTTCATCGGCCTGACGCTGCCCTGGTTCTTTTTCGCCGTAACCAACCCGCAGGTTGTGCAACGCCTTTACAGCCCCCGAAGTATTGGGAGCATCCGAAAGATGATCCTTGGCTTTTCTTTCTTCGGTTTTGTTTACACCGTCTTGTGCGTCTACCTCGGGTTTTCCGCCGCCAGTCTGGCACCGGGACTCGAGGCAGCCGACAACGCGATGGCCTCGCTTTTGTCCCTTGTGCCTCCCGCGCTGGCTCTGGTGGTGACCCTCAGCATTATGGCAGCAGCTGTATCCACGATGAACTCCATTATTCTGACTTTGAGCTCCATGTTCGGAAGGGACATTCTCAAAGGAGCCTTACCAAACCTGGACGAAAACAGGGAAATGGTGCTGAGCAAGGCATTCATCCCCATCATCACCATCGCCTGCCTTGCCTTTGCACAATACCGTTTCGACCTGATCGCCGTCCTCTCTTCCATGGCCTCAGGCGGCCTTCTGATGCAGCTTCCGGCTGTCATCGGCGCATTCTTCTGGAAGAAATCAACGGCCCCGGGGGCTTTCTGGAGCATAACCGCAGGCGGTGTACTCACAGGGATGCTCTACGTAACGGGTGCAAAACCGTTCGGTCAATGGCCCCCGGTCTGGGGTCTGCTTCTGGCCTCGATTGTTTTTGTCACGGTCAGCCTGTTGACGGCCCCGCCGCAAGGGACGGGACGTTTTCTCGACTCCGTAAAGGACGATCTGGCGCATATTCTCCCGGGTAAAAGGCCCGGATAGGCGGAATTTATCCCTGTTTTTGACTCATGTACGCCTTCGTCCAGGGACATGCCACCATGCAGATTCCGCATATGGTATGCCCCAGGTCTGACGCATCGGAAAAGGCTTTCGCTTGGTCATAACAAGCCCTGATGTCGATGATATCCTTCCTTGAGAGATCGGGGGACCATTCTCTTCCTGTAGGTGCTGAAACAGGGCAGTCAGTCATGCATTCCGTGCACCCGCCGCATAAAGAATTTTCCACCGGTTTACCTGCCGGGAGAGGCGCATCGGTCAGTATGGTACACATTCTCAGGGCGGACCCGTAATCTTTGGTCACCAGCAGCGCACATTTTCCTATCCAGCCCAGACCCGCCCGGGTCGCTGCCGTCTTGTGAGGAAATTCCGCCGCTAGGGTCCGCTTGTCCCAGCCTTCCGTCGTCGGACCGACGAGGTAAGCCCGGTATCCTTTTTTTTCGACCAGGTCACGTACGCCCTCGCCGAGTACCGCGAGATACTTGTTTGCCCGGACGTATTCGTCACGATAATTTTTCGTCGGTCCATTGCCGATTTCCCTCAATGGCCCTGTTTCAAGAGGCGAAAGGATCGTAACCGCCATGGGCCATTTCTTCGCAAGCGCTTCTCCCGTATCCCTGATATCAGCGAATCCGACTTTTCCAGGCCCTCCGGCCGCAATGTATTCTTCAATTTCCTGGGCCAATTTCCAGTCTGTCATCATAACCCCCCTGATTCATTTTTCTTCTTTTGGTTTCTGTTTTGATTTTCATAGGCCTGATTTTCCCCTCATCGACCGGTTCCGTTCGTAGTTTTCGAAAAGTTTCTTCAGTCTGTCGACCTGATCTTCGCCAAGACATCGGGGTTTGCCGGCACTTCTGGCCTTGAGATAAATTTCCGCCAGAAACTCCGCCGTCTCCGCCGCCTCAAAGGCTTTTTCGAGGTCCTCACCCACAGTGACAAGTCCATGATTGGCAAGGATGACAGCCTTTCCTTCTCCAATGGTTGCCGCAACTGAAAGAGCGAGTTCCCTGGAACCAAAGTGAGCGTAAGGAGCAATGAGAATCTTTCCCCCGAAAGAAGCCATAAGATAGTGGAACGGCGGGATCTCCCACCCGAGGCAGGCCAGAACGGAAACATGAAGCGAATGGGTATGCACCACGGCTCCCGTTTCAGGACGCCTTTTGTAGAGTTCAAGATGAAGGGGCACTTCGCTCGATGGTTTTTTATCACCAGAGAGGATCTCTCCTGTCTCCGACAGGATAACCACATCCTCAGGTGTTGTCTTGTCATAGTTCATGCCGCTTGGTGAAACAGCGATCCTGCCGTCCTCTCCCCTGCAACTGAGGTTTCCACCCGTACAGCGAGTCAGGCCCGCTTCAAGCATTTTTCGTCCAAAATGAACTATCCCTTCCCGCATTTCACGGTCATCCATATGCGCTCTCCCCTTCGGGACTACGTGTCACACAACGTCTTCATTATGCCAGATTTCATTCTTTCGAATAGAATCGTTTCCCACGCCCCGACGTGATACCCTTTCTATCGGACCCGGTTGCTTCAGCTTGCCACGTAAAAAGGAGGTTTTTTACAATGCCCAAGAAAAAAGACAATCCGGTACCGCTGTTTCAGGTCGATGCCTTTACCTCGAAACCTTTTTGCGGCAATCCTGCCGCCGTCTGTCTTTTCGAGGAGTTCCCCGAAGACGAAATACTCAAAAACATTGCCGCGGAGATGAATCTCTCGGAAACGGCTTTCGTGGTCCATCGGCCTTCAAAAAAACATTTTGAAATCCGCTGGTTCACACCTGCTGTAGAGGTCCCGCTCTGCGGGCACGCCACCCTCGCCGCATCTCACGTCCTTTTCAACGAAACACACGAGACAGGTGACACCATTCATTATGACAGCAAAAGTGGCGCCCTTTCGGCGAGGCGCGAAGGAGAACGGATCGTTCTCGATTTCCCTCTGAACTCTCCCGAAACCGCACGCTGCCCCAAAGGAGTCCTGCAGGCGCTGGGGATTGAAACATTCCGCGCCACTGCCCTTTCCTCACAGGCAAAAATGCTTCTCATCGAAATCGGTGACGAGAAAACCTTGAGAAACCTCTCTCCGGACATGAGCGCCCTTCTCGCAAGCGATCGAGGCGGAATGCCTTTCGAAGGGGTCATCGTCACGGCTCCTTCGAAAGATTTCGATTTTGTTTCCCGCTATTTTGGCCCCTGGGAAGGAATCGACGAAGACCCCGTCACGGGATCAGCTCATACCGTTCTTGCCCCATTCTGGTCTGAAAAGCTTGAGAAACTCAAATTCCACGCCTTCCAGGCTTCCCGCCGGGGAGGCGAACTCTTCCTGCGTATCTGCGAAGGCAACCGGCTTGACATCACCGGCGAAGCCAGAACGGTTTTCGAGGGCAAGCTGTATCCCTGGCCGTAGAGGCAAAGAAGGTGAGGGCTCCCCGTGGTTGCGGAGCCCTCACCTTCTTGAAGCTGTAACTTTCTTCGTTTCTATTCGGAAGCGGGGAAGCCACCGAGATTAGATAATGCCTCGGTGTCGACTTCGACGTCGTAACGGTCTTTCAGTTTATCCACTTCCTGAGCCAGGTACGATTGCTGGATGTCTTCCCGAACCTGCGAAAGGGCTTCCTCGAAGGTTTGCTGATGGCCCGGTTTTTTCTCCAGAACCTGGACAACATGCCACCCGAAGCGGCTTTCTACGGGTCCCTCGATGGAGTTTTCCTCCATCGAAAAAACGAGCTCGTCAAAGACAGGAACCGTCTGGCCTTTGGTTATCCATCCCAAATCTCCGCCTTTTTCGGCACTTTCGGGATCGATGCTTTTTTCTTCAGCCACGGCTTCGAATGAGGCTTCGTCCTCCACGATCTCCTCCATGACCTCCGCGGCTTCCTCCTCGGTTTCAGTGAGGATGTGACGAACGTGAACCGAATCGGGTACAACATAATCTTCTTTGTTTTCTTCGTAAAATTTTTCGAGTTCCTCCTCTTTGAGGCTCCATTTTTCGGAAATCTTGTTAATGTACGCCTGGGCAAGGGCATTCGCCCTGTTCCATTTAAGAGTCAAGGCGACCTCCTCATCATCTTCAAGCCCTTCCTCCACCGCAGCATGGCTTAAAAGCAGTGCCGTCACCACCTGGTCGACGAGTTCTTCCCTCTGGTCCAGGGACATCTGCGAAAGGGCAATGGGCAACATCTGATCCTGGATGCCTGTCTGACGGATGATAAGATCGATCAGCTCCTGTTCGCCCACCTTGTCCTCTTCAACGGAGACAACGGGTTTCTCCTCGGTCGCAATGGCCGCACCGGCCATCACCGCAACGAGGATGAACGCAATCACTGCAAGAATCAGTTTCCCTTGTTTCTTCCACATAAAGCTCATAAAATTCCTCCTGTTTCTTTTAGTTTAGTTTACCGGCGTTTTCGAGCCATTTTTCGGCGAACCCTGATACGGGAGGGGCACATACTGCACCGAAGGACGACGCTGTCCCGTCTGCGGGTAAAGGCACATGATATCACAGATATCATCTGGCATTTCAGTGCTGACGAACATCCCGAGGCGCTTGGCCTCCGTGCTTGATATGGGGTAATCGTGGGTCCAGCGCCCTTCGGTCAAAACCGTGGCCAGCCGATCTGCTTCTTCCTCGGACACGTTGTCCACAAGAAGATCCTTGACGAACTGATTGGTCTGGACAACAGCCTTTCCCGAGACATCGGCAAGGATAAGGGTTTCATCATCAAGTTCCGCTACAGGTTTCTGCCCGACGGCCTTGAGTATAGACACCGCCGGGTATTGGCCGATCTGCGGATCCACGGGCCCCAGGACGGCGTGCTCATCCAGGACAATCTCGTCGGCCGCAAGGGCAACAAGAGTCCCCCCCGACATGGCGTAATGTGGGACGAAAACGGTCACCTTGGCAGGATGCTTGTTCAATGCCGCCGCGATTTGTTCCGCTGCCAGCAGCAGCCCCCCCGGCGTGTGGACGATCAGGTCGATGGGTGTGTCCGCTGATGTGAGTCGGATGGCCCTGAGGACTTCTTCGGAGTCCTCAATGTTGATGTAGCTTTTGGAGAACATCCCTAAGAAACCGACACTCTCCTGTCTGTGGATGAGGGTGATCACCCTGCTTCCCCGCTTCTTTTCAAGACCCCTGATGGCGTTTACCCTCGATTTTTCACGATACCACTGCTTTATCGAAGGGTAGACAAAAAAGAACACCAACAGGATCCAGAAAAAGTTGATTTGCAATACACATTCCTCCTTTCCTTCCGGGTTACCACTTGCCTGAAGTCACAGAATAACAGAAACCGGAACGGTCGTCATTCCCGTCCCGGTTTCATCGGTCATACGCTCACGGTCTAATCCTTTGCGGATTCCTTCTTTGGTGGCGTATTTTTCCTTTCCACCGTCTCAAAAGAGAATTCCCCTTTTTCGACGGAAACCCGAACCCTACTGTTTTTTTCTATGCCGCCTTCGAGCATAAGATCCGCCAGGGGATCCTCTATGGACTTTTGGAGCGTTCTTCGCAGGGGCCTTGCGCCGAATTTGGGATCGTACCCGATTTCGAGGAGCTTCGCCCTGGTTTTTTCGGGGACATCTATTGTTATTCCCTGATCCTCGAGCCTGTGACCGACTTCCTCAAGCATTATCTCGAGAATCTTGAGAAGCTCATCCCGTCCGAGGGGCTTGAAGATGATGATGTCATCCACCCTGTTGATGAACTCGGGCCTGAAGGTCTTCCTGACGGCCTCCATGATGCTGGTCTTCATCTTGTCCAGGTCCACGTCGGCACTTTCCGCTGCGGTGAAACCCAGCGAGCGTCCCTTCATGAGATCCTGGGCACCTATGTTGCTCGTCATGATGATCACGCTGTTCCTGAAATCCACGGTATGCCCCTGACCATCAGTGAGTCGCCCGTCTTCGAGAATCTGCAGAAGAATGTTGAAAACGTCGGGATGGGCCTTTTCAATCTCGTCGAAGAGGATCACCGAATATGGCCGCCTCCTCAGGGCCTCGGTAAGCTTTCCTCCCTCCTCGTAGCCGACGTATCCGGGAGGCGCTCCGATCAGTTTGGCCACTTCATGGCGCTCCATGTATTCACTCATGTCGAAACGGACCATGGAATTCTCGCTTCCGAAGAGAAACTCCGCCAAAGAACGGGCCAGTTCCGTCTTGCCCACACCGGTGGGCCCGAGAAAGAGGAAGCTTCCAATGGGCCGCTTGGGATCCTTGAGACCGCTCCTGGCCCGCCTGATGGACCTGGCTACGGCGTTGACGGCCTCTACCTGGTCGACCATCCGCTTGTGAATCTCTTCTTCCATGCGGAGTAGTCGGCTTGATTCTTCCTCGGTCAGCTGCACGACAGGGATGCCCGTCCATTCGCCGACGATCTGCGCTATCTGTTCGGAATCGACAACGGGTTCCTCATTATGACGCCGCTTCTGCCATTCCTGCCGGCTTTTTTCGATTTCCTCTGAGAGCCGCCGTTCCTTGTCCCTGAAACTCGCCGCTTTTTCGAACTCCTGGGCTGTCACGGCCGCTTCCTTTTCTTTTCTGAGGGATTCCAGTTCCTTTTCCCTGGCCTTGATATCCTCGGGGAGTTCCATGGTCTTGAGCCTCGCCCTGGCTGCAGCCTCGTCGATAAGGTCTATGGCCTTGTCGGGAAGGAACCGCTCCGTTATGTACCGCTCCGAGAGACGCGCTGCCGCGGAAAGAGCTCCGTCGGTGATCTTTGCCCTGTGATGGGCTTCGTACCGATCCCTCAGACCCTCAAGTATCCGTACGGAATCCTCCACGCTGGGCTCTTCGACCATAACAGGCTGGAACCGACGCTCCAGTGCTGCGTCCTTTTCGATGTGCTTCCGGTACTCCTCAAGGGTCGTGGCCCCGATGACCTGGAACTCGCCCCTGGCGAGGCTTGGCTTGAGAATGTTTGCCGCGTCCACGGCGCCTTCAGCTCCCCCGGCACCTACGATGGTGTGAATCTCGTCGATAAAGAGGATCACGTCACGGCAATCCCTGAGCTCCTTGACCAACTTCCTCATCCGTTCCTCGAATTCCCCGCGATATTTGGTTCCGGCCACGAGGTTGCCCACGTTGAGCTGTACCACGCGCTTGCCCTTGAGTACCTCGGGCACATCGCCGGATATAACCTTCTGAGCCAGGCCCTCGACTATGGATGTCTTCCCGACCCCAGGGTCTCCTATGAGGACGGGGTTGTTTTTCTTCCTCCTGGACAGGACCTGGATGACCCTCTGGATCTCCTTGTTCCTGCCGATGACTGGATCCAGTTCACCCGACGAAGCCATGTCAGTGAGGACGATTCCGAGCTGGTCCAAGGTAGGCGTTCTCGACCGGCTCGCGCCCTTGCCGGTGGTTTCGCCGGATTCACGGTCTGTCTCGTTGCCGTGCTCGCCACCGGAAAGGACAGACTGGATCTCCGTACGCACCTTCTGAAGGTCAAGGTCCATGGACAAGAGTACCTGGGCGGCGATGCCCTCGCCTTCTGAAATAAGCCCCAGCAATATGTGCTCCGTACCAACGTAATTGACGCCCATGTTCCGGGCCTCCCGCATGGCGAGGTCCAGAACGCGCTTCGCCCTCGGACTGAGGGGCAGGTCAACGGGCTTGCTCTTTGTTTCCCCCCTGCCCACGATCTGCTCTACCCGTTGAGTGACCTCCTCGGCACCGACACCGAATGCCGCCAGAACCTGTGCGGCGACGCCCTCTCCCTCGGCGACGAGCCCAAGCAGGATATGTTCCGTGCCTATAACATCATGTCCAAGCCTTAGAGCCTCCTTATGGGCCAGCTGGATCACTTTCTTTCCTCGTTCGGTGAAAAACTGCCACATGCCCTTTCCCTCCAGTATTTCGTCCAAAAATTTTTCAGGTTCCGAGGCGTTCCCTCAAGAGGGTCGCCCTTGCGCTCGATATCTCCTGCTCCTTGAGTCGTCTTCCCTCGAAGCACTGGAGATGGGCCGGCTGGATTTCGAGCACGAGACTGTTCCAGTCTCCTGGAGAAATCTTCGGTAAAATTCCCATTTCGGAACCCATTCTGATCCACGAGAGCATCTGCATTGCTTCCCGAATGTCTATGCTCCTGGCATACCGGACAATGCCCCACGCTCTCCACATCTTGTCCTCGAGTTTTTCGCTGTCGCTTTCCCTGATGGCCAACCGGGCGGCGCGCTCCTGCTGAACCACGCTCGCGATAACTCCGGAGACTTTTTCGATCAATTCATCTTCCCGCTGTCCCAGTGTGACCTGGTTCGAAACCTGAAACAGGGCTCCAATGGACTCGCTTCCTTCCCCGTACATCCCACGGACAGTCAGTCCGACACGATTGCATTCCCGAATGATTTTCCCTAGCCTTCTTTTGATCTCGAGCCCGGGGATATGTAACATCGCCGATGCACGGAGCCCGGTTCCCGTGTTGGTCGGGCACGCCGTCAGATAACCGAATTCCTCGTCAAAGGCGTATCCCAGTTCTTCCAGGGCTGAATCCACCCTGCCGGCGATTCGCTGGCACTCGTGAAAATCGAGCCCTCCGAGAAACACCTGGATCCGGAGGTGATCCTCCTCGTTTATCATGAGAGACACGATCCCACTCTCATCGACGACAGCGACCTTCCCGCCGCCTGTCTGACGCGAGAAATCCGGGCTTATCAGATGGCGCTCCACCAGCACTTCCCGCTTCATGTCGTCAAGGTCATCCATCTCCCACGTTCCGGAAACGTTGATGACAGGCGTTTCCGAGAGCCTGTCCAGGACCCTCCGGGACACTTCCCGCCGAGTCCTGTCATCACATCGGGCCGGAAAGGGATACTCCCCGAGGTTTCTCGCAAGGCGTTTCCGGCTGGACAGGACGATGTCGCTTTGGTCCTTCCCTCCCGAGAGCCACTCCAAAGGCAGTGAAGCGAAACCCGCGCAGCTCATGAATCCTTTTCCTCCCGGAGCCTGATTCGGTCCCTGAGCACCGCGGCTCGTTCGTATTCTTCCTTTTCAACGGCCTCCCTGAGGAGTTTTTTGAGAGACTCCAGATCATCCACGGGCTGCGCGGAGGACCTCACAGAAGGCCTGGATCCCCTGTGGATCTCGCTCCCGTGAATGCGGCGGAGCAATTGCCGTACGCTTGGCCTGAAAGTATCGTAACAGGCGGCACATCCAAATTTTCCCGTTTTGGAGAACTCCCCGGAATGCAGGCCGCACCTGGGACAAGTGGTTTTCGGTTCCTGTCCTTGCGTAATGGATTCCGCCTGTTTCTGGAGTTTCACGGGAAACAGGTTCCCCAGGAAGTTTTCAAAGGGGAACTCCATCGGGACTTCAGGCAACATGCCTTGCTGACTCATATCCTGTGCACACTGGTGGCATAAATGGTACTCCACGACAGCACCGTTTTTCATGTGTTTTATGTGGACCTGCGCTTCCCGTTTATGACACCTCTCACAAAGCATGTGAACACCTCTTACTGAAGAACGAGGCTTCTGAGGAGCCGTTTAAGCAATTCGGCGTGCAGTGCGTCCCTCTTGAAAGGCGAGAGGTCGAAAATCTCTCTCGATATCTGTTCCTGGAAACGGACGGCGATCTCCATCAGCAGACGTTCGCGGACGGTCAGCATCTCCCTGTCCTGGAGATTTGCCAGAAGCTTTTTGATTTCCTGTTCGCTAATCACATCGCCTACGAGTTCATCGATATGGTTCGCCCGCTCTTCAGGCATTTTCAGGCACAGGCGGATGATCCGTATGTAGCCGTGTCCCCCGCGCTGGCTCTCGACGAGATACCCGCGTTCCGGTGTAAAACGGCTCCGGATGACGTAGTTGATCTGACTGGGGACACACCCGAAACGTTCGGCAAGATCCTTCCTGCTCAAGAACACGGAATCCTTCTCGGTTCGTTCGAGAAGCTCCTGTATATGCCGCTCGATGACATGCGTAAGGCTGGCCACGGCAGGACCTCCTTTTTGACCTAAGTTGACGGTCGCCATTATATGTTAATGGTCAGAATAAGTCAATTTCGATTCAGGGGTTTTGTGACCGGACAGGGATAATGTCACCCTTTAAGGGGACAGGGAAAATGTCACCCCCATGAGTCAGAATAACGAACATGAAGAAGAATGCGGGTGACCTCCGTAAGGACTGCCTGGGGACATTTAACGACCGACTTTGGCCTCGGTCCCTTCGCGAATCTTTCTGATGTTTTCAGAATGTCTCAAAACGGCAAGTGCGGCCAGGGCGACACAGGAAACTACATAGGCGAAGGGTTCGGCGAGGAATATCATGAAAACCGGAATAAACCAGAGGGAAACAATAGAGGCCACCGAAACATATCCGCTCAGCCTGAGAATGGCGTACCAGACTGCCCCGGCCCCGAGGGCCGCTATAGGGTTCAGTACGAAAACAGCGCCGTAGGTCGTCGATATACCCTTGCCGCCCCTGAAGCGAAGCCAGAAGGGATAATCGTGCCCAATGACGGCGGCAAAACCGGAAAGGCCCAGGATGAGGGGATCCGTTAATCCAGCGGCCATTCCGGCGATCAGCACAACGCCTCCTTTGACCATATCGAAAGCCGCCACGGCTATGGACCATTTTCTGCCGAGGATTCTCCCCACGTTTGTGGCGCCGATATTCCCGGATCCGACGATCCGTATATCTATTCCTTTTTTCCACATAACAGCCAGGTATCCCGCCGGAATCGATCCAAAGAGATACCCGGCAATCACAAGCAGCCAAAACACACTCACGCAGAGCCTCTCCTCACGACAACGGCGTCGACGGCCTTGACGCCCTTGCCCTGTTCGAAGACGAAAACGGGGTTTACGTCAAGCTCCTGGAGTTCCTCCTCATTGCAGGCAAGAGACGAAATCCTGACGATAGTATCGGCAAGAGACTCGATGTCAAGCCTTGAACGGCCCCGTGCACCGGCAAGAAGGGGATATCCCTTCAGTTCCGAGAGCATGGTCATCGCTGCTTTTTTGTTCACGGGAGCATGTCTCAGCGCCAGGTCCTGAAGGATTTCCACGTAAATCCCACCGAGCCCTGCCACCACCACCGGCCCGAACAGGGGGTCCCGCTTGACGCCGATCATGCACTCCACTCCGCCGGTGACCATCTCCTGGATCAGCACCCCCTGGATGGTTGCCCCCGGAACGGCCTTTCCAGCGCGTTCCATGAGCCTTCCGTAGGCGTTTCTCACTTCTTCCTCTGAGTTAAGGTTCAGCGATACGATACCTGCCTCCGTCTTGTGAATGATATCGGGGGACATGATCTTCAGGGCCACGGGGTAACCGATCTCCTCGGCCGCTCCTAAAGCCTCGGACAGGGAACCGCACAGTCTTTCTTGCGTGACTGAAACACCATATTCGGCCAAAAGTCGTTTCGCATCATATTCCGTGGGAGTTTCCGGTAACAATCCCGCAAGCGGCTTCTTTTGAGCCGGCTTCGGCTCGCACTCACCATCAGGCGACTTGTCACCCTCTGTGAGCCTGGCAAGTGCTCCGGCACACCTTCTCGGGCTCTGAAAAAGCGGTATTCCTGCATTGCGGAGAAGTGAAAGAAATGTGCCTCCATGCTCTTTATCAATGAGCCAGCATACGGCCATGGGTTTTTCTGACACGGCAGAGATGTCAATGATATCATCGGCAAGTTTCTTCCCGGACGCGCCGGTTATCATGGAAAGGACAACCACGACCATATCCGTTTCAGGTGATTCCAATACGGTTCTGACGCACTCTGAAAATCCTTCGGGCTCGTTTATGACCTGGGCCGTCAGGTCGACGGGGTTCCTGGATGACCCGAAAGAAGGAATATACTTTTCGATTTTACTCCGCACCCCGGGAGAGAGCTCCGGGACCTGGAGACCTTTCTCCCAGGCCCTGTCGGCCATTATGATACCCGCACCGCCTGAGGTCGTAAGAATTCCCAGCCTGTTTCCCCCGGCGCGGGGAAGCACACCAAAGACCTTTCCAAGGTCGACGATGTCTTCCACGTCATCAATCTCCATGGCTCCGTATTGTTTGAGAACCGTCTCCCAAACGACCCTGTCTCCGGTTACCGCGGCAGTATGGCTTTTGGCTGCCTCCTGCCCCGTCGGGCTGCCGCCCACCTTGAGAACGGCCACGGGGATGCCCTTTTTTTCAGCCTTCTTGAGCAGGCCAATCAGGCGGCTTCCCGTTTTTATACCCTCGAGGTACAAGACAAGCAGCCGGACCTCGGGATCTTCAAGGAAGGCATCACCGAAATCCACCACATCGAGGTCCGTCTGGTTGCCGGTGGTTACTACGTACCGGAATCCCACCCCGCGCTCGGCGGCCATGGCAAAGGAAGCGTATCCGAAGGCCCCGCTCTGGGACACGTAGGCCACATGGCCTTTTGCCCACTTCTCGGTATCGAGCGAAGCGGAGAAGCTCAGGGGAATGCCGGACACAAAATTTACGAGCCCCTGGCAGTTGGGACCGAGAACTCTCGTCGGCCCCCGCTGCACAGCCGCCATAAGCCTGTTTTGACCCTTATAATCCTCGCTTTCGGCAAAACCAGAGGAGAAGATGACGGCAAAGGGCACGCTGAGGACGTTGCACTGCTCTACGATTTCCGGCACGATTTTGGCCCGAACCCCGATAAGCACCACATCCGGGACTTCAGGCAAACTCTCAAGATCCCGATAGCAGGTCAGACCGTCTATCTCGTCATGTTTCGGATTCACCGGGTATA
Source organism: Thermovirgaceae bacterium (assembly GCA_046542505.1). Lineage (GTDB taxonomy): Bacteria > Synergistota > Synergistia > Synergistales > Thermovirgaceae > UBA1876. The sequence continues at coordinate 18,541 of JBKHBH010000014.1, read as the reverse complement.
TCCTGCCACCGTAACCAAAGCGGCGAAGCAGTTTCAGCGGCCTTCCGGAAATGCTTTCGAGGTTTTCTGAAGCGCCGACGATTGCAACGGATTCAGGCTCCAGCAGCTTCGCAAGATCCGTGAAAACGGTCATGGCGCCTAATCCCCCTTTTTATTCCCGTTTTGGACCGATCGTCACGGCAAGGGCCCGCCCGAGACCTTCTATTTCGACTTCAATCGTGTCACCCGGGAAGACCCGCCCCACACCGGAAGGTGTTCCCGTCAGCACCACATCCCCCGGCTCAAGAGTCATGAAGGTGAGAATGTGACCAAGGATCTTCTCCACGGGAAACAACAGGTCATCCGTTCGCCCGTCTTGCCGGATTTCTCCGTTCACCTTCGTCCTCACGGCCACGTTCCCGGCATCTAGATCCGTTTCGATCCAGGGACCGAGGGGGCAAAAAAGATCCCCGGATTTCGCCGCCGTCCACTGGGTATCCTTCCGCTGCTTGTCTCTGGCTGTCATGTCAAGGCCCGCCGTATAACCGAGAACACCTTCCATCGGGTTTTTGGATCCCGGTGTCATCCGTTTTCCCACGATCACGGCAAGTTCGCCCTCATAGTCAAATTCCTTCGTAAAGGAAGGATAGGGTATTACGCTGTCAGGATCGGCCAGGGCATTCGGTCCCTTTAGGAAAAGGCTCGGTTCCTTCGGCAGCGATTCCTTGTCGTAACCCGATTCTTCTATGTGCTTCAGGTAATTCAGGCCGACACATATGATTTTTGACGGTACGGCCGGTGCGAGAAGCCTTGCATCCTCAAGCCTGACGGGTTCGCTGGCAGCTCTGTTTCCGGGAGTTTCCCGGGGGTAAAGAAGACCGCCTTCAACAGTCCCCCATCGTGCGTTTTCTCTTTCATCGGATTTCATGACGAATCGCGCAATTCTCATCGGCAGTCACCCTTCCCTTTCCCTTCTGGTTTACCACGCATCGCGGTAGATTCTTTCTATGTCTTTCACCGTAAAGGTCTTCGGGTTATTGCCCAGGAGCCGCTTTTCTCTCGAGGCGGCAAGAGCCATCCTCGGGAGAGCTTCACTCGGGATCCCGAGATCCTTCAACCTCGATGGGATACCTGCTTCACGTGCAAAAGACGTCATCTGCGAAAGCGCGTCAAGGGCCTTCTTCCGGACATCTCCCCGATACCTTTTTTCTCCGGCAGATTCCCTCATGGTATCAGAAAGCACCCCAAACAATGCTTCATTGCCCTCCAGATTCGCTTCCATTACGGAACGGAGCATCACGGCATTCGCCGTCCCGTGGGGAAAATGAAACTCGCCCCCGAGAGGATAGGCGAGGGCATGAACGGCCGCCGTTCCGGCCATGGCGAAGGCCATCCCCGCGAGGAGGCTTCCCAGTGACATATTGTAGCGCGCCTTTCTGTCGTGCCCGTCCTTCAAGGCGATGTGCAGGAAAGGGTAGATCTTCCTGACCGCTGCAAGGGATAGTTCCCTGCTGAAGGGGTTGGCGTTCACAGACAGATAGGACTCGACGGCATGAATGAAGGCATCCACGCCGGTGTTGGCCGTCACCCTGGCAGGCAAATCCAGGGTGAAGGCCGGGTCCACAATTGCGGCGTCAGGCATCAGGAAAGGGCTGACGACACCTTTTTTTACCTGTTCCTCTGGGAAGGTGAATATGGCCACGGGAGAAACCTCGGAACCGCTTCCCGCCGTAGTGGGCATCATGACCGTGGGAAGACCTCTTCGAGGAACGCGGCCCCTTCCCACCAGGGACATGACATCCATTCCGTCTTTTGCGAGGACCGAGACCACTTTCGTAAAATCCATGGTGCTGCCGCCGCCAAGTCCTATGAGGACGTCAAGACCTGCTTCTTTGACCTTTGCGGCTACACTGTCCAGGATCCCGACTGGCGGTTCGGGAGGAATTCCGTCGAAAACGACGGGTCTGTATCCACCTTCCTCAAGGATATGGACCACCTTTTCCCGTATTGCCGTCTTCGACAGGGTGCGACCCATCATGATTCCCGGATTGCTCACCCCGTGAAGAGACAAAACATCGACAATGCGTCTTGACGAATATTCTCCAAATATTACGTTTCCCGGCGCCGAGAACGTAAAAAGAGGGTTGTCCATCGAAATCCCCTTCCTGCCGAAATTTCCAGCACCCCCAGACCAACGGGGCGCAAGGTGTCGATTCGGACCGGACGGCTTCAGCATAACCGAAACAAGCTCTGCGGCAAATGCCCAGGGCGGAACAATTTGTTTTTTGGCACCAAAGTTTTTTTCACATGAGCCACGGGCTGATTTTGCCTGTGAGTGCGCGATCTTGTAAAATATTCTCAGAATGCGCGAAAAAGGGAGGTCAGATTTATGGGAAAGATTGCCGAACTGTACCAGAGCGCTGACTGGAAATCCGAGAAACACGTCCCCGTTATCGAATGCCCCGATACCGTCACAGCCGGTGGAACGTTCAAGGTTAAAGTCTCCCTCGGGAAAGAGATCGCTCACCCAAATACCACGGAACACCACATCAGGTGGATCCAGCTTTTCTTTAAACCTGAAGGCGAAAAATTCCCCGTCCAGGTAGGAAACTTCGAATTCACCGCCCACGGCGAATCTGTGGAGGGCGCAAACGAGGGCGCCGTGTACACCAACCACTCAGTCACGGCAGAGATGGCAACGAAAAAAGCAGGCGTCCTGTATGCGACAGCCTACTGCAACATTCACGGGTTCTGGGAAAACTCGAAGGAAATCAAGGTTTCGTGAACACACCTTCAGCACCCACTGCACAAAAGGGGCGGCCTTAAGGCCGCCCCTTTTGTGCGCTTTTTCCGACCTTGCACTCAGACTTTCATTTTTCTATCGCCCGTGCAAGCCGCTGTGCGGCTTCGTCGAGTTCGTCCTCTGCAGCAAAGGTAAAGCAAGTCCGAACATTTTCAGCACCTCCGCCATTGGGGAAAAAGGCATCCCCTACGACGAAGGCCACTCCTTCGTCTATGGCCTTGCTGAAGAGTTCCCGGGAATCTATGCCCGGCAGAGTCAGCCAGTAGAAAAAACCGCCTTCAGGAGTCTCGTACAAGGCATTTTCGGGAAGGTGCTTTCTGAACGCCCGCTCCATGGCATCACGCTTTTTCCTGTAGTGATCTATGATTTTCGGGAGAAACGTCTCCATGTGGCCGAGACGGCAATACTCGTAAACAATGGCCTGGGACACGGTGCTCGTACAGAGGTCGCTTCCCTGTTTCACCATTACCATCTTCCTGATCACGTGTTCCGGTCCCACGACCCAGGCAACCCTCGTGCCGGGCGCCAGGATCTTGGAGAAAGAGCACGCGTAGGCCACTATTCCCGCCGTATCCATGGAAAACAGCGTCGGCTCGTGCTCACTTTCAAACCTGAGATGGCCGTAGGGGTCATCTTCAAGGATGGGGATACCGTAGCGTGACGCCACGGCAAGAAGTTCCTTTCTTCTTGCCGCCGTGAGGGTATATCCCGAGGGATTCTGAAAATTGACGATGGAGTAAATGAATTTGACCTTTTTACCCTCTGCCGCGGCATGGTCAAGCTTTTCAGGCAGCAGGTCCACACGCATGCCGTCCTTGTCACAGGGTACAGTAACAAAAGAGGCCTGCCGGTTTCTCAAGACATGAGTCGCCCCGGGATAGGTGGGTTCCTCAACAACCACAGCGTCACCCGGATTGAGCAAAACCGCCGCAAACAGATCCATAACCTGCTGGGAACCGGTGGTAATAAGCAATTCGTCGGAACTCACCTTTCGACCCATCCGAGGTGCCATCCACTCAGAGATGAAGTCCTTCAGCGGCTCGTATCCTCCCGTCGTCCCGTACTGGAGAACATCTCTTCCACGTTCGCCAATGATGGCCGCAGCTTCCTGGAATTCCGGGACGGGGAATATTCTCGGGTCCGGATTGCCGCCGGCAAGGGATATCATGCCCGGCTTTTTGGTGTATTTCATAAGTTCCCTTATAGGAGAAGGTTTGAGTGCCTTCGCCACGTTTGAATAAAGGTTTTCCCACACCTGCTGGGACACCTTTCATCACTCCCCTTTCATAAATTTACGGCACAGGCCGTTTCCTAGTCTAGTGCACTTTTGCACAAACAGGAAGCCGTCACGGCTTTATGACCACCACTGTGCCGGGAGACATTTCGTCAACGATCTGGAGCAGCTTTTCGTTTTTCATCCGGATGCATCCCTCGCTCGCACGTGTTCCTATCGACGCCGGATCGTGGGTGCCGTGGATTCCGATCCCCTTCCAGCCCGTCTCAAGGCGGATGAACCAGGGCCCGTAGGCACCCTCGACAGGTCCTTTCCCGTCGCCGAAATCATGCACCCAATGTTTCGAGTCATGTATGCTGACAACCCTGAAAACCCCTTCGGGGGTCCGCATATCACCGACACGTTGCTTGTTTCCCGGTTTTTTACCAAGGGCCACATCGAAACGGGCGATTTCGCAGACACCCCTGTACTGGACGAGTGAGAAACGGGATTTGTCTATGAGAATCCAGTTGGAGTCGGCAAGATTCCATTTCTCTACGAAATCTTCCAGGACGAGGGGTTGAGGAGTTTCGGCCGGGAACTCCCCAGGGGACGGAAACGCAGCAGTCGTTGCGAGGCCCGAAAAACAGAAAAAACAAGCCAGCGCTGCGAGAAAAAGGTTTTTCCGCTTCATTACATTCCTCCATTCATCTGGTTCTGGACCGACTGGATGATGTCGGCGATAAGGCCGCCTATGACAGGAAGCTGCAGGGAGAGTAATGGTTTGAGCAATCCAATAATGATGTAGCCGACGACGGCGGCCAATATGGTCAGGCCAACGGCAAATCCAAGCCCCCTGGCGACGCCAACGAGAAAATTCCTCCAAAACAGTTTCCAGGGGCTTTTCATCATTTCCACAAAATCAAAGCAACGATGATCTTCCAAAATGTCTGAAATCTTCTTCTCCAAAGAGGTTCCTTCCTCTTTCGGTTCAGACGGTTTCCCGGACATGGCTCTCACTCCTTCACGTGCGGTTTGGCGCCTTTCTGTTTGCTATCTGCCCGGCGCACTGTTCCGGTTCAAGCAAAACCGGCATTACAGAGAAACCATACCCACGGCTACGGAACAGCGGTCCAGATTGGATTCCGAGAACGGTATTCCTTTTCGGCGCGAATCCAGTTCTTTTGCCAATGGCTCTTTCAAGCCTTTTTGCGAGGTTCAATGCAGTTTCGTGAGCATGGGCTGAACAAAGGCGTATCGCGCCGCGGAACCTTCTTCGTCGAGAACCTCCACCCGACGAAGGATCTTGCCTCGATTGGCTTCCCGGGCATCGACGACAGACCCCGTGCGCAAAGGGTGCCCCTCAAGAACACGAATTTTCTTCAAAAGAAACCTCCCGCGGCGGCTGTGGATGTTTCAAAATGCAAGGGCGCTGGAAAAGGATACCAAATATCGGCGTTTTGTGCCTGGTGCGCCCCATTTCTCACGGAAGGTACCTGTATACTGGGACATTGAAACGGATATGCAGAAGAATATCCGAAAGGACTCTGCTGGGAAATGAAAACCGCCGACAGATCTCTGGAACACCGCCGGGCCGTTAACGCCTGGTGCCTCTATGACGTGGGGAATTCGGCTTTCGCGACGACCATCATCGCAGCGGTTTTTCCTGTCTATTTCAACATTGTCTCAGCCACCCTGAAAGAGGGCCTGTCATCGGCCTATCTTGGTTACGCGTCGGCAGGGGCGATGTTGCTGACGGCGTTTACCGCCCCTTTTCTGGGAAGCATATCCGACGTTTCTGGAACAAGAAAACGCTTTCTCGCCTTTTTTACCACCCTCGGTATTGGTTCGACAGCACTTTTGTATACCGTTGACCACGGAGATTGGTTCCGGGCACTTTTTCTCTACGGAGGCGGGACAATCGGATTTTCATCTTCAATGATCTTCTATGACTCCCTGCTGCCGCAGCTGGCCGAAAAAGGCAATTCCATCGACGAGATATCCTCCCGCGGCTATGCCTTCGGCTATATCGGAGGCGGGTCCCTTCTGGCCTTAAACATTCTTTGCATCATAATGCTACCCGAAACCTCGGGATACCGGGTCGCTTTTCTTTCCGTTGCTCTGTGGTGGTTTCTTTTTTCCATACCGATTTTCCGGCACGTTTCAGAGCCGCCTGTCGTCGGCCGCGGAGCAGACGGAGCGGTTGTTGCGGTCAAAAAAGGCGTGGGCCGGGTTGTGAAAACCTTCCGGGACATACGGCGGTACCGGGAGCTCTTTTTCTTTCTGGTCGCCTTCTGGTTGTACAATGATGGTGTCGGAACCATCATGAAACTGGCAGCCATCTATGCTGCAGAACTGCTTTTCAGTCCGCTTTCGATCATTGGAGCGCTCCTTGTCACCCAGTTCGTGGCGGCACCCTTTTCGATCCTCTTCGGAAAGCTTGCCCGAAAAATCGGCGGGAAATCCGCCATCGGTGCAGGACTTGTCTGGTACTGTCTCATTACAGCAGGCGCCATGTTTATGTCCGCCTCATGGCATTTCTGGATCCTTGCAATCGCAGTCGGAATGGCCCAGGGCGGCGTTCAGGCCATCAGCAGGAGCACTTTCGCGCTCATGGTCCCAAAGGGGAAAAGCGCAGAATTCTTCGGCTTTTACGATATTTCCAGCAAGTTCTCGGGAGTCGCCGGACCGCTGTTGTTCGGGATCATCACCCAATACACGGAATCACCACTGCCTGGCATAGGAATGCTCATGCTTTTCTTTCTCGGGGGACTCCTGCTCCTCATGAAAGTGGACATTGAAAAAGGATGTGTCGCCGCAAGGAATAATACAGAAAGGGGAGACTGAAAACGTTATGGAGATAGGTATTCACGAAGCTGTTTTCGAATTGTTCCCGGAATTCACTCGTGGTGTCGTTATCGCGGAAAACATCGACAATTCAGGAAAAAGCCGGGAACTTGAGGATGATCTGCGGGTTCTCGAAGAAAAAATAAGGACGGACGTGTCCCTTGAAAAATTCAAAGAACATCCGAAACTTGCTTCCTGGATGGAGGCTTTCCGTGCCTTTGGAATCAACCCCAATGCCTGCCCACCCTCGATACTGAACCTCGTAAAACGGATCCGCAAAGGCACGGAAATCCCCTACATCAACACCGTCGTCTCCCTGATAAACAAAACAAGCCTGAAATATCTCGTCCCTTGCGGCGGAGATGACATTTCGGCCGTTTCCGGGGACCTCCGGCTCTCTCCGGCCAAGGGGGACGAAACATACCGACCGTTAGGCAAACCCGACGCCCTGGAAAACCCGAAGCCGGGGGAAGTCATCTATCAGGACGAATCCGGAGGGAACGTCCTGTGCCGGGCCTGGTGCTGGAGGAACAGCGATACCACAAAGATCACACAGGATACGGGGAAGGTGGCCCTGAATGTGGATGGCCTGCCTCCTGTGGCAGGGGCGGAAATTCGCTTTATGACGGAGGAACTCGCAAAAGCCCTGGAAGAGTATTGCGACGCCACGACGAAGTTTCATATTCTTGATGCCGGAAACCCCTCGTTTACTCTCTGACAGGATGTTTTCCGGCCTTCCCTCCGGAGCAGCATGACACGGTGAAGCAGGGAAGGATTGAAAAACATTCACTCAGCCGAGAAAGGAGTGCCGTGAAATGGAATCTTTGCTCCAGCCGCTTCTGGGAGCAATCTTCATGGGAACGGGCGCAGGGTTTCTTGCCTACGCTTATGGAGACAAAATCTGGGGACTCCGCGACAGAAAAAGGAAGACAAGGACCGCTACGCCTGAAGGTTTTTACGACCCCCCGGAGGACAGAACCAAACCGGAGGCAGGTACGACTCAGAAGAGCCATCCTTGCGGGCATCGGCGTGGGAGTGATGTTCTTTTTCTATTTCGCCAACAGGTAAAGCCTGAATGCCAAAGTGTTTCGTTTTTCGTAAAAGGAAACGCAGGGGTGAACCAGTCGAAACGGGCAGAAAGGATGTTGATTCGTGACCGCAGATTCCTTGGAGACAACAGATTCTTCAGCCATACCCGAGAGATCCAAAATACCGAAAAAGGAGACCTGGCGGCTTGAAGACCTCTTCGAGACCCTCGGGGAATGGGAAGAAGCCTTCAAAAAGGCTGAAAAAATGGGGAAGGACCTTGCGTCACTGAAAGGAAGCCTGAAGGAAAGCGCTCAAGGACTCCTTGAAGGGCTGCGCCTTGCAGACGCCCTGGAGGAGCTGGTGGACAGAATCGTTGTCTACGCCCATATGCTGAGCCACCAGGACACCAGGGATTCCGACGCCCAGTCTGTAGCCGCACGTTCCATCTCTCTTGCCGTCAAAACAGGCGAAAGAACGTCCTACATCGTACCTGAAATCATCGAGACGGGACGCAAGGTCACAGAAGAGTTCTTGGCGGAACTGAAAGAACTCGAGCACTATCGTTTCCTCCTTGACGACATTTTCCGACAGAGCGACCACCGCCTCTCCGCCGAAGAGGAAACCCTTCTCTCAGGGGCCGGAGAAATTGCCCACGCTGCTGAGAATGTCTTCAGCATGCTCACAAACGCCGATCTGACTTTCCCCGACGTCACCGACGGTGAAGGGAAAAAACGTCCCCTTTCCCAGGAGCGTTATGGAACTTACCTGGTCTCACAGGACAGGAAACTCCGGAAAAATGCCTTCAAGGCCCTCCACACCAGGTTCGGCGATTTCAAAAACACATTTTCGTGTACCCTGAACACCGCCTTGAGAAGCGCCGCATATTTTGCCAGGAGCAGAAAATACGACTCGACACTCGAAGCGGCCCTCGCACCCGATGCCATCCCAACTGAAGTGTATCACGGGCTCATCGACACTGTCAGGAGCCACCTGCATCTTCTGCATCGGTACACGTCGCTGAAAAAACGCGCTCTGAAACTGGATTCGCTCCACATGTTCGACATGTACGTCCCGCTGGCACCGGAACCGAGGCGGAACATCCCCTACGAGGACGCCTGCCGTATGGTCGCCGAAGCCCTCGAGCCGCTGGGCCCGGAGTACGTCGCATGGCTGCGGAAAGGATTCAGCTCACGGTGGATAGACGTCCGCGAAAACCGGGGTAAACGGGGCGGCGCATACTCCTGGGGCTCTTACGGCGTCCATCCGTACGTGCTTCTCAACTACAACGGCACCTTCAGGGATGTCTCCACCATGGCCCACGAAATGGGACATGCCCTTCACAAAGCCTACACAGACCGGAAACAGCCCTATGTCTATTCTGGGCACAGTATCTTTACCGCCGAGGTAGCCTCCACGACAAACGAGATTCTGCTTTACAGGGATTTCTACGAAAAAGCGGCATCACGTCAGGAGAAGCTCTATTTCGCGCAAGTATTGCTTGAGCAGATCAGGACCACTTTCTTCCGGCAGACCCTCTTCGCCGAATTCGAACTGACCGTGCACAACCTGATCCTTGAGGGAAAAGCCCCGACGTCGGAAACATTCTGTTCGATCTGGAGAGAATTGAACGAAAAATACTACGGGCCTGAACTCGTCATCGACAAGGAACTGGAATACGAATGGGCGAGAATCCCCCATTTCTATTCCCCCTTCTACGTGTATCAATACGCCACCGGATACGCTGCGGCAACGGCGCTTTCCTCAAGCATTGCGGAAGAAGGTGCCCCGGCTGTCACCAGGTTCATCGCTTTCCTTGAAAGCGGCAAATCCGACTACCCGGTAAAACTGCTCAAAAACGCCGGCGTGGATATGACATCCCCTGAACCTGTAGAGGCGGTAGCATCATTGTTCGAGTCGACTATTAAAGAACTCGGTAAATTGGTTTCCGAAAGTTATATTGACTGATGGATCTCCTGGATACCGAGGGGAGCGATAAAGAGTGCAATATTTCCGGTACAGGTTCCTGAACCTGCGGGACCAGGCTTCGCAAGGGCTGATTCAGATAGGCCGTGGGCTGCGCTCCAGGAATTACCGGCTGTTTTTCTTCGGTCAGAGCGTTTCTCTCATCGGGATCTGGATGCAGCGCGTAGCCCTGAGCTGGCTCGTGTACCGGCTGACCGACTCGCCGGTGGCGCTCGGTCTTGTCGATTTCATCGGCCAGATACCCGTTTTTGCGCTGAGCCTCCTTACCGGCCTCTGGATAGACCATGTGAACCTGAGGACGCTTCTTCTGGTCACCCAGGCTCTCGCCCTGCTTCAGGCAATTCTGCTCGCGGCATTGACACTGACAGGTTCCATCCTGTACTGGCACATCATTGTTTTGAGTGCCTTTTTGGGAGTCATTAACGCCTTCGACATGCCCGGACGACAGGCTTTTGTGATTCATCTGGTGGAAAGACGCCAGGATCTTGGAAACGCAATCGCCCTGAATTCGTCCCTTTTCAACATCGCCCGGCTCGTAGGACCTTCCGTTGCAGGAATGGTTATCGCCATGGTGGGTGAAGGAATCTGCTTTCTTTTGAACGGAGCGAGCTTTTTGACTACCCTTCTGGCACTGAAAGCCATCAAGCTGACCAAAAAAGAAAAAGAACGACTCCCGAAAGCGGGGCTTTCGGGAGTCGTTGAGGGACTGGTCTATGCCTTTGGCCATCGACCGATCAAAGCGATCCTGCTTCTTCTCTCCCTTTTGAGTTTCACCGGTCTTCCCTACCTGGCATTGATGCCCGTTTTCGCCAAAGACATCCTCAAGGGAGGGCCGCAGACTCTCGGCCTTTTGCTTGCGGCCTCCGGTCTCGGCGCCCTCGTGGCGGGAGCCATCCTGGCGGCCCGGGACAATCCGATCGGGCTAGGGAAAACGATTTCTACGGCTGCAATCATCTTTGGAGTCGGCCTCTCGGCCTTTGCTGTTTCGCCTGTAGCGGCTGTTTCCACTCCGCTGATGGTTATCATCGGATTCGGTTTCGTGCTTGCCGTTTCTTCCTGCAATACGCTGCTCCAAACACTGGTGGAAGATTCGAAGCGTGGACGCGTCATGAGCCTCTATGTCATGTCCCTGGTCGGAATCGGCCCCATAGGGAGCCTCGCCGCCGGTTATCTGGCTCGTCTTTTCGGCGCCCAGGCGACTCTCTTTTGTGGAGGTCTCGCCTGCCTTTTTGGTGGTATCCTCTTTGCGCGGAGACTTCCCTTTCTCCGGAGCGAAGCCCGCAAAATGCCCGCCTATATGGCAATTCTGGCCGAGGAAGAGGCCAAATCCGCCAAACCCTGATGACAGATCAGGATCCTTCGCTGAAAAGCTCCTGGAAAATCTCGTCCACCTTTTCCATGCGGGAGATCCGACCAACGTTTGAACCGCAGAAGAAAAGGCCTTCTTCATAATTCCCGCGGAAAGCATCCACCAATGCCTGTGCAATGCAGAATGCCTTTCGTTCATTCCTGTAGGCACAATGAGAGAGGCAGTTGGCGAAACATGGCTTGCTCTTGACGCGCCCCTGGAGATACTCCTCAACAAAGGGCGTCCGCAACACCCTTCCCGGAATGCCTACGGGACTCTTGATGACGACAACGTCTTCCTCTTTAGCGTTGATAAACACGTCCTTGAACCCCTGACTCGCATCCCCTTCAACAGTGGTGGCGAACCGGGTTCCCATCTGAACACCTTTGGCCCCGAGGCTGAACATTCGTTCCACATCACCGCGGTCCCAAATTCCTCCAGCAGCTATGACCGGAATGTCCACCTTGATTTCTTCCTCCAGGTACGCGACAAGCTCCGGAACGACATGTTCCAGGGAAAAAGCCTCGTCATCAACCTGCTCTGGTTTGGTGACGCCCAGGTGTCCGCCGGCGTACAGAGGCGTTTCCACAACGAATCCGTCGGGCAGTCTTTTGTAGTGTTTTTCCCAACGGCGGTTTATGATCCTCGCAGCCTTGGTGGAACTGACTATGGGAATCAAAGCCACATCCGGGTATCCGGCGGTGATTTCAGGAAGCCTGAGGGGCAGGCCGGCACCGGAAATAATGACATCCACACCACCCTCGCAAGCAGCCCTGACGTGATCCTCAAAATCCGTCAGGGCAACCATGGCGTTGACGGCAATGACCCCGCCGGGTGCAAGGCTTCTTGCCAGGGCGATATCAGCACGTATGACTTTCTTGTTTACCTCGAAATAGTTGGTCCCGTCATACAGTGGGGAACACACAGCGAGGCCGACGCTGGCGATGGTCCCGACCCCGCCGGCCTTTGCGACGGCACCTGCGAGCCGAGGCCCGGAAATTCTGACTCCCATGCCACCCTGAATCAGGGGATATTTGGGTTCATGTTTCCCGAGTCTCAGCTTGGGCCAATTGCGGGAAGCTTCCTTCACGACAAAACCCCCAATTTCATCAGGCCTCTGTTTGAGCAACCAGGCTCAAACAGGGCAGGCTTGTGATTCTCTGTTCCTGTTTTTTCTCATATTGAGCCAGCATGAGCTCGAAATTCTCCATGACGTTTTTAATATACCTCGTCCCGTTTTTGCCGAGATACATGGCAAGGGCCTCGGAAATGTTGCCGTCACTGGAATTAAGGTAACAGGAAAAAATGTAGGTCCCCGCCAGAATATTGTTGCGCGGCTGTATGAGGTCTTCAAGGGTCTCTATCTCACTGAAGGCTGACCTAAGAGCCCTTTTGTGGGCGCTCCAGTTGATCTGCATGAGTCCGTAGGCGTAACGTGAACGGGCCCTGTAACGAACGGTGGATTCCTTGATGATGATTGCCGCAATGAGGAAGGGATGGACACCAAATTGATCCGACGCCTCCAAAACATATCCGGCAAATTTCCCTGCAGCATACTCCTCAAGTTCCGGATTTGCCTCCATGAACCTGTTCATGATTACGACCATCTTACCATCTCGGGTTTTTGCAGGGTCGGGTTCCTTTTGCGCTTCTACGGGATCTTCCCTCAAGTTCCTGTTGTAAACGTCCCCTTCCGCGAATCCGGCTCCCACGAAAAACGAAAGGAGCAAAAGGAGGCACAAAACCACAACAACGGGGGCTTTTCGCTCTCGTCGATTCAATTCCAGATTCTCTCCTTTTTTGTTCAATATTCTTGCAATACCGGGACAGCGTCGAGTTTACCCCATGAACATGGCAAGGGGCAAGCCGTTAACGAGTCCGCGGCCTACCGCCTTCTTTTTCGTTCATGCGGCGCTTACCCCAAAAGTGCGCTCGGAACAAAAAGTATCCAGCCGTTCCAACTTTTTTCCGCCTGAACCTTCACTGTATCAGCCGAAAAAGACATGCCCTCGGGAATCCACACTTTCAACCCCTCGGATTCCACAACGGTATGGACACTTTTGTCTTCAGGTTCTCCACCCTCGACGAGGGCGACGGGAATCCTGCATCAGCCGCTTCCCATGGTTGCGTGAACGATATGCCCGGTGTTGCCCATGGATTCCATAATCCCCCGGGCCTTGCCGTTTACTGAAAGAGCGAGTGATTTCATTGAAATATCCCCCTCAGATCGAAGATTACATTTTTCACATTATACCTCTATATGGTATGTACAACAAACAGACGCAAACTATTGAAGGGAGCCCCACGGGGAGGTAGAATAGTTTCTCCTTAGACGTCTCCAGACTGGAGGGATTCCTTGAACCCAACCTTCGTTCTTTACGAAGATGAACACCTCATAGCCCTGTCGAAACCGGAAGGGTTACTTGTTCACCGAACACGGATAGCATCAGACAAAGGCCCCTTTCTTTTGCAGCAGGCCCGCGATCTGACCGGTCGATATCTTTATCCGGTGCATCGCCTGGACAGGCCGACGTCTGGCATTGTTCTTTTCGCCACCACTTTGGAATCAGCGAGGTCCCTTTCGGAAAGTTTTAGAGAAAATGCCGTGCGAAAAACCTATATTGCCGTCGTGAGGGGCTGGGTCGATGAAATGGGGAAAATCGATTCCCCGCTGGGCAAACCTTCCGATGGCAACATCGAAGAACCAGGTTTCAGACAAGGAACGCCAAAAGACGCCCTGACGGAATACATCCGTCTCGCGACGGCTGAGGTGCCCTACGCTGTCTCGAAACACCCGACAAGCCGGTATTCTCTGGTCAGGATCCATCCCCTTACAGGCCGGAGACATCAGATCAGAAGGCATCTGCGGCGCATCTCGCACCCGGTTATCGGCGACGTCGAATACGGTGACGGCAGGCACAATCGCTTCTTCAGAAGCCATTTCCGCGTCAGACGCCTTCTCCTTCATGCCTGCAGGATCACCATCCCCCATCCTCGTAAAGGAACACCCTTTACAGTCACAGACCCGCCCGGACCGGACTTTCTGACGGCCTGCGGCGAGCTGGGCTGGGAAATCCCCGAAGACTCAAAAACACTCTTATCATGACCTCCCGCGGTATTGAAAACGTCCATCCTCCGTTATCACGTACAATTACAATGGTTTCCGATATATCACGGATACGATAATCCTGGAGGGTAAATGAAAAACGACACTTACAAAGGCCTTTCATCAATCCTTCTGGCAGGCGTCCTTTGGGGAACGATGAGCCCGGTGGGAAAGACCCTTGCGGGACTCGGCACTGACATGCTCACCGTCGCAGTGTTGCGGGCGGCTGTGATGGCCTTCGCGATCGGTCTCTTTCTGCTTTTCGCGAACCCGTCGGCGCTGTCGATTTCTCCAAGGGCGGCAATTCCTGTCGCACTGGTCTCGGCCGTTTCGATCCCAGGCATCTACGCCGCCTTTTTTCTGGCCCTGGAGACGCTCACTGTGCCGTTGGCCGTGGTGATTTTCTTTTCGCACCCCCTCCTCACCGCAGTGGGTTCCGCTTTTGTTGCAAAAGAGCCACCAAAACCGGTTCACATCGCCGCCGCCCTTATTACACTTGCCGGTGTCGCCATCGCCATCTTCCCCGGTTTTCAGAACAATGCGCTCGAGTTTTCCTGGAGAGGCGTCTTCTGGTCCATGCTGGCATCTACGGGAATGGCCCTTTATTCCCTGTCCGGGCGTTACATGACAAATTCCAAAAGCATGTCCCAGTTGTCCTTTTTCTTTTATGCCCAGGTATTCGGAACATTCTGGCTTCTTCTGCTCAAAACCTTTTCCTCTGGATGGGCGGATCTTGTGCTTCTCACTCGAGTGCAACTGCTTTGGATTCTCTATCTCAGTCTTATCGGCAGCTTTATCGGTTATTCCCTGTACTTTTTCGCACTCCGATCGATCCAGGCCCCTGCAGCAAGCGTCGTCTCGTCGATAGAAATCGTCACCGCCTTTGCTCTTTCGGCCATCGCACTGAAAAGCCCGCCCGCTTCCTTTGAAATCCTCGGCGGCCTTATGATCGTGGCTGCCATTGCCGTCGTTTCCTGTGAATCTTCTCGGCGGAACCGGACAATCCCTCCGGGTTAGTTTCCTCGAAACCGTAAACCATACACAGGCGCTCTTTTCCCTGGTGATCTGAAAATCAAATTTTGGTACTTCTCTTTCCAGATTGTACGGAGTATTACAAACATGCTGTCCTCTAGTAAAGTAAGAAACGAAAAAATCGGCGGTTCTACTGCAGAAGGGGGTGAAATTTCATCCCAGTGAGAAAATAAAAAACCTTTTGTTATATCCTGCGAAAAAAAGGGATGGGGAAAAGATGCGAAAGCTGATTGCACTGACAACAATAGTTTGCTTTCTCCTGCTGGCACCGGCACCTTCCTTCTCCGCCGTCGAAATCAAGATAGGGCACGTTCTGAATTCCGATCATGCATGGCACACAAATCTTGAAGGCTTCGCCAGGGATGTGGAGAAACAGACCGACGGGCGGGTTGTCGTCAAGGTGTATCCGAGTTCCCAGCTGGGGAACGAGAAAGACGTTATTGAGGGACTGACGCTTCAGACCGTAGACGGAGGTCTTATCGGCGGCGGTTCTTTCCAGTCCCTGGACCCGAAATTCGGGATCGAGGCTCTTCCTTACGCCTGGGCAGACCATCAGGCCGCCTACACGGCGATGGACGGGGAAATCGGCGACATGCTGCTCGAAATACTCGACTTAAAGGGCATCACGGGGCTCGCATGGTGGGAAAACGGCTTCCGCCACATAACCAACAGCAAAAAGCCCATTGTCGTACCGGCGGACATGGAAGGCATGAAGATCCGGGTCACACCCGACAAGATGCGGCTTGACACTTTCAATACCCTGGGCGCATCCCCGATGCCCATAGACTTCGGAGAACTTTACACCGCCTTGCAACAAGGCGTCGTCGATGCCCAGGAAAACCCGCTGGCCATCATCCACTCCAGTGCATTCTATGAAGTCCAGGACTACCTTTCCCTGAGCGGCCACATCTGGGGTTCGGCTCTTTTGTGTGTCAACAGCTCAGTCTGGAACTGCATTTCAGACGAAGACAAAGAAATTGTCATCAACCTCGCCGAGAAATGGCGCGATCGGGAACGGGAACAGATCATGCAACAGGAAGAAGATTTCCTCACGAAACTGGAAGAAAAAGGCATGGAAATCAACGAGGTCGACAAGGATGCCTTCAAGGCTGCTGTCCAGCCGGTCTGGAAGGAGTATGAATCCGTCTTCGGGAAAGAGCTCATGGATCTTGTGAGGAAATATGGTGAATAGGGTACTGGAGCGAATCTTCGGGGCGGTGGAATTTCTCCTTTCCATCGCCCTCTTGCTAATTTTCGCAGAGGTCGTCATCGAGGTCAGCGCCAGGTACATATTCCTCGCACCCATCCCGTGGGGAGCGGAGTTTTCGAAGACTCTTCTCGTCTGGCTCACCTTCCTCGGGTCCGCCGCCGCCATGCGGCGGGGGGAGCACATGGTTGTCAGCTTTGTCGTGGAGGCCATTTCCTGCCAGCCGCTAAAAAAAGGAGTACAACTCCTCGCTGATGCCGTAATGCTCGTGTTTCTTTTCATCGGTATATGGTCGGGATGGCAGGTTGTCATGCGGACATGGCCGCAACGGACAACGGCTCTCCAAGTACCCGCCGGCATCCTTTATCTGGCATTCCCGGTGGGATGCATTCTCATGATCGCCGGCTTCCGGCGCTTTCCCTTCCTGAAGGACAGGGAAAGGCAATGAGGTGAAACTTCTATGTTGACGCTGCTGGCCGTCATGTTTCTGTCTTTGGCCGCCGGGATTCCCGTGGCCTTCGCCATTGCGATCTCCGGGACGGCATATCTGATATTCGAATCAGCCGTTCCACTATTGGTCGTTGCCCAGCGTATGGTCGTCGGGGTTGATTCCTTTACTCTTCTTGCAATTCCCCTGTTCCTTCTGGCAGGCGGACTCATGGCGGAAGGCGACATCACGCCGAGGATCATGAAATTCGCCTCCACCCTCGTGGGGCACATCCCGGGAGGCATGGCAATGGTCATGGTCGTTTCCTGCATGTTTTTCGGGGCCATTTCCGGTTCGGGCGTAGCCGATGTGGCGGCCATTGGATCAATCCTTCTTCCCGTCATGAAGGAACAAGGCTACAAGAAACCTTTCAGCGCCGCTCTGCTTGGATGTTCCGGTGCCCTGGCGACGATCATCCCTCCAAGCATCGTCATGGTCATCCTTGGAGTCACTATGGGAACTTCAATCGGGAAACTTTTCCTTGGAGGCATCATTCCCGGTATCCTGGCGGGAATCGGCCTGATGCTCATTTCTTATGTGTTCGCCCTTCGGGAAAACTATCCCCGTCTCGACCGGTCGAACTGGCGTGAAAGATGGACGGCTTTCAAAGGGGCCTTTCTGCCCCTTTTGGTACCTTTCATCATCCTCGGAGGAATACTTCTGGGTATTTTCACGGCAACCGAAGCCGGCGGCGTTGCAGCGCTCTATGCTCTCATCCTGTCGATGTTCGTCTACAAAAAGGTGACGTGGCACAAACTCATGGAAATCTGCATAGAGGTCGCCAGAATCAGTGCCGTTGTTCTTTTCATCATCGCCGCGGCGAATCTCTTCGGCTGGATTCTCGCCGCTGAGGACATCCCCCAGAAAGTGGCAGACTTCTTTCTTTCCGTAAGCGGGAATTACTGGGTCATTCTGATCCTTTTCAACATCCTCCTGATCATCCTTGGCATGTTCATGGAAACAATCGCCATCATCATTATCGTCATGCCCATATTCATGCAGCTGGGAATGGATCCCGTTCACCTGGGCGTCATCGTCTGCGTGAACCTGGCGATCGGGGCCAACACACCGCCTTTGGGTGTTGACCTTATCGCCGCCTGCCGGATCGCCAATGTCCGATATGAAGAGAGTTTCAGGTTCCTGCTGCCTTTGTACGCATCCATGGTCCTCGTTCTTGTCCTTCTGGTGATCTTCCCGCAAATCGCCTTGTGGATTCCAGATTTACTTATTGACTGAGACACCGGACCCTGAATCAGAAAAAAAGGTGCCCTTCACTAAATGAAGGGCACTCGGTGTTTGTGGTGCGGAGGGGGAGACTCGAACTCCCACAGCCCGGAGGCCACCAGGCCCTCAACCTGGCGCGTCTACCTGTTCCGCCACCCCCGCTCGATTTCTGACGCGAAAGCAATTATATGAGAGATCCCTTCGGGCGTCAACCTCTTCCTGTCCCTGTTGTGACCGGACAGCGATAATGTCACCCTTTAAGGGGACAGGGAAAATGTCACCC
>JBKHBH010000013.1:0-34730 GCA_046542505.1 Thermovirgaceae bacterium | reverse complement strand
CCGAGGGCCGAACCCAGAAGGGCCAGAATGACACAGGCCCACGGAAGAGAAAGCTTGAGGTGAAACATCACCCGCAGCGGCTCCGTGTTCGCTCCCTGCTTTTCCGTAATTCTGATATATTCCCTCAGCTCCAGGGCACTCATTTCATCAGGATCCCTGGATGCCCTGGCAATTTTCCCGGGTTCCAGAAGCTGAGGCATTTCCTGGGTGTCGAAAGAAAAGAGCAGATTCACCTTTCCGCCTCGTGTAACCTCGAAAGTCTTTCCCGTTTCAAGAAACCACCTGTTGTCTTTCCAGTAGGCCTTTTCGGCGTTGGTTATCCGGCTTAGGATCCCTTCCTCGAAATCCTGTATCAGGATATCCTGCATCTCCCCCCTGTTTTGAAGCAGTTTCGCGATGTAGACAACCCTTTTCAGTTGTCCTCCCTGCTCGTCACGAAGAAATATCTGCTCTTTTAAAAGCGAGGGCTGCTCATTTGCAACTTCAAAACGAAAGATGTTGTCGGCGGCCTTGTTGGACAGGGGGACAATGCTTTCATTCATGAAGATCGCAAAAAGGGAAACCAGTACCGATGCCGCGATGACAGGACGAAGAATCCTCTGGAAGGAAATTCCTGCCGCTTTCATGGCAATGATCTCGCTCTGGGAGGAAAGCCTGCTGAAGGTCAGAAGCGCCGCCAGAAGAGAAGCCATGGGAAGAGTCATAACGACCACACCGGGAAGTTTATAGACAAAAAGGCGACTCACAGCCCAAAGGGAAACTCCCTGATCGATCACGAGGTCCGCAATCTCGAAGAGAAGGTCGCCTGCGACCAAAAGGACCGTAAAGGCCAATACACCAAAAACGAAGGCGTTGGCCGTCTGGGTGATGATATAGCGATCCAGGGTCAAAAAGGGAAAGAAGAACCGCTTCATGCCTTGTTCTCCCAGGAGGTTTCCCGGAGATCTTTGAGTATTCTTTCTATGGCTTCTCTGACCGCTCCATGTCCTCCTGACGCCTCGGTGACGACATCGGCCGCCTGCCGCGCTGCAGGCCGGGCGTCCCTTGGAGCAAATCCCATCCCGGCCCACGCCAGACATTCCGCATCATTATCATCGTCGCCTATATATGCAACTTCCATGCAAGAAAATCCTGCCTTTTCGGCGAGATTCTGGAGAAGACCAAGCTTGTTTTTGACATCCTGGTGAACCGACTTGACTCCCAGTTCCTCTGCTCGTTTCTTTGTTACGGTGGAATATCTGCCGCTGATGATGTAGACAGCAACGCCCGCGGCCTGTAGTTTCGCGATGCCGAGACCATCCCTGACGTCAAAACGTTTCCATTCGGCACCCTGGCCGTCAAGGTAAATGCCTCCATCGGTCAGTGTGCCGTCAACATCCATGGCGAAAAGCCGTATCATTTGTTTCCCCTCTTTTCGGGGATATGCCACGGAGTGATCCCGCGTTTCCCCGACTCCGCGAATTCCCGGATCTCACGAACAAGGTCACCGTCTCCGAAAACGGTATCGAGTCCTTTAATGGCTTCCCCGAGAGGCATGTCCTTTCCGAAAAGAAACCGGTAGATCCTTTTGATCAGGCTCCGTTCCTCCTGTGAAAAGCCCCTGCGCCTAAGTCCCACGACGTTGATGTTTCTGATCTTTGCCGGGTGCCCGTCGACAAGGGTAAAAGGCGGCACGTCCCGGACAACTTTAGACAATCCGCCGATCATGCAATAGCGGCCTACTCGAACGAACTGGTGGACACCGGCCATGCCGCCCATGACGGTGCCTTCACCCACGCTACTGTAGCCGGAAAGGCCGACCTTGTTCGCGATGACGCAATTTTTGCCCACCGAAACGTTGTGACCGACGTGGCTTCCCTCCATCAGGTACGTCTTTTCTCCTATGACCGTTTGGTTCTCCTCACCGCTCGCCCGGTGGACCGTCACGTTTTCGCGGAGAATGACTCCGTCCTCGATAAAGAGCCAGGATCGCTCTCCTCTGAAGTCGAAGTCCTGTGGGAACCCTCCCAGGACGACATTCTCGAAAATGTGGCATTCTTTCCCTATCCGCACATGATCGCGGACCCGGACGAAAGCCTCCAGCTTTGAACCTTCGCCGAGGACGACATCATCGTCGATGATGCAATAAGGGCCAATGATGACATCGTCTTTAACCTGGGCCTTTCTGGACACCACGGCCGTAGGATGTATCCTCGGGGTCATTTGCTTTTTTCTCCGGTAAGCCTCTCAGTGACGACGAAACCGAAGGTCGCATCGGCGACGAGTTCTTCACCGACCCTGGCTTCAGCCTGGGCCTTGCCGATCTTCCCGCGGATCTTGAGGATGCGGGCCGTTGTTATCAACTGGTCTCCCGGAACGACTGGCTTCCTGATCCTGGCCCTTTCAACTCCCGTCAGGTACATCGCCATATTTGCGGCTTCCGGTTTGCCTACAATCATCATGGCCGCCACCTGGCACATGGCCTCCAGAACGAGAACCCCCGGCATGACGGGCTCTTTCGGGAAATGGCCCTGGAAAAAGGGTTCGTTTATCGTGACGTTTTTCAGGCCGACCACGTGATCATCCGAAATTTCAAGAATCCGGTCCACCAGCAAAAAGGGATACCGATGGGGCAGACATTCCAGGATTTTGTGAATATCGAACATCGCGATATCTCCTTTCGGATCGTTTATTGACTCAGCTTGACCCGGCAAGACGCCTGAGTCGCTCCATGAGCCTGAGATTCAAGGTATGTCCCCCCTTGAAGGACACAAGATGTCCCGTCACGGGACGCCCCAAAAGGGCCAGGTCACCGAACAGGTCGAGAATCTTGTGACGGGGAGCCTCGTCGGGAAATCGTGGTGTCTGCAAAGGTCCGTCCCGGCCAAGAACCAGCGTGTTCTCCCATGAGCCGCCGCGGCCGAGGCCTCGCGAAAGCACCCCCTCTATCTCGCTTTCGAGGAGAAAGGTCCGCGCCGGGGCGATTTTTCGGGCAAATTCCGAAAAGTCGTGATGATATTCGGCCACCTGTACCGAAGGTCTTGTCCCGTCATAATGTATCACCGCTGTCACCCGTGTGTCCCCGGAGGGGAAACACGCGACGAAGGCACCTCGATCAGGGTCTTCCACGACGACCGGGACGGTGATCACGAACGGTTCGGGATCTTCCTGCTCGACATCGGTGACGACTTTTTCGAGGGCGGCGGCCATGATGCCCCCGGATCCATCAAGAGCAGGAACTTCCGGGCCATCAAGGCTGATGGAAACATTCCAGATCCCAAGCCCGGAGAGAACTCCCAGCAGGTGCTCCACCGTCATCACCCTGCGGCCGTCAGGAAACGTCACGGTAGTCCCCCTGCCGGAACCATCGGCCTGAAGCCGTTTTAGAGGTACTTCTCCACCTTTGTGCAAAAACCTGATGCCTGGACACCCCGAGGGGTAAATCCCCACCGAACATTCCTCTCCGCTGTGGAGCCCTTTCCCTTTCCAGAAGAGACTCTCTGTAATGGTGCGGGCTCTCGTCATGGCTTGTCGCCGCCTGTTTTCTCCTCGAGCTTCCTGATCCTTTTTTCAAGATCTTTGACTTTCGCCGCAAGATCAGGCAATTTTCGCAGGACCGCCTGCTTTTTCATCTCCGAGGGATGATCCCTGGCCGGAAACCCTGAAACGACAGCCCTTTCAGGCACATCCCTGGTCGCACCAGCATTGGCGGCCACGGTAGCCTCTTTGCCTACCCTCACATGATCGGCCACACCGCTCCGGGCCGCCATGATGACATTGTCCTCGAGAACCGCACTGCCTGCAATTCCCGTCATGGCGACAAGGATACAGCCTCTTCCGATCCTGGCATTGTGCCCGATGTGAACCTGATCGTCGATTACCGTCCCGTCACCAACCAGGGTTTCTCCTATGGTGGCCCTGTCTATTGTGGTACCCGCGCCGATTTCCACTCGGTCCCCGATTCTGACCGTCCCCAGTTGGGGAATCTTGACGGGCTCTTCACCCCTGCCGGGCAAAAACCCGAAACCGTCGCAACCGATGACAACACCTGCATGAATCAGGCAATTTTCGCCGATCTGGCTGCCATGATACAGCACGGCTTTCGGCTCCACGAAAGTTTTTTGGCCGATCTGCACGCCACGTCCAAGAAAAACGCCGGATTCCAATACGACTTTTGGCCCGATCCTGCAATTTTCGCATACGACGCAACGAGGCCCGATGTACGCCGTCGAATCCACCTGGGCGCTTTCGGACACCCAGGCGGTCGGGTGAATCCCGGGCTCCGGCCTTTCTTCATCAGCGAAAAACCCGAGGACTTTCGCAAAGGCAAGCTGAGGGTCTTCCGTTTCGATTCTGTCCATGGCGTTTTCGAGCCATCCTGTCGGTACGATGACAGGGACGTTTTCGTCCAGATATTGCAACATCTTTTTTTGCCAAAGTGCCGTGACCTTGTCAGGCGATTTCCCGTCCGGGAGCTGAACTCCCAGTATCGGTCTGTCCGGGTTCCCCAGAACCGCCGCAGGCCCGATTAGTCTTGCAAGCTTTCCCAAAGTGGTCTTCTTTTCCTTGATCATTTTTTACCCTCATCAGTCGATCTACAGGTTTCCCATGATCCTGAGACCAACATCCTGGTCGTCGCGGCTATCGTAATACAGTTCCCAGGACAAATGCTCTCCTGTCCTCCAGCCGATTCCGGCTTCGGTTTCGCCGTCTTCCCTGAAACGTCCCCAGGCATACAGTTTCGGCAATATTTCGTCGAACCAGATCCGTCCCCAGTACTCGTCATCTTCAAAAGACCTTTCGATCCCGATCCAGACATCAGGAGTCCACCTCCATCTCAGGCCGAACCGTGGATCGATATCCCCGTCATTGAGCCCGATCACGAATTCCCCGTAACCTTCAATCTCCCATCCGGAAAAGGGAGTCATGCGCCGTCCTGCGTGTACTCCCACTTCCGGATATCGCTCATCGGAGCCGATGTAGACTCCGAGCCACGCCTGCAGGATATACCGAGTGCTCTCGACCTCCACATCCACAGGAGCGATCCGGTCCGCCCTGATATTCACTTCCACCTTTCCCTCAAGTTCACGCGCGGCCCATTTTTCCTCCAAAGAAGTCGCAACGTAGGTCTGGATACGTTCCTTGTGTCTTTCGACCCAAACCGCAGGAAGCCCGACGATGCCGGATGTCACATCGAGAGTCTCTTCCTGAAGCTTCGTCTGGAGAACCAGGGGAAGCGACCGGCTTGAAAGTCGGGGCGAAAAAGCCACAACAACCGGTTCATCGGGGGTAAAGGAGATTTCCAGGACACCGGCTCCGTCACGTTGCGAATAAACGAAGGAAGGCTTCCACCCGGGAAGTCGCTCCGTTATTTTTTCACCCAGGCGGCTTTGAAAATCTTCGCCGGCCCACCGGAGGACATCCATGGGAAGGGAATCGAGCATTTCCGCTGCGACAGGGCCGATTGCTGAAGAATCTTCCAGAAAGGTTTTTTCCAAAAAAGGCGGCAGATCCGGCATGCCGACCTCGACCGTCCAATCTTCACCTTTCGAAGAAGGCAAAGTGAAAGCCACTTCGAGGTCTTCTCCCGCCTCCCGGACTCTCTGTATCTCGAGTCCCGGGAAAAGCCGTTTCGCCACCAGTTCCACAATGCGCTCCCTGTTCCCTGATGGCCTTTCGGAGACTTCGTTCCAGACGGCAGACAATGAGCGCTCTACGGGCATCCTCAGCCATTGGGGTATGCCCTCCGCAGATACCGAAGCCTCCGTCGGAACTGTGAGAAAAAAGGCCACGGCCCAGAGTACGACCGTGGCCAAAAGAATCTCCCGGGCGGGACTCCAAGTTCTCCCCATGATCCCCGTTTTCATCACCCCTGGTTAGAACATCTCGCCAAAACCGAAATGCGTTTCCGTCTCATACTCGCCTTCTGCAATATCAACCCTGACATTTCCCATGGGAGTCCTGACGCGGATACCAAAACCGACAGCATCCTTCATGTCTGAAAAACTAAATTCGTCTGATGCGAGGCCAATATCGTAGAATGCAACCACCGTCACCGACTCATGGACGGGTAAACGGAGCTCGAAATTGCCGAGAGCCATTTCATCGCCTTCAAACTCGTCATCCCTATAGCCGCGAAGATCACGGGACCCACCGAGGAAATATTGCTCACTCCAGGGAAGATTGCCTGAAGACAAGCCGTAACGGAGTCGCGCAGCGAAGGTTACCGGGTTGTCTTCCGATCCCATATCGAGATCAATAAATCCTTCAAGAAAATCCCTGAGAGGCAGATAGTAGCGGGCCTCCACCCAGTATTTGGTGTAGTTCATGTCATCACCTACATTGGGCCTAAAAAGCCCCTGTTCCACATGAAGGGAATAGACTTCCCCTTCCGAATATGGAACATATTTCGTCTTGTTGTTGAAGACCAAAGAACCTTCTACAGAGTAGTTTTTACCTGCGACATCCCTCTCGTCATCAAAAACGGTCGGCTTTCCGGCTGGGTCTCTTACATTGCTGATTTCCACCTCATGCAAGTCGGCAAGGACAAACCAGCTAAGTCTGTCGTCGTTGCTGAACTTCTTGCCCAACCCTGCGTAAAAACCCGTTTTTTCCTGATCATAAGAGTATTTTTCTTTTCCTTCCTCATACTCATCAAGGTTATCCCACTCACGTTTATATATGCCTGCTCTCCACGCATAGTGCTTTTCGTCCATATAAGGTTCCCTGTAGGTGATCCAGTATTCCTCCCTGTTCCCCATTATGACTCCGACTTCTGCGACGTGTCCCAGTCCTTTGTAATTGGTCTCGGTGTAGGTGACACCCCCCGACCATCCACTGCTTGATCCATGTCCAACAGAGAGTCCCAGCCGGGTCGTCTTCTTTTCAGTTACCGTAAAAACCAGGTTGACTATCTGGGGATCCTCTTCGCTCGGTTCAAATCCGAGGTTGACGTCCTCGAAAAAGCCCAGGGCGTTCAGATTATCCATTGAATATCGCAAGCGCTTGGTGCTGAAGAGGTCACCTTTTTCCAGCAGTATCTCACGTTCAATGACGTGCGTCTTGGTTTTGTTATTGCCCTGGATTATGATGTCCCCCACGATGGGTTCCATGATTTGTACGTTCACTGTTTCTCCGTCCACTTGGACATCCTGGATGCGAACCATGGAATATCCTGCTTTTTCATACTTTTCAACAACCCGCTGTAGGTCATGACGGAAAAAGGTCCTGTTGAACACATTCCCAGGCCGTGTAAAGAGGACTTCCATGAGTTCTTCGTCGGTGAAGACGGTGTTACCCGTAAACTCCACCTTTTGCACGATAGGGTTTTCAACCACTTCGAACTCGACATAAGCTCCACCGGCCTGGGACTCAATGGAGACATCGACCAGGGAGAAAAAGCCCAGGCCGTAAATGGCGTCGACATCCTCTTGAATCTGGTCCCTGTCGAGGGGTTCCCCCACCTCGGTTTCCACGACGCCCAAAACATGCTCGTCCACCACTTCCGTGTTTCCCGTCACTCCGATTCCCGAAACAAGCGGATTTTGGGCAGTGGCGGAAGTCGTCGCGAAAACCGCTGCAATAATAACCAAAAAGCCTGCGAAGAGTCCGGAACGTTTCACGTGCTCAGCACTCCTTTCGTTGCGGCTCCGCAGTCAGGGAACCGGCTTGTCACCTGTTTGTCTCCTCAATTAAGACGGAATCCGTCCGTAACGCCCGGTGACCGATTTCGTAAAGCGACAAGATCTCGTCGAAGGTCACCTCTGCCTTTTCGGAAGGCTGTCTTTCTTGTTTTTCTGGTTTTTTTTCACCCTGATTGATCGCCCCGGAAGCAGTGGTTGTCCTGGCAACCTGTCGATCAGTTCCACCATCTACAAGCGGGGGCGATGAATCCCTGACTTCATTTCTGGCGCTGTTCATGTCGCTCAAATTTTTCCTCAGCGCCGTGAGAAGACTTTTCTCGTCGGGGGTTACCCATTCCAGGGATACCTTGTTTTCCGGCTGTTCCAGTGGCACAAAAACCGTGCCGGTAGACAGTGGAATTGCTGCAGCCATAATGACCGTTACGGCGAGAAAGACCGAACGAAGGGAGAGCGGGAAGGCCCTTTTCAATTTCCCAGCCCTTTCGGTTCTTCCGCCTTCGGCGACAGCCGTCCAAAGCTCGTCCCGTGCCGCATCAAGTTCCGCTCTGGCGCATTCCACGTCCGCAACGGCATTGGACCATTTTTCTTTTTTGCACGCTTCAATGCACCGTTCGAGCCATCTTTGAACCCGCCTGAACCGTTTTTCCATGATACAGGAATCCTCCCCAAACCGGGTATGCCTGATCTATAAAATCAGTAGGCATGAACATTATCACAGTTCAGGGGTGTTCTGTCGCTTCGAGACCAAGCAGGTTTCGTATTCTTGCCAGGGCTTTTCGTTGAAGTCTGTAAATGTGACTTACGTCAACACCACGTTCGATTGCATACTCACGAGCTTTCTTGCCCTCGAAAACCAGCGCCTCGATAACTTCGGATTCTTTCTCCGGAAGGTCTTTCAATTGCTCCATGATGCTGATGAGCCAGTCGATCCTGTCAGTTTCATCCCCACTGGAAAGCTGGAAAGCCTCTTCATCCACAGGTAGCGGAGCTTTCGCCTCGACCCGTTGCAGGTAATTCGTCATCTGCCCCTTGATACGATAATACCCGTAGGTGGCAAAGCGCGTTTTTCTGTCGGGGTCAAACCTGTCGACGGCTTTAATAAGAGCAATCATGCCTTCCTGCACGAGATCCTGGTACTGCTGGGGGGAAACCTGGAATTTCCCGGCGATCCAGAAAACCAGCGGCCGGTGCAAAAGAATGAGTCGATCCCTGGCGTCTTCATCACCGCCCGCAGCTTCTCGCCAAAGGGACCTTTCCTCTTCCTCTGGAATGCTCCGCCCCCCTGAAACGGGTCGCCTGTTGTCATCCATGGCCTGCCCTCCCATGATCTCATCCCTTTATACCATGGACAAAGGTCATTTACCACTCGCCCAGGGGAATGATACCGGCAAGGTTTTCAGGCACCCGAAGGTGGGATCCGTCGTTGAAAAAGGCGAGAAAACACGTCCCGTCCCGCATTTCAAGTCCGGTCATGCTGCAGTTGCCCAAACGCATCTTCCAGACCATGGAAGGAGGCAAACCAAAAAGAATGCTGAGGGCGGCCCGGATCGTTCCGCCATGGAAAACAATCAGGAGGTCCCCGCTGGATTCTTCGAAAATATGCTCCAGCGCACGCTTCACCCTGGCAAGGACGTTTTCGAAGGCTTCCCCGCCGGGCGACGTCACCAGTGAAGGGTCGGCGCGCCAGGCTGCATACAGTTTCGGGTCTTTTCGTGCCACATCGTAAACCGAATGAGATTCCCAGTCGCCGAAATCGATTTCCGCAAGGTCATCGACAAAATCAACGGGCGGTCGAGGGTAAATGGAAGCAGCAAGGATCCGCGCCGTTTCAGCCGCCCGAGCAAGAGGGCTCGAATAGACGCTGCAGGGAGTCCAGGATTTCAGTCGTTCCCCCAAAAGGGTCGCTTCCTTGCGGCCCCTTTCGTTGAGAGGGATGTCCGCCTTCCCCTGGTATCGATATTGCAGATTCCAATCGGTCTGGCCGTGACGCACAAAAAGCACATGGCGTTTCTCTGACATGTTTCCTCCTTCAAAACCCAGAAAAAAAGCCACCCGAAGGTGGCCTGTAGGCGTGGAGCCGGCGGGCGGACTCGAACCGCCTACCTGCGCATTACGAGTGCGCTGCTCTACCGAGTGAGCTACGCCGGCAACCAAAGAAAATGGCGGTCCCAACGGGATTCGAACCCGTGCCGCAGCCTTGAAAGGGCTGTGTCCTAGGCCACTAGACGATGGGACCGCTTGAGTGGTGCCGTTGGTGGGCCGTACAGGGATCGAACCTGTGACACCCGGATTAAAAGTCCGGTGCTCTTCCAACTGAGCTAACGGCCCGGCTCGAGCGGGAAACACTATACCCGCC
Source organism: Thermovirgaceae bacterium (assembly GCA_046542505.1). Taxonomy (GTDB): domain Bacteria; phylum Synergistota; class Synergistia; order Synergistales; family Thermovirgaceae; genus UBA1876. The sequence goes on along the minus strand of JBKHBH010000013.1, from coordinate 24,752 downwards.
ATCGCCGATGCTGTCAAGATCTCCTGAAGCGTCAATCACGATCTGTTTCCACAGGGCGCAATCTCTTGCGTCCCTTCAGGTTACAGGGCGAAGCGGGCGGGAAATTCCGCCAGACGTTTTCGGTATTGCTCCATTGTTTCGAGCCCCCGCTCGATCTGGAGGGCAACCTGTTTGAAAGACGTCCCCCCGTGGGTGTTTCTCCTGTTTACGGACTGCTCGATGTTCAAAAGGGGCATCAGATCCTCCTCCGTCTCGGGAACAAGATCCTGCCACTGTTCCAGGGTGAGATCCGTCAGGGCCTTGTAATGTTCGATGCACCACCTGACAGCGCTTCCAACCTTCTCATGGGCCTCCCTGAAGGGAATTCCTTTCATGACAAGATACTCCGCCACGTCCGTGGCAAGGGTGAAGCCGTCTTCGAAGGATGCAGCAGCCCGTTCTTCGTTGATCTCAACCCTGGCGACCAGCTGTGGAAGGACTTCCAGCACGTCCTTCGTCATCTGGAGAGAAGTCCAGAGAGCCCTCTTGTCTTCCTGCATATCCCGGTTATAGGCGAAAGGAAGCCCCTTGAGGATAACCATGAGATCCACAAGGTCCCCCACCACCCGTCCGGACCTTCCCCTGACGAGTTCAAGCACGTCGGGATTCTTTTTCTGGGGCATCATGCTCGAACCTGTGCAGAAGGCGTCGGGAAGCTCCATCCAGCCGAATTCCCTGCTGCTGTAGATGATCATGTCCTCTGCCATCCTGCTGGTGTGAAGCATCATCATGGCTAGTGAGTACTGGCTGTCAAGCAGATAATCCCTCTGGCTGACGGCATCAAGGCTGTTTTCGGCCACCTTGTCAAACCCGAGCAGCCCCGCCGTGTACCCTCTGTCCAAAGGGAGCGTGGAGCCGGCAAGTGCGCCGGCGCCCAGCGGGCTCTCGTTGATTGATTCAAGGGCAAACAGGACGCGTCGGAAATCCCGGGAAAAGGCCCAGAAGTGGGCCAGCCAGTAATGCCCCATGCTGATGGGCTGTGCCTGCTGGAGGTGAGTGTACCCCGGAATGATTACATTCCTGTGCGTTACAGCCCTGTCAACGAGGGAATCCATCAGCATCAGGAGGCCGTCGCCGAGAGCGACCATTTCCTTTCGCAAAAACAGCCTGACGGCCGTGACGGACTGGTCGTTTCGGCTCCTTCCGGTGTGGAGCCTGGCACCCACGGAACCGACGATCTCGGTCAGTCTCGCCTCGATGTTCATGTGGACATCTTCCATGGCCAGAGAAGGCGTAAAGCTTCCGTCCTGTATCTCTTCGAGGACCTGTCTGAGTCCCTCTTCAAGAGTTTTTGCCTCATCAGGGCTGACAAGCCCGACCTCTGAAAGCATCCGCGCATGGGCTATGCTTCCGTAAATGTCGTAGGGGGCCAGCCGCCAGTCAAGATTGAGAGATTCGGTAAACCGCTGGACTACTTCCGCTGTATCTTCACGAAACCGCCCGTGCCACATGAACGACCGCCTCCTGCTTCCTTAATATTCCGCTTCCTCGACAACCAGGCCTTCTTCGGTAGCAGCCCTTGCACATTGTGCCCAGAGAAGGTCCGTTTCACTGTGGATGTACCAGTCGAGCTCCAGGCTATCCAACAGCGCTTCGATGACGCAAAGGCCAGGAACGATGATATCGGCCCTGGACGGCTCGAGTCCCGCAACTTCCTGCCGCCCTTTCACGTCAAGAATCTCAAGTTTCCGGAGTAACACACCAAGTTCCGTCTTTTCTATTTTGCGGGCGTGGGTCTTCTCAGGGTGATACTCCTGCCAGGGTGTTTTTTGCAGCATCATCGCCGCTGAAGAAGAAGTGCCACCGACGCCGGCGAGCTTTTTGGCCTTTCGGGGCAGGTCCTTGAGAATCTCCCGCGAACTCTCGTATACTCTCCGGACTTCATCACCGTAGAGAGAAGCCATTCTGACGGCTCCGACCCTGAAAGATTCCACGAAGTCGGCTCCGGCCACTTCAAGGCTTCCGCCTCCAAGGTCGAACACTGCGTCTGCGCTGTCTATGCCGAGAAGAGCCCCCTCGAGACTGAGCCTGGCTTCCTCATGCCCTTCGAGGACAGTCAGGGGGGCATCGATGATTTCCTCCAGGTCTTGAGTGACCTCTTCCATGCCATCAGCGGACCTGAGGCCCTCGGTGCCGAAAAAGCGCGTCCTTGAAGGCGGGACTTTCCTTTGCTGCAGCATGTCTTTCGTCTCGGACAAAGCCTTCAAGGTGCGCTCTAGTGCCTGCGGGGAGATGTCCCGTTTGTTGTCGGTCATCCCTTCGGAAAAACGGGTCACCCACCTTCCCGAAAAAAGGTACCTGAGTTTCCGTTCTTCGTAAAAGACACCCAGGCACCTGACCGAGTTCGATCCCAAATCCACCGCACCGAAAATCTGTGTCATCTTCTCGGGCTCTTCGATTTTCTGCAGGGATATGCGCTATCGGCGGGACAAAGTTGCGAAATCCTGCTTCCAAGCCATGTTTCACCAGGATGACACCCGAGGCTTAACCACGAGGCGGTCTGAAGATGAAGGCATTTCACCCTGATCTGCCCTGTGTCCCGGGTTCCGCCGACCCTGCCCTTGCGGATGTCTTCCCACATTGACTTGCGTCTGGAGGCAAGAAACCTTCTTTCGACGGGTGAGAGAAAAGCCAGCCTGATGAGTGAATGCCAAAGCCCATATTCCCTCCATTCGCCCCGTTTTCGCGCAAGAAAGGTTTCAAGGTGTCCGACACCCCCTACAGCCTCGAGGACATCGCATTCTTTCACGGCGTGCGGACAGGTAAGCCAGAAGGTCGTCGGAAAGGGTTTCCCTTTAAAAAGTGGCCGACAGAAAATGACTGAAGGAGCACCCAAGGGGCATCGTGCGGCTATGCCGACAAGGATCCTCTCGTCAAACTTTCTTCCGGCCATCTGTTCAAGGATGGTGTCCAGATCCGCACGACGGATCTTCTCAAAAAAAAGAGGGGGCATTGCGCCCCCTGTAACAAAAGCCCGGGGATGCACGAGGTTACTTCTTCCCTCTACCCTTGCTTCCGCGGCCGTCTTTGGCCTTTTTGTTAAGATCGGATATTTTCTGGTCACTGGTTTTGAGAAAGGAAGCAAGTTTTTTCTCGAAATCATCTGCTCCGCCGTTGCTCCGCCCCTGCCGCTGACGGTCCGGTTTGGGCTGCAGCCTCTTGATGGAGAGGTCGATTCGCCCTCTTTCATCGATCTTGACTACTTTCGCACGAATTTCCTGATTAAGGGAGACCACGTCTTCTACCTTTTTCACGAAATCGTGAGACAGCTCCGAAATATGAACCATCGCTTTCTGACCGGTCGACAGCTTGACGAACGCTCCGAAGGGCATGATTTGTTCCACCGATCCCGTTACGACATCCCCCACGTTGACGGTCGCCTGCCGTGAACTGTTCTGTTGCTCCATGAAATTCGAATACCTCCATTGGATTTGATCATTTTAAAAATTTGTCTTCGGTCCATTCGAATGTCACAGCATGACTTTTTGACCGATCACCTCCGTGCGGATGGTTCCTGGCGCAAACAAGTATAGCATCTTGTGCAAATCCGGTCAGTCCTCGGGAAACCCGATCTGTTCCATGAAAAGCGGACTGAGGACCTTGATGTAGGTGCCTTTCATCCCGAGGCTCCGGCTTTCAATAATACCCGCACTTTCCAGCTTTCTCAATGCGTTGACGATAACGCTCCGGGTGACGCCCGCGGCGTCGGCAACCTTGCTAGCAATGACAACGCCCTCGGCGCTGCCAAGTTCCCGAACGATGTGTTTGATCGATTCAACTTCTGAATAGGAAAGGGCTCTCAGCGCCATCTGGACCACAAGGCTTTCTCTTGCCCGTTGTTCGATCTGCCTCGCCCGGGCATAAAGAATTTCAAGCCCCACAACGGTGGACAGATACTCGCCCAAAACCAGGTCCCTGGTATCAAAGGGGTGGCCGAACCTTGCCAGGATCAACGTTCCCAGACGTTCTCCCCCGCCATTGATGGGAATGTAGACGACGTGCTTGTTCGAATACGTGCAGGGTTTGTCTGAATAGGCACACATCCCGTGGTCTGTATGATTCAGGACCGACTCGTGAATCTGGTTCAGTTTCTCCACATAATCCTCAGGCATGTATCCCGTTTTCAGAAGATCCTCCATGATCGTGCAGTCATATTCACTGGTCCAGCCATATCCCAGAATTTTCCCTTCCCTGTCGATCATATACACGTTGGCCGCGGACTGTTCGCACAAGAGTTTCGCCAGCCTCTGGAAATCCTGGCTCCCGGTATCCTTCTTGTTCTGGAGCATTCTGTTCACGGCCCTGGTTCTCTCCAGAAGGTCCTGCATGGCCGATATATCCATTATCTTGGCCCTGGAATCGATCAGTTCCTTCGGTGTTTTCATCGTCATTTTTTTCCTTCATCCTCCCGGACGGCAATTTTGCCGTTTGCTGGCGCCGGCCATCAAAGCATATAGCGGCGCATGTCGGAATCTGCTACAAGAGGTTCCAGCCGTTCACGAACGAAACGGGCATCAATCGTCACTTTTTCCCCCCGCATATCGGACGCATCGAACTGGAGATCCTCGAGCAGGTTTTCCAGTATGGTATGAAGCCTCCTGGCTCCGATATTCTCCATCTCGCGATTCATTTGTGCCGCCAGTGACGCCATTTCCTGGATTGCTCCGTTTGCAAAATCCAGAGTGACCTCCTCCGTGGAAAGCAGCGCCTGGTACTGGCGGATCAGGCTGTTTTCAGGCTCCACGAGAATCCTCGCGAGGTCTTCTTCAGAAAGAGGGCTGAGTTCCACCCTGAGAGGGATCCGTCCCTGCAACTCCGGTACAAGATCAGAAGGTTTCACCTTCTGGAAGGCGCCGGCGGCTATAAACAGGATATGATCCGTCTGCACGGGTCCATATTTGGTATTGACGGTACACCCCTCGATCACGGGGAGCAGGTCGCGTTGCACTCCTTCGCGGCTGACGTCAGGACCTCCCTGTGCAGATCCCGTCGCGGTGACCTTGTCCAGCTCGTCTATAAAAACTATCCCTTCCTCCTGGGCCTTCTCCAGCGCTTCCTGAGCAACCGTTTCCTGATCGACAAGCTTCTCGGCCTCTTCCGCCTGGAGGATCTTTTTGGCTTCGCTAACAGTGGTCCGGGTCCGTTTCTTTTTCTTCGGCAGGATACCGCTAAGCATTTCGCCGATGTTCATTCCCATTTCGTCCATACCTGGACCGCCCCCCATCAAGGGGATGCCGGCCTGTACCGATTCGGAAACCTCGATCTCCACTTCCCGGCCGTCCAGTTTCCCTTCCCCGAGCATCTGTCGGAGACGTTCCCGTGTGACCGATCGCTGGCTTTCCTGCCGCTGTTCTTCTTCACTGGGGGGCTCCTGCCGCTCTTTCTGCCCGCTGAACAGGCTCATCACGTCCACCACGCGGTCTTTCGCCTTCCGTGGTGGAAGCAGGGCATCGAGGAGACGTTCCTCCGCCCTGGCCGCGGCCTCTTCCTGAACCTCAACGGTTTTCCGTTCCCTCACCATCTGGGCGGCTCTTTCCACCAGGTCGCGGATCATGGATTCCACATCCCTGCCGACATATCCGACCTCGGTGTATTTCGTAGCCTCCACCTTCACAAAGGGTGCCCGCACCAGCTCCGAAAGCCTTCGGGCGATCTCGGTCTTCCCGACACCTGTGGGGCCTACCATAAGGATGTTTTTCGGCAAGATTTCCCTGGCGATCTCGGCGGGAAGGCGCTTCCTCCTGAACCTGTTTCTCAGGGCGATTGCAACGGCGCGTTTCGCCTTTTCCTGGCCGACGATATATCGTCCAAGGTGATCTACTATAGCCCGCGGAGTCAACGTTTCTTCTGAAAACAATGTCACGACCTGAGCACCTCCAGGACAACGGAATCGTTCGTATAGATGCAGATACCGGCGGCAAGTTCGATTGATCGTTTCGCAATCCAGTCAGCTTCGGCGTCGGTAGATTCCAGAAAGGCCCTGGCCGCCGAGAGGGCATATCCCGCACCGGAACCTATCGCCGCCGCTTCCCCTTCAGGTTCAAGGATATCTCCGGCGCCTGACAAAAGGAGTGTCTGAGTGGAATCGGCGACGAGCATCATCGCTTCGAGCCGTCGCAGCGCCCTGTCGGTGCGCCAGTCTTTTACCAGTGCGACGGCAGCTCTCATAAGGTTCCCGGAATGTTCGTCAAGCTGTTTCTCAAAACGCTCAAGCAATGTCATGGCATCGGCGGTACCCCCGGCAAAACCGCTGAGAATCTGACCTCCATGGAGGGTACGGACTTTTTTCGCGCCGGCCTTTATGATCTGGTCGCCCTGGGTGACCTGTCCGTCCCCTGCCATGGCGACCACGTTGTTTCTACGTATGCAAATAATCGTCGTTCCCTTCAATATCGTCTCCTCCGTTCAATGCTCTCGGATGTGCCTGGATATAGCTCTTTTTCAGCTGTTCTGCCGTTACCTTGAGATATCGCTGTGTCGTCACAAGGCTTTCGTGACCCAACAGGTCCTGTAGCACCCTCAGACTCGCCCCGCGTTCCAGCATGTGAGTCGCGAAGCTGTGTCTGAGCACATGAGGTGTCACCTCCGCCAAACCCGCGTTCCGTGCCGCCCGGGCGACAATCCTGTGAAGGGTCCTGACGGTTACCGGGCCGGCATCCTCGCCGGGAAAAACGAACCTCTCCCCGGAGGCGAGGGTTTTTCCCCAGTCCTTGAGAGCATCCACTGCACAACGCCCCATAGGGACCATCCGTTCCTTGTTGCCTTTGCCACGGACCCGGAGCCACCTCTCCTCGAGGTCCGTTTGCTCCCATTCAAGGACCGCCGCTTCGGCGACGCGGAGTCCACAACCATACAAAAGCTCCAAGACGGCTCTGTCTCTCACCTTGTTGCTGCCCTGCGGCCCTTCTTCTATCAGCCGGTTCACCTCGTCGGCAGTTATAGCCCTGGGCAACTTCCTGGGCAGTCTGGGCCCCCGGACTCCCGAAGCCGGATCGGAAGAGATTTCTCCCCGCTCCCTGAGGTATGACGTCCACCCTTTTATGGATGAAAGTTTCCGGGCCGCTGAGCTCCTGGCATACCCGAAGCCCACCACTTCCCTCAAAAAGCTCCTGACGTGGGTGTGCCGGACGGCGCCTGGATGCCTGATCTCCAGAGCCTCAAGGTAATCCGAAAATTGCGCCAGATCGACGGCGTAATTCACGACAGTATGATCCGAAGTTCCGCGGCTGTACTTCAGATGTTCAAGGTAGGCATCCACACTGGACGCTATAGTGTCGTGCATGTCAGTATTGTAGCATTTTGCGTCTGATCTAACACAATTTTCTGAAGAAATCAGATCTTCAAGAAAATTTTCTGTCTCCAGACGACTCATCCTTAATTCCGGAAAGTACTGCCGTGAGGGCGGATTCGGCACGTTCCGCGTACCGTTGGCATCGTTCCGTCCGTTTCCGTATCTTTTCGGGAAGCGGGGGAAAAAGTCCCAGATTGACGTTCATTGGCTGAAAACGTCCATGAGGGGGCTCCTCGGACAAGTGGTTCAAAAGGGCCCCGATCGCCGTTTCCGGGGGCCATTCGGGAAAGGCACGGCCCTTGATGAGGGCCGAAAGATTCAGCGCGGCAACGAGGCCCATGGCCGCGCTTTCCAGATATCCTTCAACGCCCACGATCTGGCCGGCCAGAAACACCTCTTCACGGCCGCGTATGCGCAGATAGCGGTCAAGCGCCCGTGGGGCGTTTACATACAGGTTCCTGTGCATCACTCCGAACCTGACAAATTCCGCTTCATGCAGCGCCGGTATGAGCCTGAACACACGTTCCTGCTCCGGCCAGCGCAGGTTGGTCTGAAAACCGACGAGGTTATATAGCGTCTTCGCCCGGTTTTCCTGCCTGAGCTGGACCACTGCAAAAGGTCGCTTTGCAGTTCTCGGATCTTCCAGTCCCACGGGTCTCAGAGGCCCGAACCGCAAGGTATCCCTTCCTCGCCGGGCAATCTCTTCGATCGGAAGGCAGCCTTCGAAATATCGGCCGTCTTTCTCGAACTCGTGCACCGGTGCACGTTCAGCCTTCGAAAGGGCCTCCTGGAAATCATAATATTCCCTTTCGCTCATGGGGCAGTTGATGTAGTCGTCACCTTTGCCCCACCGGCTGCCCGCGAAGGCCAGGTTCATATCGATCGATTCGGCGGTAACCACAGGGGAAACGGCATCAAAGAAATACAAAAAACCCTCGCCGATAACCCCTCCGATCTTTTCTGCAAGGACGTCCGCAGTGAGGGGACCCGTCGCCAGAATGACCGGCCCCGGTGGAATTTCCTCTACGACCCTCCGCTCTATCCGTATCAGCGGGTGCGATTCGAGGCGTCGCGTCACGGAACGGGAAAAGATGTCCCGGTCCACGGCAAGGGCCCGCCCCGCGGGGATTCGCGCCTCATCAGCACACTGGAGGATCAGGCTCCCGCACCGTCTCAACTCACGTTTCAGGATGCCTCCAGGGCTTGTCAGTACATCGGCTCCGAGGGAATTGCTGCACACCAGTTCTGCGAATTCGCCCGTCTTGTGCGCCGGCGACATGGTATCGGGGCGCATTTCCACAAGGAGGACCGACAGCCCCCGTTCGGCGAGCTGCCAGGCGGCCTCGCTTCCGGCAAGCCCGGCGCCTGTGACGGTGACCTCAGCCGGCCGCTCATTCATCGCCGTCATCCTTCTTGCGTATTTTCCTTCCGCAGGAACTGCAGACGTGTTCCTTCTTCCTCCCCTTGATGACCACCACGCCGCCGCATTCAGGACATGTCTCCCCCGTCGGCTGCTGCCAGGAGATGAAGTCGCATTCCGGATACCGCGAACAGCCGTAGAAGGGCCGTCCCTTCTTCCCCTTCCTGCGGACCACTTCGCCCTTTTTGCATTTGGGACAGGTTATCCCCAGGGAATCTACGATGGGACGCGTGTATGTGCACTTGTTCTCCGGATCGGAATACCCCGAGCAGCCTATGAATTCGCCGAAGCGCCCCCATCTTTTTACCAGGGGTCTTCCGCAGAGAGGACAGTCCTCGCCTATGGGTTCCGGTGGAGGCGGCGGAACCCTTTCGGCGTTCTGGTCTGCTTCCGAAAGCGTCGAGGCGAAATCATCCCAAAAATCCCGGACCACATTCACCCACCGGCGCCTGGAGTTTTCAACTTCGTCAAGTTCTTCTTCCATTCCTGCTGTAAAGGCCACATCCACGATGTGAGGAAAATGTTCCTTCAAAAAACCATCGACGGTCCGGCCCAGAGGCGTTGGCTTCATGCGCTTTTCCTCGTCACGCGCCACGTACCGGCGATCGTAAAGGGTCTGCACGATGGCCGCATAGGTTGACGGCCGCCCGACTCCTTCATCTTCAAGGACTTTGATAAGGCTCCCCTCGTTGTATCTCGCCGGCGGACGGGTAAACCGCTGCTCCTTCTGGATATCCGTCACCTTGAGGGTCTCTTTTTTCCGGACTTCGGAGAGGGCCTCCTCCTTCATGTCCAGGGGCCAGACAGCCCCCCACCCTTCGAAGCGTACGGTCGCCCCGGACTGGCGCATCCCGATACTTCCGGCAGCGGCTTCCACTGTTGTTCTGGCGATGGTTGCATTATTCATCTGGCAGGCCACGAAACGCTTCCAGACAAGCTCGTAAAGCCTGAACTGGTCTCGGGTGAGATGGTCCTTGACGTCATCGGGAGAAATCGAGACATCGGTGGGCCTTATAGCCTCATGGGCATCCTGGGATCTCGACTTGCCCTCAAAGAATCTTGGCTTGTCAGGAACGTATTTGTCTCCCCACCTCGAACGGATCAGATCCCTCGCCTTGTTGACGGCCACCGGCGCCAGGCGCAGGCTGTCGGTCCTCATGTAGGTAATGAGCCCTATGGTGCCTCGGCCTGGAAGGGTTACCCCTTCATACAGGCTCTGGGCCACGGACATGGTCCGTCTAGGTGCAAAGTTGAGCCTCCGTGCCGCCTCCTGCTGCAGGGAGCTCGTCTTGAAGGGCGGTGGGGATTTCCTGCTGCCGTCTTTCGCCGTAAAATCGACGACCACAAGGGGATTGGAACGTATTTCCCGCTCGATCTCACGGGCTTCTTCCTCGCTGGAGATCAGAAGGGTCTTCCCCTCTTTTATCAGGGATTTGCCGTTACGCTTGTCCACCCTGAGGTTGTAGGCCCTTCCATCCTCCGTTTCGGCGGAAACACCAAGATTCCAGTATTCCTGAGGCTCGAAAGCGTCAATCTCGTCTTCCCTGGCGCAGATGATCCGGAGCGCCGCGGACTGTACTCGACCGGCGGAAAGACCCCGCCTGATCTTTCGCCACAGCAGGGGACTCAACTTGTAGCCCACCAGTCTGTCGAGGACTCTCCTGGCCTGCTGGGCATCAACCTTGTCCATATCGACGCCGGTAATTTCCCGGAACGCCTCTTCCACCCCCTGGGGGGTAATCTCGTACATCCGGACCCTGCACTGGGTTTCCGGGTCCATATCGAGAACATCCGCAAGATGCCAGGCGATGGCTTCACCTTCCCGGTCCGGGTCCGATGCCAGGATGACACGCTGGCTTTCCGCGGCCCGTTTCCGGAGGTCCGCTGCTGTTTTTCCCTTTCCCCTGATGAGGATATACTCGGGAGAAAAATCGTTTTCGATATCTATGGCAAGCCGACTTTTCGGAAGATCCTTTATGTGCCCCACGCTGGCCTGAACGTCATACTCTCTTCCAAGGAGTTTCTTGAGGGTCTTCGCCTTCGACGGTGATTCGACGATAACCAGAGTTTTGGCGGAATTACCTTTTTTTGCGGTTTTTTTCGTCTTTTTCGTTTTTTTCCCGGTATTTTTTTTCGTCGTGCTTTTCGTAGCCTTCGTAGCCATAGAGAAACTCTCCGTCACGAAACGGACGATGACGTCACGTCGTCGAAAAGTTCCCTGCCGGCATTCTGCTTCAGGTCATTGTCGCAGACCGCCCAAAGCAGTGCCTCGAAAAGTCCGGCATCCACCGGCTGCCCGCCGGACTGGCCGAACTTGACCGCCTCGGTCATTGTCTGTTCCATGATAGCCGGCGAAAGGCCGCCGCTTGCGCACATAGAGTAGGCCAGCGCCAGGGCTTCCTCCGTCAGGTATTTCCGTTCGTATTCAGGTATATACCGAACAGGCATGATCATGCCTCCTTCAATTCTTTCCATGCCGCCTTCATGTGTCCCTGCGGCCTGTTGTTGCGCTCCATCTCCCCGGGCCATCGTTTGCGACAAACCCCTCTACAGAGAGAATACCGAGAATCCTCAGGACATCAGTGGCGCTCATTTTAGCGCGGGCCGCAATGTTGTCAACCGTACATCCGCCGATTTCCCGAAGGAGACAATACACCTTTTCCTCTTCTTCAGAAAGGGGCGTTGCGGTTTCCTCTCTTATTCCAACCATTTTTCCCGCATCCCAGAAATCGAGCTCGCCCTGGCTTCCGGTCACATGCCGAAGGAATTCGTCCATCTCCACAAGAGGGTAGGCACCGTCCGATATGAGCCCGTTGGATCCGGCACAAATTGTTTCCGTTATTCTGCCGGGAACGGACCACACATCCCGCCCAGCTTCCAGGGCGAGGCGGGCCGTTATGATGGCCCCGCTTCTTGCCGGCGCCTCCACGACGACAAGTGGTAAAGACATAACCGCGATGATGCGGTTGCGTCTGGGAAAGGTCCAGTTTCTCGCCGGGAATCCCAACGGGAATTCAGACAGGAGGGCTCCATGTTCCGTAATCCTCTCAAAAAGAGCACGGTTGCCCGCGGGGTAGACCTTGTCGATACCCGTCCCCAAAACTGCCAGGGTTTTCCCGCCCGCATCGAGACATCCCACATGAGCCGCCGTGTCAATGCCCTTCGCACCCCCGCTGATCACCCTCCTCCCGCAAAGGCTCAACCGGCCGGCGAGTTCCCTTGCGACACCCCGGCCGTAAGGGCTGCAACGTCTCGTTCCGACGATGCCCACTCCCTCCGAGCAGGAAGAGGCCCCCTTTTTGTAGAGGACCAACGGGGGATCCACAAGCCGGTTCAAACCCTGCGGGTATTCCTTTGACCCCCATGGGATCAGGGCAATCCCCTGCGTCCAGCATCGTTCCGCTTCTTTTTGCGCCCAGTCCTTCTTTAACCTTTCATTGAGGAGAGATACGACTTTTTCAGAGCAGCCGAGTTTCCTCCAGAGCAAAGGGCCCCCGGTGGCGATTTCCTCAGGCGGAAGATTCACTTCAATACAGGCCGTAATGATCTCCCGGCTCATGACTCCATTTAAAAGGACGAGGGAATTCAGCCTGTCCACGGCATATTCGCCCCCTCACGATATGCCAGGGCTTCCGAGAGATGGACGGGAAGGATCTGCTCCTCATGCCCCAGATCCGCGATGGTTCGCGCAACCTTCAGAACCCTCGAAAGACCTCTTCCCGAAAGCCTGAGCCGTCCTGCCGCCTCCTGAAGGAATTTGCGGCTTGCCGTGGACAATGCGATGTGTTTTTTAAGAACTTTTTCCGGGATTTCCGCGTTGCATGCAAATCCGAAGGATTTCCACCGTTCCTGCTGGAGACTCCGGGTGGAAGTAACCCGTTCCCTCACCAGAAAACTGGACTCTGAGGGGCTTGCCCCGAACTGGACGAGTTCCTCGGGGGTCAGCCGGGGAACGCTGACATACAGGTCAAGCCTGTCTATAATCGGCCCCGAAAGCTTTCGCTGATATCGTTCCACCGCCCTTGCCGAACACCTGCAGGGAACGACTGGATCACCAAAATACCCGCACGGGCAGGGATTGCACGCCGCGACGAGGAGGACCCGGGCAGGGTAGATTACGCTGCCCGACGCCCTGCTTACCACGATTCTTCCGTCTTCCAAAGGTTGACGGAGAGCTTCCAGGAGATCTCTCCTGAATTCCGTGAATTCATCGAGAAACAGGACTCCCCGGTGGGCGAGGCTCACCTCGCCGGGCTTGAGGGTGGTTCCGCCCCCGCAGACGGACACCGTGGTAGCCGTGTGATGGATGGTCCGGAAAGGCCTCGTGCGGCCCTTTACCGGAGGAAGTCCCACGGTGCTCCTGACGAGGAGGGTTTCCATGACCTCCTCATCGGAAAGGGGCGGCAAAAGACCCCTTAGGGCCCTGGCGAGCATGGTCTTGCCGGATCCGGGCGAGCCGACAAAGATGACGTTGTGACCTCCTGCCGCGGCAATCTCCAGGGCCCGTTTCGCCTGTGCCTGTCCCTTGATGTCAGCCAGATCGGGCTCCGCCTCTATTTCTACATCTTTCGGGAAACCCCCGACGACAGGCTCCAGGGTCTTTTCGCCCCTCAGATGGGCGAAAAGGCGTTCGAGAGACGAAACCGCGTAGGCCCTGACGCCGGGAACCAGCGAGACTTCCCGGGCGTTGGCCTCTGGGACGAAAATCGGCAAACCCGTCTTCTTTGCCAAAAGAGCCGCCGGCACCGCCCCTCTCACTCGCCGGATCCGGCCGTCCAGGGCCAGCTCTCCCATGCAGAGGAAGTCCTCAACGGGAGGAATCTCTCCCATTGCCCGAGCAATGCCAAGGGCCATGGGCAGATCAAGCAGCGCCCCTTCCTTGGGAAGATCAGCCGGCGCCAGGTTCACGGCGACACGGCCCCGTACGGGCATACCGGCCACTCTGAGTGCTGCACGCACCCTTTCCCGGGCTTCCCTGACGGACGCGTCAGGCAACCCGACCACGGAAATGGAGAAAAGCCCGCCTGTAATCTCGACCTCCACCTCCACCTTTTTGGCTTCTATTCCCTGGAGGGTCACACCGAAGGCGCTCACAGCCCGATCAACCCCACCGTGACGTCACGGAACACCTCGACTTCCGGTTCTTTGCCAGGTCCTACCGTGACAGCAACCACGTCTATCCGCCAGGGGCCTTCCCAGCCGCTCCGCTGGACGTACCAACGGCCTGTGCGTACCAGTTTCAAGAGCTTTCTCGGCCCCACCGTCGTCTCCGGGGGAGCCATTTTGCCGATGCTCCGGGTCCGGACTTCAACGACGACCAGTTCATCTTTATCCAGAGCTACCAAGTCAAGCTCGCCCGACCGCAAACGCACATTCCGCTCAAGGATTCTATACCCGGCTTGTTCAAGAACTCTCCGGGCCAGGTCCTCACCGGCAATGCCAAGGTCAAGATGCCGTGTCATCGCGACTCCCTTCCATGTTTCGTATTCTTTTTGCCTTGCCTTCGCTATGAGTTTTCGGAGAGGGTCACCCGCGGTCGATGCAGGGCCTGAACGTCCGCCTGTGAAGCGGGCATGGGCCGATCTTCCGCAGGATCTGCCTGTGCTCTTTCGACGGATACCCCTTGTTCCGTTCGAATCCATATTCAGGGTATCGTTTCGCGAGCACTATCATGGCCCTGTCCCTCAGGACCTTTGCTACCACCGACGCGGCCTCCACGGCGGGAACGATTCCATCGGCACCGTTCAGTGTCTTCTGGCACAGGCCTTCACAGGGAAAGGGCGTGTTCCCGTCAACGATCACCAGATCAGGCCTCACGGGAAGGGCTGCCACGGTCTTTCCCATGGCCCAGAGGGCGGCGCGAAGAATATTGTCCCTGTCTATCCTGCCGGCGGAAGCCGCCTGCGCCCTCCAGGATACGCCCATTTCCAGCATGACCGCGAAGATGCGCTCCCGCCTTCTGGCCGTTATTTTCTTGGAATCCCGAAGCCCCATCGCGACCAGGCGCTCCCGCTCCCTTCTGGACAATACCACCGCAGCTGCAACGACGGGTCCCGCCAGGGGGCCGCGACCGGCTTCGTCCACTCCTGCAATGATCATCGTTTCACATCCTGAAAGGCCGCCGTTTCGGGCGTTTCAAGGCTGACTCTGCCAAGTTTCCCTGTCGCAAAGGAATCGAGCAGCATTTTTCCGGCTCTCTCGAGGTCCACTCTGCCTCCCTTGACGAGGCACCCCAAGCGTTTCCCGACATTGACGAGAACATCAGCCGGCGGGAGTCCAGGCCCTGCAATGTCCCAGGACCCCAGCGTCTTTTCCCAGAGGCGTCGCTCCTGCGCATAGGTGATAAAATCCAGGGCCACCGATTCATAGCCACCGATGACGTCAGAACGAGACCCGGCAAGCCACGCCAAAAGACGATGAACCGCCGCATCGGATTTGGGATCCACAATTCCTGGAGAATCGACAACGAGAAAGCCACGGCCACGATACCAGGAGACGCCTTTCGTGACACCCGGGACTGCTCCCACGGAAGCCGCCTTTTTCCCGATAACCAGGTTGAGAAACATGGATTTGCCGACATTCGGGATACCAATCACCGCAAGGCGGAGATCCCTGTGGGAAGGCTTTTCCTTCCCGACCTCCGAAAGCAGCGGTTTAAGCTGCGTACTCCTGAGATCAAAGGCCCAGGCGGTTTTTCCCTGGTCCCGGTAGAAACGGACCCACCGGCGCGTCACCTTTTCATCGGCAAGATCCCTTTTTGAAAGAACGATCCAGAGTGGCTTCACTTTTTCGGCCTGTTTCGAGAAAGGCGATGCCGTCGCCTCCGGAGCCCTAGCATCACGGACCTCTACAATAACGTCAAGCTTTTGGAGGAGGTCTTTGAGCTGCCTGAGACCTTTCGCCATGTGGCCTGGATACCAGACGGTTCGCGCCATGTCAGTAGAGACCTCCGACCCGTGTCAGCGGCCAATACCGGAAGAAGGCGGGACCCTTGATGTTTCCTTCAGGGACAAAACCCCAGAAACGGCTGTCCTGTGAGTTGGGCCGATTGTCCCCCATGACGAAGTATTCCCCCTCGGGGATCCGGGTCGCTTCCATATCGTATGAATCATGGTATTGCACGTAGGGTTCGGAAAGAGGATTGCCGTCGACATGAACGACTCCGTCCCGAATGTCCACCATCTCCCCCGGCAGGCCGACAACTCTTTTGACAAAATCCCGTTTCGGATCGACGGGATACTCGAAAACAATGATCTGCCCACGCTTGGGCTCCGTGAATGAATACCAGAATTTCGCCACCAGCACACGATCCCCGGGGAGCAAAGTCGGGATCATGGAACCGCTGGGAATCCAGAAAGCCTGGACCACAAAGGTTCTCAGAACAAGGGCCAAAACGAGGGCCCAAAGAATTGTTTCCAGTGTTTCTCTCCACCAAGGCTTGACGGGCATACACATAGCCTCCCGGTCCTCGTGACCCGGCTTTTCCATTTATCAAGGAAAGGGCAGGGACGGGACATATTTTGACGTGCTGCGGACTGACAGGGCTGATCCCAGTTATACCCGCTGTCTGCGTCTTTTTCAAGACAAGGCCCTATCCGATCTCTCGAAAAGTAACCAGGCAATAGCCTGAAACGGTGATTTTCGCCACAGGCCCTTGAGGGTCATATATATCGTCGCTGACGTAAATCTTTAGCGTCACCGCCGGCGTCATGGTGTGCCAGGCGGGAGAATATCTCGGTCTCACAGGGCCTTTCGTGTCAAACTGGATCCAGCACTTCCCGCCGGTCCTGTAATTTTCCTGCTCGGGCGGACTGTACCACTGGATTTTCACGAAATCTCTCCGACCGCTGTAATATTTTATTTCGAAGGCTTTTCTTTCGATACAGGCCCTGATCAGATTTCTTTGTATCCAGCGGGCAATGTACTCCCCCTCTTGCAGTGCGATCCGGTTTTTTTGTTCTTCCATGTATGACGCGAGGCAGGCCCCGAGAATTGCCCCTGCGAGGACCATCCACAAAAGCAGGCAAACCAGTAATTCCACAAAAGAACCGCCCCTTTTCCGGGTTCCCCTGAAAAGGGGCGGCCCACCCCATAAAAAAAGCGGGGACCCGACCCGGGTCCCCGCTTTCGAATCGAAGGCTTCATCACCTCGTTGCTTCATACCCCAGGTCAACCACCTTCATGTTTGCATCGATGAATTTCGGCGGCGCCAGTTCCTTTATGGCACAGCGGACTTCTTCAAGTGTCACGTCGCCCGCTTTCACCCCGCTCATGGCACCAAGGATGAGTATGTTCAAAAAAAGGAATTTGCCGCCCATATGCTTCTTGAGTATTTCGTACCCTTCTATGGGGTGGACTTCCAGTGACCGTTCTTCGATATACCTTCTAAGGTTCCCGTTTTCAAGGGCTTCTTTGTCATGGACGTTGACGATCGCTTTGCCGCCTTCTCGAAGGAAGTGAAAATTTCTGAAGGCCTCGTTCTGGTCAAAGGCGAGAAGAGTGTCGGCCTCCCCTGCCTTGACAAGGGGACTTGAATAATCTCCGATCTTGAAGTGGCTGATCACAGAACCTCCACGCTGGGCCATTCCATGGACTTCACTGCCGATAACGGTTTCATCTTTGGATATGGCAATGTGCCCGAGGACCCGGCTGGAAAAAAGGATTCCCTGACCGCCGATGCCGACGATCACATACTGCATGGCTGCGCCTCCTCCCTTTCCACGGCCTGGATGGCGCCGTGGGGGCAGACATTGATGCAGACCCCGCACTGGACGCAGAATCTCTCGTCGATGTAGGCCTTCTTTTTCTTTTCGTCAAAGACAAGTCCCGGACAATTGAAATAATCGATACAGAACCGGCATCCGATACACTTTTCGGGATCGACGGCCACCGGGATCTTGTCCTGTTCCATTCGCAAAAGCATGCAGGGATGCTTGAAGATGAGTACCGCCGGTTCCTCATTGGCCTTTGCGTGCTCCCAGGCCTCCTTGACCAGTTCCTTGCCTTTTTCCACGTCATAGGCTTCGAGGGTCCTGATCCAGGAAACGCCGCAGGCCTTTACGGCGTTTTCCACCTCGACTTTGCGTCCCTTGTCACCCTTGCGCAGCTTGTCGCCGATTCCGGGATGGGACTGACCGCCCGTCATGGCCGTGATGCTGTTGTCCAGTATGGCGAGCACGAAGGCATGCCGGTTGTACACGGCGCTGACCAGGCCGGGAAGCCCCATGTGGAAGAAAGTGGAATCTCCG
This sequence comes from Thermovirgaceae bacterium, assembly GCA_046542505.1. Lineage (GTDB taxonomy): Bacteria > Synergistota > Synergistia > Synergistales > Thermovirgaceae > UBA1876. The sequence continues at coordinate 6,754 of JBKHBH010000013.1, read as the reverse complement.
ATGGTTGCCACAATAGGACGCTCCGTCCCGGCCGCCTTGTGGGCCATAAAGAGTCCCGACGCCTGGGTGACCGAGGCGCCCATGTCGACGACGGCGTCAACGGCCTTCTGATTTACACCAAGGGTGTAACAGCCGATATCAGACGGATTGATCGCCTTCGGCAACGCCTGCCTTATGGCGAAAAAGCTTGCCCTGTGCGGACATCCGGGACAGAGCATGGGTTTGCGCGGAGTGACCTTCAGCTCTTCAAGAGCCTTTTTGATGTGCTCGTCGGCCTTTTTCGGCATGTCTTCGCTGAGGACCTTGTAGAGGATCTCCTCTATGACTTCGGGGAGCAGTTCTCCCGCTCGCGGCACCCAGCCGTTCCATCGGCCTTTCACCTTCGTTCTGTCGGGAATCTGCATTTCGATTACCGGATAGGTTTCTTCAAGAACCAGGACATTGTCGTGACGGGCTATGAAATCCTCCACCATCTTCACGGGAAGCGGGTGCGGGGTCCCTATCTTGAGGATGGATACGTCTTTTCTGCCCAGGCTACGCAAAAGGTCCTTCACGACGGAATAGGAAATCCCCCCCGCGATGACCCCAAGCCTGGCGGGTTTTTCTGAAGGAACCTCGTAATTGTATTTTCCGAAATCCTTTTCGAATTCCTCCCTGATGGCATCGTTTTTCTCATTCAGCAAGGGATGGTTGATGCGCACGTGGGCAGGCAAGCATACCCAGCGGGAAATATCCTTTTCAAATTTCGCCGGCCGGTCGATATCGATAACGTTTTTCAGTTCAATGTCCTGCCGACAATGGTCAACCCTCACAGAAGGACGGAGCATGGTGACAATCTCGTGCCGCTCGGAAAGGTCGTAGGCATCGAAAACCATCTCCCGCGCCTCGGCGGCCGTGGAAGGATCGAAACAGGGGACCTTGGCGAACATGGCAAAAAACCGGCTGTCCTGTTCGGTCTGTGAACTGTGGGGCCCCGGATCGTCGGCGACGACAAGCAAAAACCCGCCATTGATCCTGAAATGGGCGACACTCATGAACGGATCGGCTGCGACGTTCAACCCGACCTGCTTCATGACGGCGCAGGCCCTTTTGCCCGCGAAGGACGCCCCGGCTGCCATTTCGAAGGCGACTTTCTCATTGGCACCCCATTCCACGACGGTTTTCGTTCCTAACTCATCGGCCCACTGTGCCACGGCCGGCAGAATCTCCGAGGAGGGCGTTCCCGGGTACGCGGACGCAACCTCGCACCCAGCCTCGACGATTCCGCGGGCTATCGCTTCATTTCCGAGCAATATCCGTTTTTCGCTCACGCGGAACCACCTCTTCCATGGTTTGTTCAAGCTGTTTCAAAAGCCATCCGTAAAAAGGCTCCGGCTCCCTGACAAGTTTTCCCGATTCGTCGCAGAAGGCATGTTTCGTGGTTCCTTCCGCGGCAACCCGGCTGTCCTCTTCTCTGATCACCTTGTAGGCAAAGGTGATGCTGTAGGGGGTCACCTCCCGGACGCTCGTCTTGAGACACACTCGGTCATCGTACCGCAAGGGATTCTTGTACCGAATGGACGCTTCCACAACGGGGAGAAAGAGTCCCTCTTTCTCCCAAAGGGTATAGGGGCGTGAGAGGGCCCTGCAGAACTCGGTTCGGCCCATCTCAAACCATGACAAGTAGTGCGCGTTGAAGACGAAACCCATCTGGTCCGTCTCTCCGTATCGGACCCTGAAGCAGGTTGAAACGACTGGTCCCATTGCATACCTCCGGAAAACGGTGGCAGGTTTTCAATTATAAAACAAGGATTCACGAAAACGAAAGGGCCTAAACTGCAGTCGGTCCCTTTTGTGGTTCATACCGGCAGGTCTCTCATCCAAGGGCTTCTTCTGCATTAAATCCTGGGAAACACCCTGTCCATCGAAGTCAGTCTGAAAAACCGGTCTCCCAGGGAGAGTTACTCAATGCGCCTGACCGGGTCGCCAACGGCAACTCTTCCTCCTTCGACAACTTCGAAAAAAAGTCCCTTGGCCGGCATAATGCAGTCGCCTGTCTGATGGTATATGGCACACCTCGTATGGCATTCCTTGCCGATTTGGGTCAACGCGATCAGGGCTTCCCCTACCCTGAAACGCGCACCCAGAGGAAGGTCCTGCAGATCAAGACCGGAAACAGTAAGGTTTTCCGCGAAACTACCCGGCTCGAGTTCCGGCAGTCTTTCTTTCATCGTCTCTATGTCCTCCAGGGCAAGCATGCTCACCTGACGGTGAGCAAACCCAGCATGAGCGTCACCCAAAAGACCTTTTCCGGCCTCAAGCACAGCTTCTCTGACATTCGTCTTGGGAACCCCTTTCCGGTCGGACATGCAGACAGCAATGACCTTTCCCTCCGTCATCAGTTTACTCCCGCCTTCTGACGGTAATCTTCAATGGCTGCTTTTATTCCCTCTTCTGCAAGGAGGGAGCAATGAATCTTTTGCGGGGGAAGTCCGCCAAGTTCTTCGACCACGTCTTTATTGGATACCGCCAAAGCTTCGTCCAGGGTCTTGCCCTTCACCATTTCAGTGACCATGGAACTCGAAGCAATTGCAGAGGCACAGCCGAAGGTTTCAAAAGAGATATCCTCGATCCGGTTGTCCTTGATTTTGATATAGATCTTCATAATGTCCCCGCACTGGGGGTTCCCGACTTCACCGATGCCATCCGGATCTTCAAGCTTCCCGGCGTTTTTCGGGTTCATAAAGAGTTCCATCACTTTTTCCGAATACATCATCGTCTTCACCTCGTCATGAGCTTTCTTTTCCAAGGGGCGAAAGGGCCCGCAGGTCCGAAACAACCTTGGGAAGGGTTTCAAGAACGTAGAGAATGTCTTCCTCCGTGGTGTTTTTGCCCAGTGTCAGACGCAGCGACCCGTGAGCAAGCTCATGAGGGATTCCCATGGCCAGAAGCACATGACTGGCCTCGAGGCTTCCCGACGTGCAGGCGGACCCGCTGGAAGCACCTATTCCCGCTGCATTGAGCCGAAGCAGCATGGACTCTCCTTCAATGTAGTCGAAACAGACACTTGCATGGAACGGAAGCCTTGCCAACGGATGACCCGTAACATGTGCGTGAGGAATTTTATCTGTAATTCCCGAAAGCAGCAGGTCTCTCAGCCTGCTTTCGCTTTCGACGGCTCCTTCTTCGAGGCGCTCCCTCGCAAGTTCCGCAGCGGCCCCAAACCCCACGATTCCCGTGGTATTCTCCGTACCGGACCTGAGTCCGAATTCCTGGCCCCCACCATGGATGAGAGGCACAATCTTTACACCTCTTTTGATGTACAGCGCACCAACACCCTTCGGACCGTACATCTTGTGGGCAGAAAGCGTCAACAAATCGACATCGAGGGCCTTCACATCTACCGGGATGTGCCCCACGGCCTGAACAGCGTCAAGGTGAACCCGGGCGCCCCGTTCTTTCGCCGTCCGGACGATATCCTCCACTGGCTGGATAGTCCCGACCTCGTTGTTTGCATACATCACGGTCACAAGAATGGTATCATCCCTGATCGCTTCCTTGAGGTCACTGATGCGGATCATGCCCGCAGGATCAACTGGAAGGACCGTGATCTCAAACCCCTGGCTTTCGAGCCAGTTACAGGCATCCAAAACGGCGTGATGTTCTATGGCGGAGGTAATGATGTGTCTGCCTTCCTCACGGAGGGCATAGGCCGTCCCCTTGACCGCAAGATTGTCCGCCTCGCTGCCTCCCCCGGTGATGATAATCTCCCGGGGGTCGGCCTTCACCAACCTTGCGATGGAAGCCCTGCCCTCGTCTACGGATTTCCGGGCCTCCATGCCCCAGGAATGGAGGCTGTTCGGATTGCCATAGTTCTCCATGAGAAAGGGCTTCATGGCTTCGTAAACCTCGGCGGCAAGCGGTGTCGTCGCAGAGTGATCGAGATAGACTTTTTTTTCAGGCATGCATATCGCCCCTTGTTTTTTAGGTTGCCCTAACTTATGGCGATATACTACCCCCGCGAGCCGCCGAGGTCAAGCACCTGTTCCAAAATTCACTTATCCTTCCCCCGAACAATACACCTGGTGTGTCATCATGAGACATGCGCCCTTGACAACCTCATACCCTCTTTCCTTCAAGTTTTTTTCGGCTTCGTCGTTTTCCGCACCTGGCTGCATCCATACGACGGGTTTGTATGGGAGTCCCCTGAGGTCCTCCAGGACCGTTTCCTGATGTTTCGGTGCAACAAAGAGCGCCACGATGTCCACCGTTTCCGGAACCTCTCGCAAAGTGTCGTAGCACAACAGATCGTGGATGGTCTCTCCCGCAGAAGAAGGGTTCACCGGATACATGTCAAAATCCTGTTCTTTCAGGTACTCCATCACTTCATAAACTGGTCGGTCACGGTTTCGGGATGCACCGACCACTGCAATTTTTGAAGGTTTGCAGACATAATCTTCAATGATGTTATCCATTTCCATGGCTGAATACTCCTTTCTCGGGTCGATTCGATTCCGGGACGCAACTCGCCCCTGTCTAGCCTCAGGTAAATGCCATGCCCTCTACGGGCGCAATCATCAAAGACAGGGGGATTTCCTTCAACTTGATCTCGAAGGACACCTCCGTTTTTTCACCCGGACCGACCCGGGGCTCCTTGCCGCGAATCGTCACACTGTCAAAGTGTTGACCCTCCATGTTGTACAGGTTGATCAAAACACCCGGGGCGACGGCATCGGAGTCCGAAGCGTTGAACACCGTGGCCGTTCCTTTCAGAAGCCCCGCTGCAGGGTCAAAGGACCAGTTCGACTCAAGCAAAAAAACCTTCATTCCTTCTGGAGCGGGACAACTTTCCTGTGCAACGGCAGCCAATGAAAAAACTCCCAAAAACAGTGCCGCAATGACTGGCAGAAGCAGAATTTTCTTCAAAAGGATCTCTCCTCTCTTTATCCAGGATGGCTATCGAAAAAATTTTTCCTGTCTATTATAATAGCTGTCGCACCTGAGATTACAGCAAAATGGAGGACGGATTTTCGCCCTCCCTGATGGATCTTACGTAATAACGGTTTTATGTAAAATTCTTGACAATGCGGACAGGAGTAAAATTGCGCCCTTGCGTGTGTGCCGCTTCCCTGTTGGCGTATTTCACCGGAATTCTATATAATTGGAGGCCGCGGAGGGCTGGCAGAGTGGTCGAATGCGGCTGACTTGAAATCAGTTGAAGGGTCTACCTTCCGGGGGTTCGAATCCCTCGCCCTCCGCCAGATCAACATTCCCCGGCCGGTTGTTGATGATCGTTTTGCTTCGACGGTGCCAAATCTCTTCAGAAAAACAGACCTATCAGGTTATCTTCCCAACAATCTGGAGGCCCCGATACGAATATTCGTATCGGGGCCTCTTTCACACACCACTAGAAAAGTTTGTCTGTTTCACTCAGTCTGCGTAGACTTCGTTTTCCTTCCACATCATCTCGAGTTTCGCCAACTTTTCCTGGACCGAAGGACCCATAATCCTCGCGGTATTCAGGAGCAGGCAGTTTATGACGCTCATTGGCGCCGTGAAAGAATCGATAAAGGAAAGCGGCTTCCATGGGACCGAAATCAGTACATCCGATACATCCGCCATGGGGCTGTCGTATCCACTGCAAATCGCAACGGTATTCATCCCCGTCTTTTTTGCAAAACCAAGAGTTTCCACCGTCCATCGCGTGTAACGGGGAAAACTGATGCCGATGGCCAGGCTTCTTTCCGTGGCGTTGACGAAAAGCTCGTTTGCCAGGGTCTTGTCCACAAGGTGCGTGTTCGGGAAAAACCAAACGAGATAATACCAGAGGAAATACGCCAGAGATCCGGAACTGAGATGACCCACGATATAAACATGGTCCGCCGCCACTATGGCCTGACTCGCCTTCTCGATGGAAGCGGGATTGAAATCCTCAATCGTTTTCGTGAGGGCCTCAAGGTCATCGTGCAATGCGTGAAGGCAGATATTTCCTTCAGGCTCTTCCTCGCTGTAGGATTTGAGCCTGTCTTTTGTCGTGAGCTTGTCCATGATGGCATCTTTGAGGGCGGCCCGCATCTGCGGATACCCTTCAAATCCAAGTTGCACAGCGAACCTGACGACTGTGGACTGGCTCACACCAAGCCGATCTCCAAGCTGGGTTGCCGTGAGAAATGCTGCCTCACTGGGATAATCCAGAATAAAACGGGCGATTTTTCTCTGTGTCGCCGTCAGATCCCCCATCTTTTCGCGAAGGCCATAAAGCAGCACCGAGCTCACTCTCTTTTGGTCACACCGAATTTCCGCCAAAGATCAAAAGCTACGACTTGCAGGTTATTCTCTAAGGAAATTCTTAAAAACGCCAGAAAGATTTCCATTCTCGCACTACGATCCACACAGGGGATAGCCCTTTACGCCTACACGCTTTTCTGCCAGTTTCTGCCCAATGTCTCACTTCCAGGTCATTCCGGTTCTGATGACATGTATTCGTACCTCGTCGATCTTTCGAAAGACGATGTACTGCTCGCACTGTCAGTCGGAGGTCCGCACTATGCAGCGCGCACAATAGAAGGAGCGGAGTTCGTCTATTCAAGAGGGGTGCCGGTCGTCCTCATTACGACGGACCTCGCCTGCCCGGCGGCAAATTTCGCATCCGTGGTCCTTCCCGTTGAACCCGCCTCGGGACATTACTCCACCGTCTCCGTCATGAACGTCCTCGATGCATTGATTGTTGTTCTCGGAAGACATTACAAAGAGACCGCTACATCCAAGCTTCGTA
>JBKHBH010000097.1:0-8061 GCA_046542505.1 Thermovirgaceae bacterium | reverse complement strand
AGTATGAACGAACGTCGACGGCGGTCATCAATGCCTACATGCAACCGAACATGGCGTCGCACCTGACGGCCTTTGAAGAAATGATGAGTCGCAAGGCCGCCGCTCCGAGACTCTATATCATGCAGGGCAACGCCGGGACAGTCCGCTTCCGTTCAGCCATAGACAAGCCGGTGAGCGTCGCCGATTCCGGCCCCATCGCCGGTATCATCGCCGCCAACCACATGGGCAAGGCAACGGGCATCCCGAACGTGATCACCCTCGACATGGGCGGCACTAGCTGCGATGTTTCACTCATCCGGGACAACGCCTTCCAGTTTTCCACCGCCAGGTCTGTCGAAGGGTATCCCATCAATCTCCCGACAGTGGACCTGAACTTCATCGGCGCGGGAGGAGGAAGCCTCGCCTGGTACGACGAGGGAGGGGCGCTAAAAGTCGGGCCGAAAAGTGCAGGGGCCGTACCGGGACCCGTCTGTTACCGCAGGGGCGGCACCCAGCCGACCGTAACAGACGCAAACCTTGTAACGGGAAGAATCAGGCCGGAAATTTTCCTGGAAACCCTTGACGAGGAAACGGTATCGCTGACGCGACAAGCGATTGACGAGAAAATAGCCAAACCGCTTGGGCTCGATCTCATGCAGGCTGCAGAGGGAATCCTGGAAATCGTCAATTCGAACATGATCCGGGCCATCAAGGTCATTTCGGTCGAACGTGGCCACGACCCCAGGGATTTCACCCTCATGGCCTTCGGTGGCGCCGGAGCGCTCCACGCAGCCAGACTTGCCGAGGAACTCGAAATACCCCGGGTTTTCGTCCCTTATTCGCCCGGTACCTTTTCCGCTCTGGGGCTTGTTCTTGCCGACATCAAGTACGATTACGTCCAGACGAAAATACAGAAGCAGGATCAGATCGAACAGGAACTTTTGACAGATGTCTACAGAAACCTCGAAATGCAAGGACTGAAAGACCTCGAACGCGAAAACGTGCCTGAAGAAGACAGGCTCTTTGTGCGAACCTGCGACATGAGGTACTTCGGCCAGGCCTTCGAACTGACCATACCTTTCCCGGACGGCGAAATCGGATCAAAAGACATCGACAACGTCGTCGAGAGGTTCCACCGGCAACACATGAAAATCTATGGGCATTGCATGAAAGAAGACCCTGTCGAGTTCGTCAATTACCGCGTCAGCGCCGTCGGTACCATGAAAAAGCCAAATCTGGAAGAGAAAAAGAAATGGGGAACCGGCCTTGGACACACGGAAAGCTTCGCAGTCAAGGCTGTTTTTGACGGAAGGAGCATGGATACGCCTGTCTTTGACCGGAATGGTCTCGAGGAGGGGCAATATATCGACGGCCCGGCCATCATCGGGGAAATGGGCTCCACGATCGTCGTCTACCCCAACCAGAAAGCTCATGTGGACGCCTTCAGGAACATCATCATTTACACGTCCCTGAAGAAGTAGTCCAAAGGGGGAATATGGAAATGTCCGATCCCATACTTCTTGAAGTTGTCAACAACGCACTGAGATCCATTGCGGAACAGATGTCCGTCACAATGGTCAGAAGCAGCTACTCCACCATCGTAAAGGAAATGAAGGACTGCTCGTCTGCTGTCTTTGATAATTCCGGGCGCCTCCTCGCCGAGGGGGCGAATATCCCGATCCACCTGAACTGCCTGAGTCCTTGCCTTTCAACCATCCTCACCCACTATTTCCCGAAAGAGTCGATGGAACCAGGCGATCTCATCATCACGAACCATCCTTATGCCGGCGGCCGCTCTCTGGGGAGCCATCACACAAAGGACATCATCATGGTCGAACCCGTTTTCCATATGGGCGTCGAGCTCGTCGGATTTTCGGTGACCATGCTTCATCACCGTGACGTCGCCGGAACCTACACGGGGGATTCATGGACCGAGGAAATTTTCCAGGAAGGATTTTTGGTCGAACCGGTCAAGCTTTACGAAAAGGGGTATCGAAACGAGGCCCTCTGGAGAGTGCTGATGAACAACACACGCGTGCCACGGGACATGCACGGCGACTTGATGGCACAGATATCCGGGTGTCATATCGGAGCTCAAGGACTCAACAATCTCATTGACAAGTACGGTCTGCTGGTCATGAGGTCCGTTGTCGAGGAACTTCTCGATTATTCCGAACGGCTGACCCGCCTTGAGATATCCCGCATGCCCGACGGACGATACATCCATGAAGAAAAGATCCTCGATGACGGCTACAAGGGCGGTCCCTATTCCCTGAAACTCGTCGTCGAAATCGACGGAAGCGATATCACCTTTGACTTCACGGGCACGGACCCCCAGATCAAGGGGCCGATCAACTCGCCGCTGTCCGCCACCATATCTTCCGTCTATTACACCATGCGGGCCCTCACCAACCCTCACGTCCCGTCCAACCATGGCTGCCAGAGGCCCATCAACGTCGTCGCCCCTGAAGGGACGATCGTCAATCCCTCCATGCCGACGGGGACCTATCAGCGAATGGTCACGGACCATATCCTCGTGGACCTCATCATGGGAGCGCTCGCAGAAGCCGTACCCAAAAAGGTCATGGCCGATTCCTGCGGCTGCCTCTATGATTTCTGCTCGGCTAAAAACGTCGAGACCCATCCCGGCGGAGATGTGGGAAACCGCCACTACTGGGGGGAGATTGTTCCCGGGGGACTTGGGGCCAGAAACGGGAAAGACGGCATTACGATCATGTCGTGTCACGTGACAAACTGTCCCCTCCCGCCCATAGAGGCCCAGGAGATCGAATCACCCGTCCTGTTCCTTGAACGTGCGATCGAGCCGTGTTCAGAGGGCCCCGGCAGCTTCCGGGGCGGTTTCGCGCAAAGAAGGAAATGGAAAGTCCTCGGCTATGAGGCGCAATTCTTCCATACATCCCAGAAGTCCCGTATCCCGCCGCAGGGTTTCTTCGGCGGAAAACCCGGAAAGAGCGGGAAATGGATCATTAACGAGGGCACGGTCGGCGAAAGAATCCTCCAGGAAGCAATGGGTGATGTGATCAACCTGGATTACGGAGACACAGTCACCTGCATTACCCCTAGCGGCGGAGGAATCGGGGACCCTCTTGAGAGAAATCCCGAACTGGTCCTTCAGGACGTGCTGAACGAGCTCATTACGCCGGAGAGAGCGAGGCAGGAATACGGGGTCGTCATAGATGTCGCGGCCAAAACAGTATTGGTGGAAAAAACAGCGGAACTTCGAAAAGAGCTTGACCGGTCCCGGAACTGACTTCAAGGGCCCCCGGGGCCTATTCCGGAGCCTTGAGGTTGTAGACAGGTCTCAGGAGGCGATCGATGTTCACCGTTTCCTCCAGTTTCTGCTGTATGTCCTCCCACTTCTTGTAGGCCATGGGTGATTCGTCGATGGTGTCTTGTGATATGGACGTGGAATAGACACCCTCCATGCTCTTTCTGAATTCCTCCATGGAAAGCTGCCCGGACTTGAGGCGGCGCTTCATCTCCTTGCGGCCGAGGACACGCCCCGCTCCGTGTGGAGCCGAAAAGTTGTAGCGCGGGTTTCCCTTGCCCGTTCCAAGGATGACCCCGGCAGCCATGTTGAGGGGGATCACGACGGTTTCGCCGGCATAGGCCGAGATAGCTCCTTTTCGGACGATGCCGTCCTTGTCGCTGATATAGTTGTGAACGCTCTGTATGATATGACGAACATCGGCGGCCTGGCCAAAAAAGTCGAGAACCTGGTCGATGATGATGTAACGGTTGTGCTCTGCATATCGTTGGGCGATCCTCAACCATTTCATGTATTCGTCGCCCCCCTTGGACATGGGCAGGTATTCCAGCCCCCTGCCGACGCCGATTGCTCCCGCTTTTTTGATGTATTGCCGGGCCATAGCCTGGAAGTGATTGGCCACCTGAAAGCCGAAATGGCGGCTACCGGTGTGGACGGTGACGAAAAGTTTCTTCGTTTCGGGGTCCTGGTCAATTTCTATGAAGTGGTTGCCGCCCCCGAGAGTACCAAGCTGCGACCATGTCGAGTGTTTCGCCCCCTTTTTGGAGAGGCGTCTGAAAAACTCCCTGTCGGCACTCTCGGCAAGGGTCATCATTTTCCGGTATCTCTCAGGATGTCTTTTTCGAAATTCTTTCAGTGCTCCCGGATCCTTGTGCCGAGTCATCCCCAAGGGAACGCGTCTTCGGATAAATCTGTCAAGGCCTGCAAAGTCGGCATCCTCCGCCCGCGCTCCGTCTATGGGCGCAGTCATGACGCCACAGCCGATGTCGACACCGACCACGTTGGGGATCACGGCACCCTTGAACCGTCCGGTAAAGCCGATGACACACCCGGCGCCAGCGTGGCAGTCGGGCATGACGGCCACCAGACCGTCAACGACGGGATGGCTCCCTATCTCCTCGATCTGGCTTTTCGTTACCTCATCGATGTTGCGGGCATGGACGAGGACTTCCGTCACAGCTATCACCCTCCTGTTTCAGGGCATTTTCGCAGTTCCTGTTTTGATTTGGACGTCTCTTCCTCCTGGTGCATCTGCAGGAAGTCCGTCATGTCGATGAAAGACAATATGCCAAGGAAGGAGTCCTTGTCTCCGGTGACGACAATGTTGGCGATGCCTGCCGAGATCATGAGGCCCAAAGCTTCCTGGAGTGTGCTGTTTTTGTGTATGTGCGTGACGGGCTCAATGCACTCGGAGATGTCTTTTGCACTGGCGAACCGTTGGGAATCAACATTGCAGCAACCAATGATCCTGTCGCCGTCGCAGACAAAGACCAAGCGGTCCTTGCAGTATTTCAGCCGGCTTTTTTCCGCGGCCTCGAGAGCTTCTTCTTTCGTCGACGTCGCCACCACTACGGGAAGGTTTTCCGTCCTGATGGGAACGTCGCGGATCTTGAGGTATCTGAATAAGGAAAGGGGGTTTCCAGCACCGACGAAATCAGCGATAAATTCGTCTGCCGGCTTTGCGAGAAGGTCAAGCGGGCTGTTGACCTGAACGACTCGGCCGTCCCTCATGATGGCCACCCGGTCTCCCATCTTCATCGCTTCGTTGATATCATGGGTCACGAAAACCACGGTTTTTCGCAGGCGTTCCTGAAGTGAAAGGAGCTCGTCCTGGAGCCCGATCCTCGTGATGGGATCCAGGGCACCGAAGGGTTCGTCCATCAGGATGATCTCTGGGTCGCCGGCCAACGCCCGGGCCACACCGACACGCTGCTTCTGACCACCTGAAAGGTCGCTGGGCCACCTGTCACCGTACTCTTCAAGGGGAAGCCCCACGAGCTCCAGCGTCTGCCGCACTTTTTCGGGAATCTCCAACCTGGCAACGCCCTTGAGCCGTGGGACGACAGAAACATTGTCACGGACGCGAAGATGGGGAAAGAGACCGATACCCTGTATCACGTAGCCAATACGACGGCGAAGCACAACGGGATCGAGAAGTGAAGTGTCTTCCCCGCCGATTGTAATTTCGCCTTCCGTCGGCTCCACGAGGCGGTTGATCATACGGAGGGTTGTCGTTTTTCCGCATCCCGAGGGGCCGATGAGTACGAGGATTTCTCCCCTGTGAATTTCAAGATCAAGGCCCGATACGGCATTGGTCCCGTCCGGGTACCGCTTGGCGACCCGTCTGAGTGCAAGAAAGGCTACGTCTTCGTGCCCCTGCTTTCCGGTTCCTGTCTTCATTGGGAACCCTCCCGCTTTTCAGGAGCCTTTTCCAGTCATCTTTCAACGATCCTGTCTGAGCTGTTCCTCCCAGGTGATGAGGGAATGATAGAATTCCCTGTCCCCGTCGTCTTCCAGACCCCGGGTGATCTCGCTGACATGGGTGTGCCCGGCGTTGACTCTCTCGAGAACATAGTCGACGGCCTTTTCAGGAAGGCTCTCATCTCCGCAGGTATATATATCAAGCGCCATATACCCGGCCTCAGGCCAGGTGTGTATCGAAAGATGGGATTCGCTGATTACCACGACACCGCTGACTCCGTTTGGGGGAAAACGGTGGAAAGAGACAGCCCATACCTGGGTGTTCGCCCTTCTCGCCGACTCGACAAGGATCTCCTGCATGCGGTCAACCTCGCCTATTATCTCCGAACACCCTGACGCTTCTACGATGTAATGCACTCCCCTTGGATCCATTTCCCATCCCCCTTTCACGATCTGTGTTGGCGGTCCAGACAGAAAAACCGTAACAGGACCATATTATACAGGCAATTTTCGCTGCAGATTCACTTGTTCGCAAGGTTCCCAAAGGGCGGGCACAACGAAAAGGGCAAATCCCCACCGAACGGTTTGTGCGCTGGAAACGACGCCCTGCACCGCTACGGTAAAGGTGTTTTGCGAAAAGTTCCCCTTGAAGATTTTCGGCAGGCTCACGGGACGGTTTTCAACGAAACAAGATGAACCGTCACCGCTGCGGCAACGGCGAAAAGAACCCCTCTTGCGGGCCAGGAGGAAAGGGCCGTGAAAGCCGAAAGGGTAATGGAAAACCAGAGCAGGCACAAGGCAACGGCCCGGGTTTTCCTGGTAATTCCGCCTTTTTCCCTGTAGTTTGCTATGATTGGGCCAAAACGCCTGTGCCCAAGAAGCCACGCGTAGAAACGTTCGGAGCTTTTCGCAAAGCAGGCTGCCGCCAAAAGCAGAAACGGGGTTGTCGGAACGAGTGGCAGGACGATGCCTGCGGATCCCAGTCCTACGCACAGAATACCTATGGAAACAAGAAGAGGTTTTGGGAAAGTCACCGCCGGATTCACCTCAGGCCGGGAACTCGTATTCGCCGTCTTCGCAGGGTCTGTCGAAACGGCGCTCCCAGGCGCCGTTTTCACGAAGAGGTTTGTCCCAGATGCGATCGAGGATCTTGAGATTTTCGAGGATCCTGAAAAGAAATATTGCGGGAGACGGCAGCCTTTCCCACGGGGCAAGCTGCTTCAGATATTTCCTTTCGAATCGGCCGGTTTTGCCAAAAGCCTTGCCGGCTCCACGTATGACCGCAAGGCTTTTGTCCTGCTTCTTTTTTTTCCTGAGACCTTCCGAACCTCCTTTGACCAGGGTCCCGGCGTATTCTGCGCCGAGGCGTTCCGTCAGTCTCACAAGATATCTCTCGACATAACGGGAATGGACCGGTTCGGGAAAGCCAGAGTGGACAATATAGGCAAAACGGAGGTGTTCCAGGCGGCCTTTGAGCGGTTCAAGACTTTCGATCAACTCCTTCACCGCCGAAGGCATGGCATCCACATAGAGCGGGAAGGCCAGTAAAAGGCATTCCGTTTCCTGGAGAACATGGTGAATCCTTTCCAGGGAGCCGGGATCATACAGATATTCAACCCTTTGGGTCGCCCCCGGAACTTCCGAATACCCTTCAAGAAAGGGCCTCAGGATGACAGCCGTATTGCCTGCCCGGCCACGAGGGGAGCCGTTAAGGACGGTCAAGTGCATTTACGGTCACCTCCAGGGGCGAACTCGTCAGCAACAGCCCGTTAAACTCTGTCCCGAGGTTGAGGGCGTTTCTCAAAAATATATTTTTCATGATGTCAAGGTCTTCCGCGGTAGTATCTCCTTCTTCCTGCACCAATCCGGCCATTACGGGCAGATGATTGTACCTCACCCTGTGGTGGAATTCGCCGTTCACGATCTTGAGGTGCGGTAAAACGAGTGGAATCATTTTTTCCACGGCCCTTCTCAAGAGAGCGGAGATGAACCCCATTTTCAGCGGGCTTGCCAGAAGGACCAGATCGGATTGGACGATATCGCGCCTCAGCAGGTCCGTGTCATCGGGAACAACACACAGACCCGGGGTTTTCAGCCAGCATCCGAAACAGCCCCTGCAGGGTTTGATGTCAAGTTCCCTCAGTCGGCGATGGCTCACGCTGTGTTTTCTTGACTCAAGGTGCTTGTGCACATCCTCAAGATATGTTTCGAAAAAACTGTTCTCCCTGTCGGAGTTGCCATTCAGGATTGTTATCCGCATACGATATATTATACAGCCGTCGTTACCAGCTGGATGTATAATTTAAAAAACATTCGGCTTCCAGGAAAGGATGAACCCTGTTGAAAACAATTGGACTCATTGCGGGTGTCAG
>JBKHBH010000096.1:0-8130 GCA_046542505.1 Thermovirgaceae bacterium | reverse complement strand
GAGGGGCTTGCGGGCAGGATCGTCGGACTTCTCAAAGACGGAGACAGGATCCGCGGAGGGGGGCACGGTGATGCGGCCGCCCTTTCTTTCCCGCCCCACTACAGCCCCCAGCAGATCCGTACATCCCTTCTGTCCGCAATCCGCTCCGCCGACGAGCAGCGGCAGGAAACAGGACTCACCCTTGGGGATCTTTTCTCAGACGCCGCCAAAGGCGAAGGCTGATCCGCCAGGCCTTCGTGCAGGGTTTCATGGTTTTCCACCCTTATCCACAAAGGATCCCAAACGCGGGCTTCCTGCCTGGCGCAGAGCATGACAGGGTCAAAATAGTCAGGCTTGATCAGCTCTTTCGTCGCCCGTTTTTTCCCAGCAAGCCTCTAGGGTGCCGACAGTTCCTTCAGGGCTTCGCGGATTTTGCTGACCTCCTTGCCGTATTGTTCTGCGAGATCCTTCAGATGGACCGCCGCGCCGCCGTCGGCGGGCCATCACTTCTCCCGGAAGAGTTCTTCTCCATCAAGACCATACGTTTGCCCGATTTCAGCCATGGTAACGGATCCCCGGAGCTCGTCGGAAAGAGAGTGCTAAAATAGGCGCGATTCATATTTTTCGGCAAAAGGAGACCTGATTATGGCCATATACCTCAACAACGGGGCCACGACATGGCCCAAGCCGGAATGCGTCCCCCGGGCCATGTATGATTTTCTCGTCGGCGGGGGTGCCAACCTCGCAAGGGGATCGGCGGGAAGCCGTGATATTGGAACCCTCGACATGGTCGCAACGGCAAGGGAAAAGCTGGCGGCTCTTTTCGGCGGCTACGAGGGGGAGGACTCGCGGTACGTTTCATTCACCGCGAACGTGACGGAGGCCCTCAACATCGTTCTCAAGGGGTATCTCCGAAAGGGGCACCATGTTGTGACCACCTCCATGGAGCACAATGCCGTCGTCAGGCCCCTTCGCCGTCTCGAGGAAGAAGGTGTCAGGCTTTCGATCCTCCCCTGCTCCACCGCCGGCGAACTCGATCCCCAAGTACTCGATGAGATCCTGGTAAAAGAAGAGACCCATATGGTTGTGTTGAGCCATGCCAGCAACGTTTGCGGCACCATACAGCCCCTGGAGGAGATCGCCCGCATCTGCCATGGGCGAGGAGTGCCCCTTGTTCTCGACGCGGCCCAGACGGGCGGGGTGCTCGACATCGACGCAAAAAAACTTGAGCTGGCGGCCCTTTGCTTTACAGGCCACAAGGGGCTTCTGGGGCCCCAGGGAATCGGCGGCATACTGTGGAAGCCCGAATTCGCCGAAAAAGTTGCGCCCTTTGTGGAGGGTGGAACGGGGAGCTTCTCCGACAAGGAGCGCCAGCCTTTGATCATGCCCGACAAGTTCGAGGCGGGAACGCCCAACCTTCCGGGTATCGCCGGACTTTCAAGAGCGGTGGACTGGATCATGGAAACCGGCTGCGTGACGATCCGAAGACGGGAGGAAACGCTTGGGAGGCAGCTGCTTGAGGGCCTTGCTGGCATCAAGAAGCTCAAAATGTACGGCAAGGACACCATGGAAGGCCGCCTCCCGGTGTTTGCCGTCAACCCGCCCGGCGGCGACAATGGGACCCTGGCCATGCGGCTGGTAGACGAATGGGGCATAGAGACGCGGCCCGGCCTTCATTGCGCGCCCCTTGCTCACAAAACACTGGGAAGTTTTCCACGAGGGGCGCTGAGGATCAGCGTGGGGTACTTCAACTCGGAAGAGGAGATTGAAAAGGCCGTCACCGCCCTTGAACGTCTCCTGTGACGTTCGGGGAACCGGACCGATCCAGTCACGGAATCAGCCTTTCAGAACATACCTTTCCAGGGCGAGGGCCACGCCGTCTTCATCGCTCGAGAGAGTGACGGCGTCGGCCTTCTCCCTGATATCCCTGCGGGCGTTCCCCATTGCAACGGAAAAGCCCGCCCGCTCAAAGAGAGGCAGATCATTTTCGGAATCCCCCACCACCATTGTCTCGGCGTCAGAGATTCCCTGCTTTTCCATCAGGATCTCAAGCCCCCTGGCCTTGCTCACCTCGGGGTGCGCCATGTCCACGAAAAGCCTGTTGGACACGGCGGCGTAAAGGGCCTCGCCGAACCGGTTTTGGACGGCTTTTCGGATGGAAACGGCCTCTTCGGGGCTTGACGTGATGGAAAGAAGCTTGACGGGTTCCACGTCCATGTCATAAAGAGCCCTTCCCAGAGGCACCGGCTCCAGGAAAGTCAGCTTCCCGTAGGATTTCGCCCTTTCATCGGCTTCTTCCACGAAAAGCCTGCCATCGTGGTAGGACTGGATATACCACCCTTTTCCATAAAAAAAAGCCAGGACGTCCCTCGCCAGGTCCCGTCCAATGGGGCGGTAATACAAGGTTTCCGCCTGATACAGGGATCGGATTTCGGCCCCGTTGGCCGTTATCAGCGGGTCGGTGAGCCCAAGCTTTTCCGCGAAGGGGCGGACGGAGCGAAAGACCCTGCCTGTGGCGACGGTCACGGTGATCCCCTTCCCCATGCAGGCGGCTACGGCCCTGACGGTGTGTTCCGTCAGGGTGTTTTGTGATGTCAGAAGTGTCCCGTCCAGGTCGAGAACGATCATGCGGATACCCATTGCACTCCCCCGTTTTCTGCGTCATCCTGTGACCTGTATATGGTCGCGTGGTTCAGGGTCCACGCCAAGGAGTATACTCGAGAGGTTCCAAAACGTCACAGGAGGTGTCATCGGTGTTCATTAATCCGTCCATGAGCGACATCCTGCTCGCAAACAGGTTTCTTGAAGGAAGAATCCGCAGGACCCCCACTGAGAAATCCATTCCCCTCGGCGACGTAACGGGGGGCGAAGTCTTCCTCAAGTGGGAAAACCAGCAGATCACGGGATCCTTCAAGATCCGGGGCGCCCTCAACAAGATGTTCAGCCTCGGAGAAGAGGACAGGCAAAAAGGTGTCGTTACGGCCTCAAGCGGCAATCATGCCCAGGGGATCGCCATGGCGGCCTCAATGCTCGGAGTGAAGGCCGCCATCTGTGTTCCCGGCGTCTGCCCCGAAACCAAGCAAAAGGCCATACGCCGCATCGGCGGCGACTGGGTGGACCTGCGGGTGTCGGGCAGATTCTACGACGACGCCGAGGATGCGGCCCACGAGCTCCAGGAACAAGAAGGGATGACCTACGTATCCTCCTTCGAGGACCACTGGATCATCAGCGGGGCCGGAACGGCGGGTCTTGAAATGTTTCTTGCGGAACCGGAACTGGACATGCTCATCGTCCCCGCTGGGGGGGGCGGACTGATCTCCGGCGTGGCTTTGGCCGCAAAGACCCTCAGGCCCCAGGTGGAGATTTGGGGAGTCCAGTCCGTGGCATCCCAGCCGTATGTTGTTTCCTGGCCGAAAGGGCGCGTCGTGGAGGTGGAATACGGCGATTCACTGGCTGACGGACTTACAGGGTCCATCCCGCAAAGTTTGCTGGATTTGGCACGGCGGCGGATCTCGGGCTTCATCGCCGTCACCGAGGAAGAAATCGCACAGGCCATCGCCTGGCTGCACCGGGAACACCACCAGGTTGTCGAGGGAGCCGGCGCAGTGGGTGTGGCCGCCCTGCTTTCAGGGCGCCTTTCCTCCTGGGGGCGCAAGGTCGGTGTGGTCATCTCCGGCGGCAATATCGATCACGAAAGGTTTGAAGGCATTCTCAAGACCTGCCGGAACAGCAACAGCTAAAAGAAGTTAACGCATACACGGAAGGGGCCCCAAAAGGCCCCTTCCGATGTGTCCGCTCTTTTGCGTCGGGATCAATCGTCAATGATAAAAATCTGCTCGAGTATCTGCTGTTTTATCTGGTCCCCGACGGAGTCTCCATTGCCGGTTTCCCCACCGGTTGGAATCTCTATCGTGATTTTCCGTTCGTCATTTTTCGTTTCCGGGTCACCCGTTGAAGGAATTGGGTCTGCCCGTTTCTCCGGGACGGCGACCTTCACTTTGCTGATGACGGGCTGCTCCCAGTTGCCTTCGATGTCGAAACTGACGTCCCGGAAGTCCCTTTTCGAAATGCCGCCCAGAAAGCCTCCCAGGAGGTTTTCAAGCATGTGCTGCGGGTCGAGGGATTCGGATCCGAGCAGGCCTTCCAGGGCTCCAAAAAAGGTGCTCAAAGCCTGGATATTCACGTTTCCGCTGCAATACAGGTCAAGCTTCGATGAAAAGGCAACGGTCCCGTCGACGGACATGTACCGGTACAGGGGATCGCCCGGGGGTGCGGTCATGCGACTTCCGGGCATCAGGCTGACCATGTTGCCGCCCAGGGAAAAACTGGAATCTGCCCGGCTGTACCGAATCCCGGTCCCGCCATAGGTCGAGGTAATGGCCTGAACGGCCTCAAACCCGGATATTTCACCGTCGGTAGCGGTAAAACGCCCCTGGCCCCGCAGGGGCATCGCCGTGGATTTACCGTGTTCGAGGTTCAGCTTCAGGTCTGCCTTTCCCGTAATCTCTCCCTCGAAGTCGAAGGCGTCGTCCAGGGCTCCGGAAATGTCGAAACCGGAAACCTGCGCGTTAACGGTCCAGAAGTTGGAACCAAGGGTGGCCGTCGCGTCCGCTGCAACGGCGCCGCCGTAAAAATCACCCTTTGCCTTTTCGGCCGTAACCACCTGCTCTTCAAGACGAACTGGAATGTATACATCCCGCACCGTGAACCCGTATGCGGAAAAGGTTTCAGCGAAGACCTCGCCGCTTCCGGACCATTGACCATCTTCAAAAGCCCCCTCGAGATTGACGTCCAGGGTCCCTTCAAGCCCGGCCTTGCCGGCAGCCCGAAGCTCACTGGTCAGGTACTTTAGATCCAGTCCCGATCCTGTGACGGAAAAGTCTGCGACAGAACCGTCCTCTTTGAAAGACAACATTCCCTCTCCCGAAATGACCCCTTCGCCGATCCTGGCCGAGACTGCATCAAACTTGACGCCTTCTGGAACTGCGGTTCCCGACAGGTTTAATTCCGTGACCATATATCCCATGACCAGAAATTCCGGGACGGCGGCTTCAAAAGAGACATCAGGCTGTGCCAGGGGCCCGGCAGCCGTAAAGGATCCTGTCACTTCCCCTGATACAGGCCGTTTTTCGGAGGAAAAGACGGAGAGGTCAACGCCCGTGAGGTTCCCCGACAGATCGATTACAGGGGTGTTTCCCTCTTGCGGGGCCGTTTGTATCTTGCCTGAGGCTTCCAGGGCTCCCGAAAACGCTTTCGCCGTGAAAGCATCCAAAATAATGGCTCCCTCGCCTGTGGAAAACGCCGCAGAAAGGTCCGTCAACGTAAATTTTCCGTAGCCGGCCTCGGCGGCACGGGCTGTGGCTTTCACGGGCGAAGCGGCGGATTCAAAAGGCAGAGGGACCGAAATGGAGGACTCAAGTCCGGATACGGTAATGCCCGATGGGGCGGATAGTTCAGGGGAAGTCAGCTCCAGTGCGAGCGAGGGATTTGTCAGGCGCCCGGAGAGCTCCCAGGATGCGGTGACATCTCCAGCCAGCCCTGCATCGGAAAGCCCCGGAACGAAACCTTCAAGGGATGAAATCTTTACTCCGCCCGTGGAGCCCGAAAGGTTCAGTGAGGCCTTTTCATTCCCCAGGCCCAGGACCGTTCCGGAACCCTTTACGGGGAGCCCTTTCCAAAGGGCAGAAAAGCTCTTCAGGTTCACGTTGGTACCGTCATAATGGAAGCTCAGGCGGGGGGAATCGACGAGCTCCTCCCTGATACGGATTTTCTCTGACCTCAGATCTCCTTCGTAACGGACGTCACGCCCGGTCCCGGAGATCCGGACCGTTCCCTCGGCATTTCCCTGCAGGGCGAAGTTCTCCGTGGGAAAAACTCGCGATACCTTGTGAAGGCCGATATCCTTGCCCTCCACGGTGAAATCGAACGAAGGGCCTTTCCCGGGAATGATAGTACCGGTCGCGCGCACCGGCGCGTCGAGCCAGTAAGCATCCGCATCAACCGCCACGTTTCCGTTCTCCTGGAGGCTTAAAGAGGCATGGACCTTTCCCAAAGGCTGACGGAAGATCTCCATGGAAGGGGCCGTGAAACTGACAGGTCCGGAAAACAGGCCGCCCGACCGGCAAAGATCGATGTCCAGTCTTTCAAGGGTTCCGGTGGCTACGGAAAGCCAGGGAAAGGTCTTTTGCCAGTCAACCAGCTTGACGGCTGTCGCCTGAAGGTCCAGATGGGTTTCAGGCGTACATTTTCCGAAAACGAGGCCTGCCGTTCCCGAGACGGGAGATCCGTTGGCGACGCCTGATATTTCCTCGAACCAGAGCTTGTCCCCGCGATACCACCAGGAAGATCTTGCGCCGGCAAGAGAGATGCCGTAAAGGGTCCCCTTGTCTATGGAGATTTCACCCCTGGCCCCGAAATCAGGCCAGATCCCCGAAACCTTGATGTTCGTCGAGAAAGAGCCGGTTAACGTATCCTCGCCGATTTCGGGCCAGAAACGGCCGAGCGTTTTCATGTCAAGATCCGTTATGGTCCCCCCGGCGTCGATTTCCGGGTACAGGTCGCCGGAAAGCTTCACCCGGCCTTCACCGATGGCAAGGAGGAGCTTCTCGAGATGAAGGTTCCCCCTGGCAAACTGGAATTCGGCGTTCACTCGGGCGTCTACGCCCTTGTATTCGACGGTGGACTCGACGGCCAGACCGGCGGATGTGAGCGAAACGGTGCCGTCGTCGAAAAGAAAATTACCGGTCTTGGTTCGCAGGGTGCTGTCGTCGAAATAAATGCTGGAAAGAGGCAGTTCGCCAGAAGGAGCGGTGGTCAGGTCCTGTGAAAGCTTCTGAAGAGGTTCGAGGCGGAGGTCGGCGCCTTTCAGCCTTACCGATCGGATCCTCGGCGAACCTTTTACGAGAGAAAACAGGTCAAGACGGATTTGTGTCTCGTCGATGGTAATGATTGTCTCGTCTTTGGAAAGCACGACGCTATCGGCGGTAAATCCCCTGAGGGGGTTACCCGAAATGCTTCCGATGGCGAGATCGGCTCCGAAGCGCTCGGCGGCGAGTTCTTTTGCGGTCTTTGCGACGAAGGCAGCGCCGACGTCCCTGGATGAAAGGTACCAGACTCCGGCAGCGGAAAGGACGGCGAGGATCCCGATGGCAAGGAGACCGTACCTGAAAAGTTTTTTCATTGGTGCGCAACTCCTTAAAAAGGGCATCCAGAAAGGGGACGCCCGAAGAGATATGTAAGAAAAGACCAAAGAGGCGAAAAAATATTCTCATGAAAAAGGCGGAAGGCATAGTGGGAATGACGTAATCGACAAAATTCCGGGAGTAAGGATTAAAGGTTTCGCCAAAACAATTATACGCTCTAAGGGGGTAGAGAAGAAACCTGATGTTTCACGTGAAACAACGGACCAAAAAAGAAAGCGCGCGAATGTTTCACGTGAAACATCAGGAAAGTTTGTTGATAACGGAGGGAAAGGGGAGGAAGCAGTGTGGATATGTGGATAATCCAGTGGACAACCTGTCAGATGAATGTGAATGGATGTGGATGTTCGCCGCTTTTCCCCTTAATGACCGATTTTAAGTATCTGCACCGGGTCCGCCAGAGTCATTTCCGCTCCGAGATAGCCGGAGACAAGCTTTCCAACGGCTTTAACGCTGCGGCCCCTCAGGCTGTCCAGATTGCCGAACCGTGAAACATCGCCTCTGTATACAACAAAACGCGCCCGCCCTCCTGGAGCAACAAGGGAATAGCGGATGTCCGTTTTCATGATGTCATCCACAACCATTTCGAGGATCAAAAATTTCCCCGCCAGTAGCGGAAGCTCCGCCCAGGCCTGGGCGGCGGAGAATACCCGGTTTCCCGCCCGGTCCCAGAACCCACGGCCGTGGGTGCACGCTTCACGGAAAGCCCCGATGATGCGGTCCGTGTGGCGTACATTCGGTGGCAGCGTGAAAGGCATGGCGTACCCGAGTTTCACCAGCTCCTCATTGACGAGGACCGGGCCCCGTGGGCTGTCGGTCCACACCCATGCCAGATGACGGCCGTAGCGGTCCAGGCTCTGGATGTCCTCTTCGAGAAAAACCTTTTTCCCGAGAACGAAGGAGGCGTTCGCCGCCGCGGGACGCCGGGTGCCCGTCATGGTCTCCGGGACCA
>JBKHBH010000012.1:0-35344 GCA_046542505.1 Thermovirgaceae bacterium | reverse complement strand
GAAACGGAGTGGCATGCAGTGCCGACGGCGCTGAGAAACCCTCCGCTCTTCAAGCCCTTCGAGCTTTTCCTCAAGCTCATGCCGACGGTGCGTTACAAGGGGATCGACCCCACAGTCCTGGTGGGCGTTTTCTTCCCTTTCTTTTCAGGATGCATGGTGGGTGATGTCGGGTACGGGGCGGTCATTTCCCTGCTGGGCCTTTTTTTGGCGAGAAAAAAATTTCGGCCGGTGATGTCCGACATCGGAAGGATCCTCCTTTTTGTGGGTACCTGGAGTATACTCTGGGGCATCGCCTACGGAGAATTCTTCGGAGACCTGGGACACCGACTCTTTCATATGGAGCCGCTTTGGGTGGAACGTTCGCAAGTCGTCGTTCCGGTGATGGTTTTTACCCTGGGGCTCGGTGTGTTTCACGTGATCCTGGGACTTTTGCTTGGGTTTGTCCAGGGAATACGAAACAGGCAGCGACACGTCTGGCTTGAAAAACTCGGGAACCTCGTCGTCCTGGCCGGGCTTATCGGGGCCATGGTCGCCATAAAGGGCTGGTTGCCGGACGGGGTCTTCTCACTTTCCGTGACCATGCTGGTGGCAGGAATCGTCTTGCTTCTTGCCGGAGGCGGTATTGGAGGCCTCGTGGAATCCATCGGAGCGGTGGGCAACATCCTGAGCTACGTCCGTATTGCCGCCATAGGTCTGTCATCGGCTATCCTCGCCATGGTGGCGACACAGTTTGTTGATGTTTTCGGTGTAACCTTGCTCGGGATCCTTGTTGCTCTTGCGATGCATCTTCTGAATTTCATTCTTGCCCTTGCCGGGTCGGGACTTCATTCGGCGCGCCTGCAGTATGTCGAGTTCTTCGGGAAGTTCTATTCCGGCGGCGGCAAAGACTACAAACCCTTCGCAAGGAGGAGATTGAAATCATGGAAAAAGCCATCATAGCCATAGCAGCTGCTCTTGCCATCGGCATTCCCGCCCTTGCAACGGCTTTCGCCCAGGCGAAAATCGGAAGTGTAGGAGCGGGGACTATCGCCGAAAAACCGGAGACGGGCGGAATCATCATCATTCTCGAGGCAATCCCTGAAACAATGGTCATACTCGGGTTTGTCATCGCCATCATGCTCATACTCCAGTTTGCCTGATCCCGTGGAAGCGGTACCGATGACCGAAGAGCGTCACGAACCGGGCATGTACCTGGAGGCCTTCAAGGCCTCACTCCGGAATGAATACCAAAAGCGGATGGAAAAGCTCCGGGCGAAGTACGAAGAGGAGCTTTCCGATGCGGCGTCAAAAAAACGACAGGAAGTCGAGCTTCAGGTCGCAAGGAGGCGGAGTGACCAGGAAAAACGGTATAAAAAGGTACTGAAAGAAGCCCAGGAACACATTCTTACCGGTATGCGGCACAAGGTGTCGGTTTTTACCAATGAATCGGTTGCACTCGCCCTTGAGAAGATGGAGGAAAGGATCACCAGGCTACGTGAGGATCCGAAAACCTATCTCCCGCTCATGCAAAGCCTTGCGACGGAAGCAATTGAGATTCTGGGTGAACCTGCCGTTGTCTTCGTCGATACCGGTGAAGGTGACCTGCCCCTTGAACATCCGCTGCTCGAAAGCGTACAGGAGAAGTCCGTGGACCGCTGGGGCGGTTGCGTTGTCATGGATGCCGCCACCGGGACACGGTTGGTGGACAATACCTTGAAGACAAGATGGGAGCGGGCGGAGAAAAGCCTGCGTTTCCGTCTTTCGGAATCTTTTCATGATGTTTTTGAGATTCTTGAGCGAACCGCCCAGCAATTACGGGTATCTTAACGCCCGGCTGCGTTCCCGGATGACGGAATTTCTCCCCAGGGAGGAATTCGTAAAACTTGCGTCAGGGAGCATAGAAGAGCTCGAACTGTTTCTTATCGACAGCACATACGGTGAAAGCTACCGAAAAGGGCTTCTCAGGCAGAATCTGTCTCTCAACAGACGTATGGAAATGGCCCTTGCCCATACGGCGACCCGCAGGTTGAAGGAAGCAAAATCCTTCGCCGAGGGAGAGCCCGCGGATTTTTTCGAGATCCTGCTTTCCCGGGCGGATATCTATAACTGTAGGTATATCCTGAGGGCGAGCCGGACGGAAACCATGGGGGGCGGGGAGGAACCTTTCTGGCACGGATATGGAACCCTGCCGGAGGTGTTCTTCCAGGATCTTTGGGACAGCCGGGACGTGGATGAAATAATCGAAAAAGCTCTCTTCTATGGGCACCCCTTTGCAGTCAACCTCGCCCATGCCTGTAGGGAGCTCAAGAACTCGGGGCAGCTGGTTTTTGCTGAACGCCGTCTTTTGGGCGAAATTCTGCAGCACTGTTTTGAAATCCTCAAGGCCCACAAGGGGAAAAACGCGGATCTTGTCAAAGAGTACCTCGGACGAATGATCGATATTTGGAACGTGAATATTTTTTCCAGGAGGAAGAGAACCGAGGGCGAAAAGGACCAGCTTGACAAGCCCTTTCTCGAAGGCGGCGGATGCCTGTCAGTCCAGAGGCTGTCGGAGTCGAGGAATATTCGCGAACTGCTGCTTGAAACGCCATGGCAGAGGGCTATAGGCCGTGTTTCCGGCGGAGGCCCCCAGGTTCCCCTCCAGAGCGTCATGTCCACTGATTTCGCCCTCTGGCAAATGAAACTGTACAGGCAGGATCCACTGGGTATAGAGGTGGCTATCAGTTACATTGCACACCAGTTGACGGAATGGCAGAACATGAACATCCTGGCCGCTGGTCTCGAACTGGGTTTTGAAGCCGACGACATCGTTTCAAGGCTGACATTCATGGAGGAACAGGAAAAACCATGAGCACGGGAGAACTGGAGCGCGTCCTTGTCGCGGGCAGGGAATATTTCATCGAGTTGTGGGCGCTTTGCGGGTTTGAACCCTTGCTCTGCGAGACGCCTGAAGACCTCTACGAAGTCATGCGGACTGGCTTTGCTGACGATGTGGCGCTGGTGCTGATCGAGGAACAATGGTACGAAGGGCTTCCGGATCTTTTGCGGAGGCGCATTGATGCGTCCACAAAGCCCTCATGGATAGTATTCCCTTCGCTCAAGCCCTTCAGGGAGTGAGGTGCCCTTTATGGGAAAGACCGGGAAGATTACCGGCATAGCTGGTCCTGTAGTCAAGGCCAGAACAGATGCGTCAGTTTCCCTTTACGAAGTCGTGCATGTGGGTAAACAGGGCCTTCTCGGGGAAGTCGTGAGAATCGATGGTCATCGAGTAGACCTGCAGGTTTATGAAGACACCTCGGGAATGCGTATCGGAGAACCAGTGGATTTCACGGGTGACCTTCTTTCCGTAGATCTCGGACCGGGGCTACTGGGCGGTGTGCTCGACGGAATCGGGCGGCCGCTTCATGTCCTTGCGGAACAGGGGATCTTCATTGGTGCCGGCATAGAGGCATCGGCAGTTGACCATGATGAGGCCTGGGAGTTCGATCCCGTTGTGTCGGAAGGCGATGAGGTAAGCCCCGGTGATGTTTTCGGCGTCGTGCAGGAAAGGGGTGTGTTCAGGCACAAGATTATGATCCAACCCGATGCAAAGCCAGGAAAGGTTGTCAGGATCAAACCGCGGGGGACCTATTCCGCGGAGGAAACGCTTGTCGAGATCGATTCGGGTTTCTCCTCCGGGTTGGTTCAGAAATGGCACGTCAGGAAAGGAAGGCCCTATGGGCGCAGACTTGGTTTTTCCGAACCCCTTGTCACCGGCCAAAGGGTTATAGACACCTTGTTCCCCGTCGCCCTTGGGGGGGCAGCCGTGGTCCCAGGCGGCTTCGGCACGGGCAAGACGGTGACACAGCAGTCGCTGGCCAAGTGGTGCAATGCAGACATCATCGTATACATCGGGTGCGGGGAGAGGGGAAACGAGATGACAGAAGTCCTGGAGGAATTTCCGGAACTTCAGGACCCCCATACGGGCCGTCCCCTGCTCGACAGAATGGTGCTGATTGCAAACACCTCCAACATGCCCGTAGCGGCAAGGGAATCGAGTATATACCTCGGAATGACGATTGCGGAATACTTCAGGGACCAGGGGTGTGATGTGGCGATTATGTCCGATTCGACGTCACGGTGGGCCGAGGCGCTCAGGGAAATCGCGGGCCGCCTGGAGGAAATGCCCGGGGAGGAAGGGTACCCGGCATACCTTTCGTCGAGGCTCTCGCAGTATTACGAACGGGCCGGCAGGGTGGAAACTTTGGGCAAAACCCCCCGCACCGGTTCGGTGACTGTCATCAACGCCGTCTCCCCTGCGGGGGGCGATTTTTCGGAACCTGTCACCCAGGCCAGCCTTCGTCTTTCGGGCGCTTTCTGGGCTCTCGACAAGGCGCTCGCACAGCAGAGACACTTTCCCTCCATCAACTGGAGGCAGAGTTTTTCACTGTATGAGGAAAGCCTCAAAAGATGGTTTACGGAGAAACTCGGGGCAAAATGGCATACTGACGTGGCTTATCTGAGGGATCTTCTTGACAAGGAGAAGAGCCTGCAGGAGCTTGTCCAGATTGTGGGACGAGACGCACTGACGGAGGAGGATAAATGGAAACTGCACCTTGGCGGACTCATCCGCGTCGCTTACCTTCAGCAGAGCGCCTTTGACCGGACCGATGCCTACTGTTCGCTCGGGAAACAGCTTCTTTTGCTCGACTGCTTCAAGCGCCTCGATGAAACCGTTCACGACAGACTCGAAGAGGGGCTTCTTTTTCACCAGGTCCAGGAAAGGCCGCTTGCAGCGGAATTGCTTGATATCCTGAAAGAAGACGAAAAGAAGATGAAAGAGCGGATCGAAAAGTTCCTGGATGAACTGAAGGAGGCACTGAACGAGATGGAGGTGGCCTTTGAATGACGACCCTTTACCGTGAAGGCAGCCGAGCTGTCCGTGGAGTAAGCGGCCCCCTTCTTTTCGTTGAGCATGTACCAAACGCGGGATTCGGGGAACTGGTCAATATCGAGACCGATGACGGGTGGCTTTCCGGACAGATCCTGGATGTGGAGGAAGAACTGTGTATCGTTCAGGTCTTCGAGGACACCATAGGCGTCAAATCGGGCAGAACGACCGTATGGCTCGAGAAAGACATCGCGAGGATTCCCGTAGGGAGGAGCCTTCTCGGCCGGATTCTCAACGGAAGAGGCAAACCTGTGGACGGGCTTGGCGGAATCGGATACGTGGAGGAAGAATTGCCTGTTCACGGACTCCCCTTGAATCCTGTACGGCGTTCGAGCCCAAACGCCTTCATCCAGACGGGGATCTCCTCCATAGATATCATGAATACCCTTGTCCGGGGGCAGAAACTGCCCGTTTTCTCGGGATCGGGGCTTCCTGCGGGCCGGATCACGGCCCAGATCGTCAACCAGGCGACGGTTCCCTCTTCCGCCTCGAAGTTCCTCATCGTTTTTGCGGCGATGGGCATCACTTCCAGGGAAGCCGATTTCTTTATCGATGCCTTCAGTTCATCAGGAGCTGTCGACCACGGCGTGTTTTTTATCAACACTGCCGGAGAATCCGCCGTGGAGCGCATCCTGACGCCTCGCCTGGCGCTGACGGCCGCCGAGTATTTTGCCTACAACCTCGGGTACGACGTTCTCGTTGTCATGACGGACATGCTTTATTACTGCGAATCCCTCCGGGAGATAGGCGCAGCCCGCGAGGAAGTTCCGGGACGCAGGGGATTCCCTGGATACATGTACTCAGACCTTGCGAGCATTTACGAGAGGGCAGGATGCGTAAAGGACAGGCCGGGAAGCATTACTCAGCTTCCTATCATTACCATGCCTGATGATGATATGACCCATCCTGTTGTAGACCTTTCAGGCTACATCACCGAAGGCCAGATTGTCCTCGACCGGAGTCTCTCCGACAGAGGGGTCTACCCGCCGATTAACGTTCTGCCGAGCCTCAGCAGGCTGATGAACAAGGGGATCGGCAAACAGAAGACCTTTGAAGAGCACAGGGCCCTGGCGGACCAGCTTTATGCGAGCTATGCCCGAGCCAAGGAAGTCGAAAGACTTCGCTTGATCGTCGGCGATGACGGCTTGACCAGGGAAGAGAGACATTTTCTGGAGTTCGGCGAGACGTTCGAAAAGAAATTCCTGCATCAGGGAGAACAGATGAGGACTCTCGAGGAATCGGTGCAGGCGTCCTGGAATTGTCTTTCGAGCCTGCCGACGGAACTCCTCTTCAAACTGCCCGAATCGGTCATCAAACAGAAGATACGAAAGGCGGGAAGCGCGTGAGCGCCCAGAGGACACCCACCAGGGACACCATGATGTATCTTCGGCGCCAAAGGGAGATCGTCAGATTTGGAAAAGGTCTCCTCGAAAAGAAAAAGGACGCTCTCCTTCGAGCCATTGACGAGGACCGAAGGAGACTGCAAAAGATCGAAAGGGAGCTCCTTGATCACGTACAGAAGACCGCCTATAGCTATGGAATCGTCAGGATGTTCGAAGGACCGTCCTTCATCAAGCTTCTTGCCGTCGGGCGAAAGTCCGTTTCTGTGCGCTCGGAACGGTACAATCTCATGGGGTGCACCTATTATCAGTACGAACCCCAAAAAAAAAGGGAAGACATCCCCTTTGAGGAAGCTTCCCTCGACCCGGCGCTGACGTCCCCTTACGTGGATGAACTGGTGGAACACCTGATAGGGACGGAGCACCTTTTGTGGGCATACATCAACCTCAAGGTGAAACTCAAGGCGCTGGAGAAGGAGCTCAAACGGACGATGAGAAAGGTCAACACCTTGGAACATACGGTGCTCCCCGACCTGAAAAGTGACATGAAGCGTATCGGAGACATACTTGACGAACGTGAACGCCAGGAGAGATTCGCCGTAAAGAAATTCTCGAAAAGCAAAAAATGCGGCGGAAAACGATGAAAATCTGCATACGAGCCGTGGGAACGCCGAAGACGCCCTATTACCGTGACGGCATAGAGGATTATATCCGCCGCCTGCAAAAACACCTTCAGGCCTCGATCGAGTACGTGCAGGCGAAAAGCGGACGGCGCAAGGAAAGGGCCAAGGCTGTGGCCGAAGAATCAAAAAAACTCATCGACGGTGTTCTGGAACGGGACTATGTCGTCCTGCTCGATGCCAAGGGACGTATGATGGGGAGCGAGTCCTTCTCGAAATGGCTTTACGGGACCCTGGAGAAAACCGGCGGTGTTCTCGTGTTTTGTATAGGCGGCGCCTACGGAGTCTCGGAAGAATTGCGGGAGAGGGCAGACTCAATCATCTCCCTTTCCGCCATGACTCTTCCCTACGAGCTCTGCCTGCTTTTTTTGGCGGAACAGCTGTACAGGGCTGCAATGATACGGACCGGGGCTTCCTATCATCATTGATTGGTTCTAGACTAGGCATTAGAATGCTTTCGATGCAGGACAGACTTTAGTGAAAGGATGATACCCATGAAAATGGATCAAATGCTTAAACAGGCGCAGAAAATGCAGGCGGAGATGACCAGAATTCAGGAAGAACTGGCGCGGGAGACCGTTGAGGGCTCGGCGGGAGGTGGCATGGTCCGTGTCTCGGCGAACGGCCAGGGAGAGATCCTCGGGATTACGATAGAGAAAGACGTCATTGATCCGGAAGACAAGGAGATGCTGGAAGACCTTGTTATAGCCGCCATTCATGACGCTGTTTCGAAGAGCAAGGACCTTGCCCAGTCCAGGCTCGGGAAACTGAGTCAGGGCCTTGGCATTCCGGGCCTCATGTAGGGGCGCCCCGACGTGGTTCAGGGACCACTGGAACGGGTTGTCCACATTTTAGGGAAGCTCCCCGGCGTCGGAGAAAAGACGGCGAGGCGCTTTGCCTTGTATATTTTGCAACAGCCGGAATCTTTCACCAGGGATTTGACGGAGGCTCTGCTGGATCTGAGGGAACGTACTGTTCCATGCTCTGTTTGTGGGAATATAACGACAAAAGACCAGGACCCTTGTGCAATCTGCAGTGACCCCTTCAGGGACAGACAGACCCTCTGTGTCCTTGAAACCGTGGAAGACATGCTGAGCTTCGAACAATCGGGGGCATATTCAGGACTCTACTTTATTCTGGGGGGGCGGGTTTCCCCCCTTGATGGAGAAGACCTTGCTCCCGAAAGAATACAGGCCCTGGAAGAGTACGTGGAATCCGGTTCCTTTCGGGAGGTGATCATTGCGACGAATCCCCGGGTCGAGGGAGACCTGACCTTTTTTACTGTGCTTGATGCCCTTGCTTCTTTTGATGTGAAGGTAACCCGCTTGGCCTTCGGCCTGCCTCTCGGTGGCAGTATAGGGTACGCCGACCGGGTGACGATTCACGCATCCCTTGAATCAAGGGTCGAAGCGAGGCAACAGGACAAAAAGACAGGAAGGGAGTGATACCGTGGCTGAAGGACTCACGAAGGTTCTCACCATCCTCGCCAGAAGCATATTTGTGCTTCTGGGAGGCGTGGCGGGATACCAGCTTGCACTGTTGGTCATCGCCGAGGAATGGTGGCCCTGGGTGGAGTTTCCAGAGAATGTCGTCCCCTATATTCTTTCCGTTGTTCTCTGCGGCCTGATAGGGTACCTTTTAACCCCCGTGTTTATTAGAATTCTGGGCTTTATTGGTTTATCCTTGGAAAAGAACCTGGAGAATCTCAGCTGGAATGATATTTCCATAGCCATTTTCGGACTCATTGCCGGACTGCTCGTGGCGAACCTCGTCGCCCTGCCTTTTGCGGATCTTCCGGTGATCGGAAGCTATGTCGCTATACTCCTCAATATTGTACTCGGCTATATCGGTGTCAGGATATTCCTCAAGCGCAAGGAGGAAATCCTGGGCATGTGGTCGTCCATTGGAGAACTGAAAGGCCGTTTCAGCATAAAAAGCCGGAAGATCAAGAATGGGGAAGGCGGGGAGAAAGACATGCCGACGGATCTTGAAACCGTCGAAGTTTCCCAGATACGGTCTTCGGTCAAAGTCCTCGACACCAGCGTCATTATTGACGGTAGAGTACTTGATATCGCTTCCACCGGATTTGTAGAAGGGACCTTTATACTGCCGAGATTCGTCTTGACGGAGCTGCAGTCCGTAGCGGACTCCTCGGATCCCACCAGGAGGACAAAAGGCCGGAGGGGACTTGATGTCATCAACGAGATGCAGAAACTACCCTATATAACCGTACAGATCGTGGAGACGTCCCTGAAGGAGCTTGGAGTCGATTCCGTAGACGAGGGGCTCGTCGAACTCGCCGGGGCGATGTCTGCAAAGGTTGTGACAACGGATTACAACCTGAACAAGATTGCCCAGATACAGGGGATCGATGTTCTCAACGTCAATGAGCTTGCCAATGCCCTGAAGCCCATGCTGCTCCCGGGAGAGGCCGTGACTGTCGATGTCATTCGGGAAGGCAAGGAACCGCAGCAGGGTGTCGGATATCTTGACGACGGCACAATGATCGTCGTCGAGGACGGCGAAAAATTCATCGGAAAGAGGATCGAAGTCATCGTGACATCCATGCTCCAGACGTCTGCGGGAAGAATGGTCTTCGGCAAGATCCGAAAAGAGGTCCGCTCGTGAATGACTGGGCTTTTATCATTCTGGCGGCCGGGGAAAGCCGCCGGTACGCAAAAGGCAGGAAACAATACCGCAGGCTCGGGTCTTTCCCGCTATGGATGTGGAGTGCACGCCTGGCCGCCGGTCTCATGGAAGCAGGAAAGGTCCGTGAGGCGGTCGTCGTCGTCCCGGATGGCGCTGAAGCTGAGCACAGGATCCCGACAGGGGAAATGAAAGGAATCTGGTGGGTAGTACGCGGCGGCTGCACCCGATGCGAGTCGGTAATGAAAGGTCTGGAAGCGACGGAAAGGAAAAACGCGCTCGTCCACGATGCTGCAAGACCCTTTGCGACACCAGGGTTGTGCGACAGACTCATGAAAAAGGTACGGCGCGGGAAAGGAGCCATCCCTCTAATTGCCGTTAATGATGCCCTGAAGCAAATTGACGCTGACGAGAGACCAATACACGTGGAAAGGGAGAACCTTTACGCGGTGCAGACCCCGCAGGCTTTTCCCAGGATGGAACTTCTGGAGGTGCTGCAGACCAGGAAAGAACCCTGTGTCGATGACAGCCAGGCCTGGTTGGAGTCAGGACGGGAAATCGAAACGGTAAAGGGAAACCCTGAAAATTTCAAGATCACTTACCCGGAAGATTTTGAACTGGCCGAAAGGATTGCCGGGTCAAGACGGCGTTTCCGGACAGGGATCGGTTATGACATCCACGCCCTGACTCCTGAAAGACCTATGATGCTGGGAGGAATTCAGATCGATTCCCCGTTGGGTGCTTCAGGGCATTCCGACGGCGACGCGTTGTGCCATGCAATATGCGATGCCCTTTTGGGAGCCGCGGGCGAACCCGACATAGGTGTTCTTTTCCCGTCTTCGGATCTTTCGCTCAAGGGAGTCAAAAGTACGGGGCTACTCGCCGAGGTTATCACCCGGCTGCAAGAAAGAAACTGGTCCATCGAGTGGATTGACGCCGTCATTGTTCTCCAGGCGCCACGAATCGGCAATGAGATCCCGCGCATCAAAGAATCCCTCAACAATATTTTCAGCCGTCTCGGATTTCCCCGGATCGTCAATCTTCGTGCAAAAAGCGGCGAGAATACCGGGTCTGTCGGAAACTCGGAAGCCGTAGAATGCTATGCAGTAGCCACCCTTTCAGGCATTGAGGATCTTTCCGGTTGAACCTGAGGGACTTTTAGAGAAATTCCCGGCTTGCGCGGATTTCCCGCTTGCGTATCGAGTACCGTAAAGCTACAATTTCGTGCAAACCAGCCGCGAGGAATTCGGTTTCCGGCGTAACGCCCGGGTCAAGAGAAAGAATTGACGCAGGAGACGCGCCGGAATCTATTTTAATGAAATCCCGGATACGTGTTTTCAGGCGGCTTTATTTTTCTCAAGGAGGCGACGTGACATGAAAAAGGACCGTTTTGTTCCCCGGGAAGGTTTGACCTTTGACGACATGCTGCTCGTCCCGGGCTACAGCGAAGTGCTTCCCTCCGGAGTCAAGGTAAAATCCCGTCTGACCCCCGGGATCCCCCTGAATATCCCTATTTGCAGCTCCGCCATGGATACAGTGACCGAGGGGCGACTCGCCATCGCCCTTGCCAGAGAGGGCGGACTCGGTGTTGTGCACAAAAACATGGATATCGAGGAACAGGTTGCCGAGGTAGACAAGGTCAAACGGTCCGAGTCCGGAGTCATCGTCGACCCCTTTTACCTTCACCCTGAGGACCCTGTCCTTGAAGCCGTGGAACTCATGGAGCATTATCACATATCAGGTGTCCCTATCGTGGACAAAAACAAGAAGCTCGTGGGTATTATCACCAACAGGGATCTCCGGTTCGTCACGGAATACACGCAACCGATCATGAACGTCATGACGAGGGAAAACCTGATTACGGCACCTGAAGGAACGAAGCTTGAAGGCGCGACGGAAATTCTCAGGAAACACAAGGTGGAGAAACTTCCCATTGTGGATTCCGAAGGCGTCCTCAAGGGACTGGTTACCATAAAGGATATCCGCAAGGCAAAGGATTTCCCTGATGCCTGCAAGGATGAACACGGCCGGTTGCGCGTCGGCGCGGCCCTTGGAGTGGGAGAAGCGGCGCTTTCAGCCGCGGACCTCTTTATTGATGCCGGGGTTGATGTACTCGTCGTGGATACTGCTCATGGACATTCAAGGTCGGTCATCGAGACCGTCAGGGATCTCAGGAAGAGGCATCCGGATATTCCGCTTTTGGCGGGAAACATCGCGACCGGTGAGGCAACAGAGGCACTGATCGAAGCCGGCGTGGACGGAGTAAAAGTCGGGGTCGGACCGGGATCGATCTGTACGACCAGGGTTGTGGCGGGCATCGGCGTGCCTCAGTTGACCGCCGTCATGGCAGCCGCCGAAGTAGCCCACAGAAAAGGAAAGACAGTGATAGCCGACGGAGGCATCAGATATTCGGGCGATGTTGTAAAGGCTCTCGCCGCAGGGGCTGATTCCGTCATGATCGGATCGCTTTTCGCGGGTACCGATGAAAGTCCCGGAGAAGTGGTTATCTACCGCGGGAGGTCTTTCAAGAGCTACAGGGGGATGGGATCTCTCGGCGCAATGAAGGAAGGAAAAAGCAGGGAGAGATACTTCCAGCAGGACCGTACCGACGATAAGCTCGTTCCGGAGGGGATAGAGGGCCTTGTCCCCTACAAGGGACCTCTCGGCGGGGTAGTCCAGCAACTTGTCGGCGGACTTCGATCCGGGATGGGATACGTCGGTGCCGCGGATATCGCTGAGTTGCAGTCCAAGGGGCGCTTTGTCAAGATAACCGCAGCGGGTGTCAAGGAAAGCCATCCCCATGATGTTATGATCACCAAAGAAGCGCCGAACTATTGGGTCGAATGATCATGCCGCTGGGTTTTGAGTCCTACGGGAGTCAGGTTGTCACTATAGAAGCGTCCATGGTATAATTTGTCGGTCTTCCGCCTGGATATGCATCTATTCAAGGCGAAGAGCGGGCACTGCCCGCTCTTCGCCTTTTATCTGTCGAGGCGGACGGGTTTTTAGCAAACGAAACGGGGGAACCTCATGAAAGACCTTTTTGAGGAACGTTTTGGCAACGAACCGATAAAGCGGGTTGTCGAATCGCTGGGGTACGAGTTCGTCGGAGTGGAAAGGGTGACCGAGAGCGGGAGGACCGTTTTCAGGGTGTATATTGATTCCCTTGGAGGCATTTCCGTTGCCGACTGTGAAACCGTGTCGAGGGAGTTGAACAGGCTTTTGGACAGGCATGCAGATCTCCTTCCGGAACATTTTTTTCTCGAGGTCAGCTCGCCCGGACTGGAGAGGCCGCTTTTCAGCATTGATGACTACAGGAAGTTCACCGGACGAAAAGTCAAGGTAAAGCTTCACGAAAAGATAGAAAACAGGAAGCACCTGACGGAGGAGATTACCGGCGTCGGGGAGGCAACAATCCGTTTCGGGGAAGAAGGGAAGACTGTTTTTGAAGTTCCCTTCGAAAAAATTGCGAGGGCGAGGTTGGTTGACGATGGAGAGGGAATCTCGCGACGGCTCGTCGAAAAAAAGCAGGAACGGAAAAAAAGGAGGAAAAAGTAATGCAATTGGGGCGTGATTTTGTTCGCGCTTTACGACAGATAACCCAGGAAAGAAAATTGTCCCATGAGATCATATCATCGGGAATAGAGGCCGCCATGGTTTCGGCCTACCGGAAATACAAGGATGGAGACCAGGATGTGGAAATCCATCTGGATCTCGAAAACGGCCAGATGACGATCTGCGAAGTCAGGCGCATCGTGGATGAGATAGAGGACCCGGACAAGGAGATGACCGTTGGGGATGCCTCAAAGGCGGGTTTCCCCGATGTCAGTGTCGGAGATATCATCAGGATTGAGGTGGATCCCGAAAACTTTGGCAGGATTGCAGCCCAGACGGCGAGGCAGGTCATTATCCAGAGGCTGAAAGATGCCGAGCGCCAGATTATTTTCGAGGAATTTTCCGACAAGCTGGGCGACATGGTCAACGGCATCATTTTCAAATCCGAGAACGATCACGTTCTTGTACGTCTAAATGACAGAACCGAAGCCATCCTGCCCAGAGAAGAGCGGATCGTGGGCGAATCCTACAAATTGGGCGAACGGTTCAAGTTTTACCTTCTCGAGGTCCGCCAGACTTCAAAAGGGCCGAGAATCGTGGTGTCGCGAAGCCATCCGGGCCTCTTGAGAAAACTTTTGGAACTGGAAATTCCCGAAATCCAGGAGAAAACGGTGGAAATCAGGGGCATCGTGAGGGAAGCAGGAGCCCGGGCAAAAGTGGCGGTCAGCACCCTTGACGCTAATGTCGATCCCGTCGGTGCTTGCATCGGGAGCAACGGCGCGAGGATCAAGTCGATCAGCAAGGAACTGAACGGGGAGCGGGTCGACGTGGTAGTGTGGAACAATGATCCCCTGCAGTTCATCAGGAATTCCCTTTCACCCGCGAGGGTTGCAAAGGTGGAACCCCTGGTAGAGCAGGAAAAGGCCGTTCAGGTCCATGTTCGACCTGACCAGCTTTCTTTGGCCATAGGGAAAGCGGGACAGAACGTCAGGCTGGCGGCCAGGCTCACAGGGTGGAAGATTGATATCAAGGGCTTGGAACCTGAGCGTCTGCCGACTCTTCAGGATCTTTTCGAAGATATCATCAACGAGGAGAGCGACGACTCTGAATGAGCGAGAAGGCCAGCCAGACGGGCAAGAATCGCCGGAAAAGGCCGAGAACCTGTGTCGGTTGCAGAAAAGAAGAAGGAAAACGTGAGCTTTTGAGGGTGGTCCGATCTCCCGACGGAGACGTCCGGATCGACAGGAGCGGGAAAGCTCCGGGCAGGGGCGCTTATTTGTGCAGGAATGCCGAATGCCTTCGTGCCGCGCGGAAAAGGGACGCCATATCGAAGGCGCTGAAAACGAAAGTTCCGCGGGAGATATATGACGCACTTGAAGAGCTCTGTTCGGGTGACGAAGCAGTCGGAACCGAAACAGGGAGAGGAGAAAAGGATTTTTGACGCGTCTATTCGAAGTGCTCGGCATGGCGTTGAAAGCGAACATCCTGGTATCAGGCCAGACAAGGGTCAGAAGGGCTCTGGGTCGGGGCAAAAGACTTCTGATCCTGTTGACGGAGGACCATTCCCGAAACGTTTTGTCGGCGGTCGCCGGCTACAGGGAAAGAGGACGTTGCAAGGTCATTGTTTTGAAAGGCGTCACGAGAAACTCGGTTGCAACCCATCTTGGCCTTGGACGGACGCAGATCCTTGCCATTCCGGAGGCCAATGGTCTGGCCGGGAAGGTAGAGGCGCTCGTGACGGAGGGGGGCGATACAAATGAGTAAGATTCGTGTGTATGAACTGGCAAAAATGCTTGGTATATCAAACAAGGAACTCATGAAAATGCTCAAAGACCTTGGCATTGAAGTAAAAACCCACATGAGCTCCATAGATTCCGAGACGGCACAGATCGTGGAAGAGGCGCTCGGCGGAGAAGAAAGCCCGGAGGAAGAGACAGGGGAAGAACGGGAAAGAATATCGATTTCGAAGGGTTCGACGGTGTCTGAGGCCGCGGAAGCCCTGGATATAAAGCCCTCGGAAGCTGTAAAGGCCCTGGTGACGGCGGGACACATGATCCCGGCGACGGCTGTGC
Source organism: Thermovirgaceae bacterium (assembly GCA_046542505.1). GTDB lineage: Bacteria > Synergistota > Synergistia > Synergistales > Thermovirgaceae > UBA1876. Next base: position 20,142 of record JBKHBH010000012.1, on the reverse strand, counting down.
TGAAAGAGGATGCGGCCGAGGTGCTTTCGAAGGCTTTCGGGAAGGATCTGTTTTTTGTTGAACCCGAAGAGAAAAAAACGGTTCCTCCCGTAAAGCGAGCCGCCCCGAAAGGCAAGAAACTGGAAGCGCGGGCACCTATCGTAACAGTCATGGGGCATGTTGATCACGGGAAGACGACGCTTTTGGACTATATTCGAAAAACGAAAATAACGGAAGGGGAAGCCGGCGGAATCACGCAGCACATCGGCGCGTCCACCCTTGAATGCGAAGGCAGGGACATCGTTTTCCTCGATACGCCGGGACACGAAGCGTTCACATCCATGCGGGCCAGGGGAGCACAGGCAACGGACATCGTCATCCTCGTCGTTGCCGCCGACGACGGTGTCATGCCCCAGACCGTGGAAGCTCTCAACCATGCGAAGGCCTCCGGGGTCCCTATCGTCGTTGCCGTCAACAAGATAGACAAACCCGACGCCCGCCCGGACAGGGTAAGACAGCAACTGGCCGATCACGGGCTGATTCCCGAGGAATGGGGCGGTGAGACGATCTTTGCCGAAATCTCTGCCAAATCCGGGGAAGGTGTCGACCAGCTTCTGGAGATGGTCCTTCTCGTGGCGGATATGAGCGAGTTGAAGGCTGACCCGACAATAGAACCGGAAGGAGTCGTTATCGAGGCCGAATTGGACAAGGGAAAGGGGCCCGTTGCCACCGTCATTGTCCAGCAGGGGACACTCCGCAGGGGGGATATCCTGTTGACCGACAGCGCATGGGGCAGGGTCAGGGCCATGATCGACGACTTGGGCAAACAGGTCGATGAAGCCGGCCCGAGCAAGGCTGTCGAGATTCTTGGCTTTGACAGCGTTCCCCAGCCCGGAGAGGTCTTCAGAATCGTTCCCAGTGAGAAAGAAGCCAGACAGGTCATCGATGACAAGATCCAGGAACAGAAGAAAGCCGAAGCGGGTCCTTCGAGGCGGATAACCCTGGAAGATCTCTACGGAAAAATGCAGGAAGGCGAAACACCGTCGCTGAAGGTCGTGATCAAGTGCGACGTCCAGGGATCTCTCGAGGCACTGAAAAGCTCGATGCAGAAACTAGAAACCAATGAAGTTCAAATCAATTTTATCCACGAAGGTGTCGGCAGGATTTCCGAATCGGATGTCATGCTGGCTTCCGCTTCCGAGGCGATAATCATCGGCTTCAATGTCAGGCCCGATTCAAATGCTAAGAAGATGGCCGAGTCGGAGGGTATCCAGATACGGCTCTACAGGGTGATCTACGATGTCATCGATGATGTCCGGTCCGCCCTGGAAGGCATGCTTGCCCCGACGATCAAGGAAAATGTCCTCGGCCAGGCCGAAGTGCGAGCTGTTTTCAAGGTTCCCAAAGCCGGCAAGATCGCAGGATGCTATGTTCAGGAAGGACAGATAAAGCGGAATTCGAAGGTCCGCCTGATACGCGACGGAGTGGTGATCTGGGACGGCTCCCTAGATGCCCTGAAACGATTCAAGGACGATGTCAGGGAAGTCAAGGCTGGATACGAATGCGGAATGAACCTTGCCAACTTCCAGGATGTACGGGAAGGAGATATTCTGGAAGCCTACGAGCTCGTTGAGGAGAAGAGGACACTGGACGTATGAGTCCTGCCTTTCACGAAGTGTACTGGGGGATCCTTCTTGTATTCCTCCGGATACCGGGAGCATCAAGCCTGAAAGACAGGCGTCAGGTTGTCCGGTCACTGGTAGAGCGCCTGAAGAAAAAATGGAATGTCACAGTGACCGACCTGGGCCCGAAAGACTCGTGGACAGATGCAGGGATTGCCGTGGGAACTTTGGGCAGTTCCTACGACAGTGTTTTTTTGCGACTCGAAGAAGTGGGAAATTTTGTCCAAAGACGTGAGGACGACTCGGATTTCTACATTGTCTCAGTCCAGCGAGAGGTCGATAGGTATGACACATTTTCGGATTGAGCGGATAAACAGGGAGTTGCTTCGGGAGCTTTCGGAGCTCTTGAAGTTTGAGATCAAGGACGAAACGGCGAAGAAGGCCGTTTTTGTCGAAGTCGATTGCTCGAAAGATCTTGGACATGCCAAAGTGTATTACACCACGGTGGATAAACGAGAGCTGGAGGCTGTCCAGAAATCCCTTGAAAAGGCTTCCGGCGTACTCCGCGGATTCATAGGCCGGCAGATGCGGCTCAGAAAGGTTCCGGAGCTCCACTTCATCCCCGATCAGGTTGAAGAAGAGGCCAGAAAGATTGAGGCGGTCCTGGACTCGCTGAAGCATGATGAGAAAGAAGGGGAAAACGGAACAAATGGCAAATAAATTTGAGCAGATCCACCGGGCCCTCCTCGGTGCCGACTGGTGGGTGATACTTGCTCACGAGCGTCCTGACGGAGATACCATAGGCTGTGGAAGCGCCTTGGCCAGAAGGGCGGACATCCTTGGAAAGGGATGGTCCTGGTTCGGGACCGATGACTTGCCGGAGGCCTATGGTTTTCTCTGGGGGAGCAAAAGATACAGGAAGATTCAAACCCTTTCCGCAGCCGAGGTTCCGGCAAATTCAGCCATAGTCGCTCTGGATATCAGCTCGGCCGACAGGACTGTCCAGTTTAAAGAAGCAAGACGCCTTGCCACAGTGCTCAATATTGATCACCACGGCGACAATGGGCTTTTCGGCGATGTGAATCTTGTCTGCAGCGAAGCACCGGCCGTCGCAGAGCCACTTTGGGACTTGTATGAGTACGCCCGGTGGCTTCCGGATCTGGAAGAAGCCAAAGCTTTGTACGTGGCCCTTGTCACCGACACGGGCCATTTCCGTTTCGAGGGCACCAGTGTGAAAACGCTCGGGATTGCGGCGAAGCTGGTGGAGCGCGGCGTCAAACCCCATGATATTTTCGCCCTCCTTTACGAAAACCAGTCGCTTTCGGGTTTGCAGCTGTGGGGACGCGGTTTTCTTCGGACACGCACATTCGCCTGCGGGAAGGCTTGCGTCACCTGGCTAGCAAATGAAGATTTCGATGAAACGAAAGCAACCAGGGAAGATACGGAGCATTTGGTAAACGAGCTCCTTCATCTGAGAGGGGTCAAAATCGCCTTCCTTCTTGTCGAGGAAGATGGCCATGTGCGGGTAAGTATCCGGACCAAAGAACCATACAGTGCAAGGGACCTGGCATGCCTCTGGGGTGGTGGTGGACACGTCAGGGCCGCAGGCTGCAAAATAGAAGGCGGTCTGGATAAAGCACTGGAATCAGTCACGAGGAAAGTCGAAGCAAGCGATGGAAACCGGTTTTCTCCTTCTGGATAAAGCGAGAGGTTCAAGGAGCACAGCCTGCGTCAACGTCCTTCGAAAACATCTCGGCCGCAGGGTGAAAGTAGGTCATGCAGGGACGCTCGACTCCACGGCTGAGGGCCTGCTCGTTCTGCTTTTCGGAAGGATGACCAGAGCTTCGCAGTATGTCATGTGCCTCCCCAAGACGTATGACGTGACGGCCCTTCTGGGTATGGAAACGGATACCCTCGACAGCGAGGGATCCCCGGTAGCAACCTCCGGTGTGACCCGCGTGTCGGAAAAGGAGATCCGACGGACTCTTGCGGCATTTCTTGGATGGACATATCAAAGACCACCCAGGATTTCCGCCGTCCACATCGGCGGGAAAAGAGCCCATTGTCTTGCCAGGGAGGGAAAACCCGTTGATCTGCCTGCAAGGGCAGTATATATATCGCATATCAGGTTCTACGAGTATGATTGTGAATCGGGAACCATCAGGTTTAACGTGAAATGTGGGAAGGGGACTTATGTAAGGAGCATCGTCCGGGATCTGGGACGGATGCTTGGGACCTTTGCCTCCGTATTGAAATTGAAGAGAACGGCCATCGGTCCCTTCAGTGTTTCCGAGGCAATGAAGGCGGAGGATCTGGAAGATGGTTGCATCCAGAAAAACTTGAAAGGTCCGGAAATCCTTGCCGATGCCTTCCCGCACTATATAGTGCCCCCTGAATCCAGTGAGCTTCTGCGTAACGGGAATGCCCTGGGACCGGAACAGCTCGAAAGGAAGAACTGGGGAGGGCATGAGGATACGGGGATCATTGTTCTCCAGGCAAAAGGTGTCTTCTCTTTTGCAAAATGCGTGCGTACCGCCGGAAAAACCATGCTCAAGCCTGAGACGAACATTTTGATCGGAGAGGGGCGTCGACGGGATCCATGATCGCCGCGATCGGAGCATTTGACGGCTTTCACAGGGGACACCGGAAGCTGTTTTCAAAAGCCCGGAAGATGGCGGAGCGAAAACACGACTCCTGGGGTGTTATCACCTTTTTCCCGCATCCCCAGTCCCTTTTGAAAGAAGCGCCTTTTCCGATGCTCTTTACGGAAAGGGAAAAAGATTTTCTTGTCAGAAAGCTTGAAATTCCCGAATTAATCCGTCTGCCCTTTACGCGAGTACTCGCGGAGCTCTCACCGGAAGAATTCGTCGATTGTCTTGAAAAAAAATATTTTCTACAGGGTGTTGTCGTGGGAGAGGACTTTCGGTTTGGCAAGGCAAGAAGCGGGGATGCGGCATTGATGAGGTCCCTTGGCGAAAAAAAGGGATGGGATGTCCGTGTCGTCCCGCCTGTTCTGGTGGAAAACGAAAAAGTAAGCAGTTCCGCCGTCAGGAGAATGGTCACAGCCGGTGATGTTGCCGCTGCCGGCGAAATGTTGGGGTACCCTTTCTTTGTTATGGGAAATGTCGTTCACGGTGACGGAAGGGGCCAAAAGCTCGGTTTCCCGACGGCGAATCTTCGTCTTCCTCCTGAAAAGACTGTTCCCGACAGGGGCGTATACTCCGGTGCGGTCCTCTGTGAATGGGGCCTTTATCCCTCAGCCGTCAACATCGGATACAACCCGACTTTCAATGGAGTACGGGGACTTCGTGTCGAAGCCCATATTCTCGGCTGCGAAAATGATTTGTACGGGAAACAACTTTATCTGTTTTTTTTCGACCGGATCAGGAACGAGATGCGTTTTGCCGGTGTGGAGGAACTTCTTGCCAGGATTAGAGCCGATGTGTCACATACCCGGCAAACTTGGGATCGTTTGGGAGAAAAACTCGGCATCTGGCTGGCGAAGGATGGACAGGGGATCTCTTATACCGGGTCCTGCGAGCATTGAACTCAAACTCCACCCATGGCAATATATCCTCTGTTTTCCGGGCCTGTAGCTCAGGGGATATAGCAACGGCCTTCCTGTTTGTATACCGAAACTCGGCTATCCCCAAAAGTTTACTACCTCCGAACTGGTGGCGCCTTATTTCATAATAAAACACGAAACACGGCTTCGATGGGGGATTCATTCCTTCGCGGTGGAAAAGGCCAAAAGAATATCCGACCTTCACCTGGAAAGCTTCAGAGAAGCCCACGAAAGGGGTGTCAAGGTGGCATTGGGCACTGACTCGGAAACTTCCTTCAACCTGCACGATGGGGCCGCCCTAAAGCTCAAGCTGATGATGGATGCGGGTATGTCAGCAATGGATGCGCTGAAATCCGCCACGGGGAAGGCCGCGGAAGTACTCGGGATCGACGGCCGTTTAGGCATGCCGGAAGAGGGGAAGGCGGCCGATTTTATCGTGCTGGACGAAAATCCACTGGAAAATATCGAGATTCTCATGAACATTGACACCGTCTGCAAAAAGGGTCTTCCCTGCTGAAGCGGGCGGGCGTTTTGCGGCTTCCGGGTGTTACTCCGTTCCAAGCTGGGGAAGCCTTTTTGGTTTCAGCGCTTCTTTGAAATAGCCGAAGATCTTGATGAATTTGGTTAACCAGGCTATGCAATAAAGCAGTATGGTCATCCCTATCCAGTGTTTTGCGGCTTCCGGGGTATTACGGACCCATTCGGTGAATTCCATGGGATTCAGGGGCAGCTGGTTCCGTTTCATGAAATACGAGGGCTTGTACCTTTCCGGATAGAAAACTCTCAGCTGCCTCAATCCCCTTCCTATCCTCACGTATTTTTTGGTCAGAGAGGCGAAGGTTTCCCGTGCGGGATGATACATAACAATGGAAGCTTCGTAATGGAGAGAAAACCCCGATCCTGTAAGGCGGTGTCCGAATTCCACGTCTCCACTGGACATCAACCGCCAGTCGAAAGGGCCGACCTGTTCTATTACCGAATGCCTTACGGCCAGACAGCAGGTCGGGGCGAAACCGGCTCTTTCGATATATCTTTTGACGGGAAATCCCGTGACCTTGTTGTACAGCGATGTTATGCCGGAGCCGTTTTCCCTCATGATCTTGACGTGAAACCCGACGGCGTCCACCGCTTCCGAGGAAAAAAGCTCTGACACTTTGTTGAGCCAGTCTGAATCCACCGTCATATTGGCGTCTATGAAACACAGAATTTCCCCTGAGCTGCTCCTTATGCCCTTGTTTCTGGCCGCGTAGGATGTCCTGAACCTGGCTTCAATGGCCACCTTGACGATGTTCGGGTGAAGTGCGGAGAAACTTTCTGCCAATTCGTGGGTGTTGTCGGTGGAACCATTGTCCACGACCACAATTTCAAAACCTGACCGTGGAAAATCCTGGGCCACGAGGGATTCCAGGGTGTCTTTCAACCCCTCTGGGTCGTTGTATACCGGGACTATGATACTTATCTTTGTCTTCATCAGGTTCCTCTGCATGCCTTTCTGCCGGGATAGTCCTTCTTGCAAATTCATACTGCTTGATGGTTTCAGCCAGTTTTGCTCCTAATGAGTCCGATAACTAACTCCCACATTTTTTCGACTTTTATCATGTTTTCCTCTTTTGCAGATTCCAATCTGACGCTGAGTTCTTTCCCCGAGCAGGGATCAAGCAGGGGCTTCAACCTGTCCTCGAGTTCCCGCCCTTCCAGGTCCAGGGAAAGCATGCCCTCGCGAAAGTTGAAGTCCCTGTAAAGAGCCTCGTATTTGTGGCTCCATCCTACGGCGAAAGCCGGTATTCCCTGGGAAAGCGCGCTTACCAGGCCGTGAAATCTGGAGCCTATCATTCCCTTGCACCTGCCGATGGTCCCCTTCAGACGCAGGGGGTCTTCTTCCTGGTATATGTAAAGGCCTGGATCAAATTCGGCATTAATTTTTTCGGCAATCTCCAGGTCCCCTTTGTCTTCGTGGATCAGGAAGAAAGGTTTTTCACCGGCCGAAACAAGGGTTCTTATGCAGGATACCAGAAACGGCACGTACCTTGAACTTTCCTCCCTGGACGTTTTGCCGATCATGTGTCTGTTTGGGACTATTGCGACGCGTCCCTCCGGAAAGATTTCGGGGACAACGCCCCTTACCCCTATGGTGAAATCCGGTACCTGGATGATCCGGGGGGATTCCCCGGCCAGTTCCGTAACGTACCTGTAGGATACGTCATCCCGGGGAAAGATGTATTCGGAGTTTTCGGCTATGGTTCTGAAAGCCGAGCGAATTTTCCGGGAGGAAAAGGGTCCAAAAGCCTGGGGTAGCAGGACGACCGAAGTTCCCAGCTTGCCCCATCTTTTGGCGGCCTTTGCCATGTCCAGGGTCTTGTCCTCTCCCATCTGGTCGGTATAAGCGAAGCCCGAAGAGTCGAGGGCCACGGAAATCTCGTTATGAACAACAAATCCACGGATCCTGCGTAATTTTTCTGGAACCAGGTTGCCCAGGTAGCCCGGCTGGATACCCCACTTTGAAGGAAACCAAATTTTTTTGTAAAGCCCCAGTTCCTCTCTTTTTTTCTTATTGTCACGGCCCAGCCATGGAGCAAGGACAAAACAGGCCCCGGGGAACTCTGGCCGCAGTCGCTGAAGGATCGCCCGGAGCATAAGTTCCGCCCCCCTGTTGACGAACTCCGCCCCCTTGATTTCAATAAACACTTTTGTCACTCCTTCTTCCCATTGAAAAAAGCGGCTGCGAAGGATATCATTCCACGGAGTATTTTCAAGGGAAACTGTAGGCTACTTTTTATTTTTACAAATCGCGTTTCTTTTGCTGCTTCTTCCAGAAGCTCCCTGCGGGAGGCTAAATCGTCCAGTCTTACGGATCTGAGAAGGGAGCGGCGGAAATTACCGGAAGAAGACGCAGGAATATCCATGATTTTTTTCGCATAGTCGGGTAAATGATAGCCCAAATCCCTCCAGGCCGCCAGGTAGTTCGTACAAACCCTTCGTTTCTCGTGAATGCGCTGCCCTTTGAGGATGCTGTAGCAGGAAGCTTCCCTGGCCAGAATAGACCCCGAAGCCATGGCCGAATCCAGGAAGTTTTCCCCTTTTTTTGTTCTTGTGACAATGACGGATTCACCCTGGTTCCTGTCATATTCCCTGACTCCCCAAGGGTCTCCCACCGCCAGGTCGCAAAAGACGTTCATCTTGTCGAAACATATCCTGCACCGCGGCGGGGTAAAAAGATCCTTTATCTCCATGCGTTTTTTTGCCTCGAGCACCCTTGTTCGGCCGTCTTCGGTCCTTATCGATACGTTGCCCGGAAAGCCGCCGCAGGACTTGTCCCTGAAAGAGAGCCTGCACCGGTCATCTTTTGTCAGCCCTGCTTCGGTTATCAGAAAGTCAATTGCCGCCGCCGTAAGGGTCCGGTCGCAAAAAAGACCAATGGTGATGACGATTTTCTCCTGAAAAGCGGGAACCACGGAAGCCAGGTTCCTCAGCCCCTGAACCTGGCAGGGAAGGCCTGCGAAAGCTATCCGGTGGCCTTTTTCAGCGTTGTCCTTGAGTACCGAAAGCAGGGGGACCGGCGCGTATTTCGATCCCTGGGCAAGGTAAAGCTCCTCGACGTCGGTTATAAGCCTTGGTTGAGGCCTCGGTGGAGCTCCCCATCCCATGGAAACCGCCGTTGCTGAATCTATCATGTCATTTTCGAAGGCATGCCGCAGAAGGGCAGTGACAACACCTCCCCCCTGTCCTCCTTCATGGATTTCCCTGTATCCGGCCTTTCCCACGTAAGATCCCAGGACGTTGCCGGAAAAGATGTCTTCGGGCATGTTACGGAGTACCTCGCCGGCGAGCCTCGCACCTGGGCAGACGGATACGCAGCGTCCGCAGGAAATACACTTTTCGTGATCGATGTGGGGCTGGATATTGCCCCCGGTGGTTTCCACGAAATCCACCGCGCCCGTCGGGCAGGCCGCGGAGCAGGCGCCGCAGCTGCAGCAAAGCCGGTTTTGGATTACATCCGAAAGGGTGAGCATTTTATCTTCCCTGCCTCCATTTTGAATAAAGTCGAAGCGGGAGCATGTAGGATCTGGTTATCATCCTTCCCATGGGCCTTGTCATGGACCAGAGGAAAAGGAAAAAGTAGGAGGACATACCATAACTTATTATTGTTGCCACGGCTGCTCCACGGCCCTCTAGTACAGGAATCAGCGCCAGGTTAAGCAGGATGTTCGAAAGAGCTCCCAGACCGTGGCTGTAGAGGGAAAAGCGCAGGGCGTGCTCTATGAAAAACCATCTACTCAACAGGGCCCTCTGGAACATGAAGATTCCGGCCCATATATGGATCTGCAGTATCACCGCCGTCTCCCGGTATGCTTCGCCGTAAACAAGCGGTACAAGCCTTCCCGCCAGTATCTGGAATATTACAGCAACAGTCAGCGATATTACGAACAGCACGTCGAAAACCTGCTGGAGGTTCTTGTGATAGAGCGCAGGATCTTCCTTCCTGAGTTTGATAAGCCTGGGAAAAACGGAGGCGGCAATGGAGATGGCTATGAAATACCAGACTTCCGAGATCTGGGCTGCTACGGAGTAGATTCCGACCCCTTTCGTTCCTGCCATGAACCTCAGCATTACCTGATCGACCTTCAGGTAAACCATGGACAGAAAACCGGAAAGGATTATTATCCAGGACTGGCTCAACAGGTAAAGAGCTTTTTCCAGGTGGAAGGTCCAGGCCTTGATTTTTCCTCCCTTGTGGGAGTAAAAGAGCGCCAGCAAGGCTCCCGAGAGAAAAAATTCCAGGGCGGAAACGACGGCTATGGTGACCAGCCCACAGTTGAAGAAAACCAGCAGGATTTTCAGGCCCGAGGAGAGGGTGAAACCGATGTTCTTTGCGATTGCAGAATATTTGGATCTCACGTAAGCCTCGAACCAGAACTCGATGCACTCGAAGGCTCCCGGGAAGAGACTTAGACCAATAATGAAAACCACCATGAATTCGGTCCCGGCGGCGGGATCAGTAACGAAGGCGAAGGTGGCCAGGATCAGAAAACCCAAAAAAGCCCCCAGCATTTTCAGGACGAAGGTGGTACCCATGAGTACCGGTTCTTCTTGTGGAGAACGGACGATTTCCCTTACCAGCAGTCCGCTCAGCCCCATGTAGACGAAAGCGCCGAAGAAGGTTTTCAGCGAGAGGGCATAGTTGAGGATCCCCAGTCTTGGAGGCCCCAGGTAACGGGCCAGAAGTATACTGACCAGAAAACTCACGATCAGCCGGAAGCCCCTTTCGGACAAAAGCCAGCCGATGTTTGCCCGGATGTCCCTGTTGGAAAGAGGTCCTGCGAATTCCTGGATCCGGTGGGTAAGGGCCATTTGGAAACAGACCTTTCCGTTCCGCCCGAATTTTTAGCGGGTCCTTCGCCGAGGCTTTAAATGCAAGGCGGAACTTTCAATAATTTTAACATTGAGGAAGAGGGTTACATTAGGACTTTGAACTGCGGGCGGATCGATCGAGCCCCTGAAGTGCTGTAAAAAAGTCGTCTGAAAAAAAAGCGGCAATCGATGGGAAGACAAAAACCACCGGGACTTCGGTTACAGTGTAGTCAGTGAGAAAACACAAACCGAAGGGGTGAACCGGTGACAAAAACGACAGAAATCTTGACAACGAAATTGTCCAGTCCCTGTTGCAGGGAGACTAGACCTGCCTTCAATCGGTGGTCAAGGACCTCCTCAAGCATGCGCTGGAATCGAAGGCGGAACGGGAACGGAAGGAAAGGCCTCAATGAAACAGCCAGTCAACATGGCTCAATCAGAGGACGTGGCGGTGAATATATGTAACCGGGTCCAAATTTACCGCAGTTCTGGGACTTGACTGAGGCTCTGAATTGCTTCCCTTCATGGCTGGTAAAAAGAAAAGGTGAGCCCCATTCTTTGGGCCGTGCCATGAGCATGCCCTGAATTGACTTTGCCGTTTCTGTTGAGAAGAGGAGTATTCGGCTCCTGCGAGTCTTTGCTATGGATGCTCTAATGTTGACTAACATGTCTTCAAGGTCCACATCTTCTATAAGAAGCGAGAGTGCTTCAGAGGGCCGGATGGCTGTATCGAGGGACAGGCACATGAGTGCAGAGTCACGCTTACCACAATAGGAAGACTTGTCGGGAAGGCGGAGAAGTTTTTGAAGAATCTCTGCCGAGTGCTGCACCACACGGGGTTCCGCCTTCCTGGTCCGGATGCCACGAACGGGGTTTTCCGGGAAGGCTCCTTCTTTCACAAGCCACGAGAAGAATGCCTTGAGATACTTCCTTCGTATGATGAAGGTCGTCGGTGCGATACCGTCTTGCCCGAGATAAGACAAGACAGCGGCCCGGGTATTTGATGGGTCCCATGCTGTGGGGTGCTCCCGGAAGAAACGGGAGACGGTATAGCGGTAGTCCTTGAGTGTCCTGTCGGCAAACCCTTCATCCTTCCTGAACAGAATGAAGGCTTCCAGGGTCTCCTCCCAGGACCCGAACATTTCCCGAAACAAAACAATATGGGCTCTTTCTTCCATAAATGTCAACCCTGCAAAGGCGGAGAAAAGGGGCATTTTAGAGCATCGGCCACGGTCATTTTGAGGGCCTTACCTGCCAAAATGGGCAGTAACGAAGGAGGCTCCGAAAAAGCTTGTGAACCCTTGCAAAAATGCGGCATGGCGGATATCATATTGACCTGTCAGTCCGGGCCTGTAGCTCAGGGGATAGAGCAACGGCCTCCTAAGCCGTAGGTCGCCCGTTCGAATCGGGCCAGGCCCGCCAGAAATATTGCCCGGCAGGTTTTCTCCTGTCGGGTTTTTTGTGGCCTGAGCAGGTCATTGTCGTATTTCCCACTATGGTCCGGTTGAATCCCGTTGATCTGGTAAAATGTGGTTCGTGGTGATGTCTGATGCAAGACTGGCGGAAACGGGCGAAACACATGGTCGAAACACAGATCGCTCCAAGGGGTGTGAGGCAGGAGGAGCTCCTCAGGGCCTTTATGGATGTCCCGCGGCACCTTTTTGTCCGCCCTCGGGACCAGGCCTTGGCCTATGACGATTACCCCTTGGCTATCGGCTACGGGCAGACAATCTCGCAACCCTACATGGTTGCGAGAATGACGGAACTTCTGGATGTAAGTAGCGGCTGCAGCGTTCTTGAGGTCGGTACGGGATCGGGTTACCAGGCGGCCGTTCTGGCAGAGCTCGGAGCGCATGTTTACAGCATCGAACGAATTCCAGCCCTTGCCCTTCAGGCGCAACAAAACCTGTCAGCCGCAGGATATGACATTGTCGTCAGGATTTCGGACGGATGCGAAGGCCTGGAAGAGTTCTCCCCCTACGATCGGGTTCTCGTCACAGCTGCAGCAGACAAGGTCCACCCCGAGTGGGAAAAGCAAATATCTGTCGGCGGGAAAATCCTGGCCCCGGTAAAGGTTTCGTTTGGAACAGAGCGACTGCTTCTCAGAGTAAAGGGCGAAACGGGATTGAAAGACACCTGGTACGATTACTGTCGTTTCGTGCCACTTCTTTCGGGAATCGAGGAAAAAAGCGACTAGGACAACGGAAGCGGGCGGAACGACCAACCTTGGTAAAGATGGAGAATGAAAATGCTGCGCAGCCTTCGCATGTATTTTTTATTGCTTTTCGTAGTTTCAAGCTGTGTTATTATCCTCTGTTCTCCCGTTTCAGTGATTGCCCTTTCTGAAAAAAGGGGAACCTGGCTTCGTGTTCCTGTACCCCTCGGACAACGTCTGGTGACGACATATACCCATTCGGTCCAGAAGACACCCGTTGAAGACGAATACGTGATATCCAGCGGATGGATATGGCAATGGCAGGAACGGGTCAAATCCCATAACGCGGGCCTTCCGGCGGAATTTCCGAGGAACGGATCCTTCAGCACCGGTCCTGAATGGTTCGTCTTCCGAGGCGGGCGAAGGCGATGGAAAACGCTGCTTCTACGGGTCGGGTCGGAGCGCTTCGGGCAAAACAGGATAGAATTCGCGCAGCCTTGGAAAGAAGTGTCGTATGAGCTATTCAGGGTGCTTCCGGAAAGGGTCCTTTTCGTACAGGTGTACGATCTTCCTCTTGTGGAAGGACTGATCCGGAAAAGCATACCGGTCTGGTAACGGGCTGTGATACAATCAATCCAGCTTTTTGGGAAAGTTTTTTAACCCGCTGTTTACAGCAGCGGTTTTTGTGATGCTGATAATGTGATCTGGAGGGATAAAGGTGACGGAAGAAAACAGGAAGCACGAAGAAAAAGACCAGGCATCGGCTGATTTGACCGACTTGGGAGTGCCTCCGCCCGAGCAAATCGACCTCGACGAGCTTCGGAGAAAATTCGATACCGAAGCGAACACCCGTTTCCTGGAAGGCTGGCAGGCTTTATTCGTCGCGGTCCTCGCTATAGGCCTTTCCCTTTTCCATCTTTATACATCGGGATTCGGCCTTCTGCTTGCCATAAAGCAGCGTTCTGTTCACCTCGCTCTTGTTCTGGTCCTTGTCTACATGCTTTATCCTCCCAGGAAAAAAGCCCTGTCAGGCGGCGTGCCCTGGTATGATTTCGTCCTGGCCGGTTTGGCATCCTATGCCGTTTTGTACCACGTGATTTTTTTCGATCAACTGATTACGCGGTCCGGTCTGCCGACGACGATGGATCTGACGGCGGGCTTTGTCGGAATCGTGCTGCTTCTGGAGGCGACGAGAAGGGTCTCGAACCCGATTTTGCCAGGCATAGCGATTTTCTTCCTCTTCTATTGCTATGCCGGAAGACATTTCCCGGCCATGTTCGCACACAGGGGTTTCAGCATCACAAGGATCATCAACCACATGTACATGGGGACGGAAGGGATTTTCGGGATACCTCTGGGTGTTTCGGCCACTTTTGTTTTCATGTTCATTCTGTTCGGGTCGTTTCTTGAGCAAACGGGGATGGGGCGTTTCATTATTGACCTGTCCATGGCCCTTGCCGGCTGGTCCACAGGTGGTCCGGCGAAGGTGGCTGTTCTCAGTTCAGGGCTGATGGGGTCCATTTCGGGGTCTTCCGTCGCGAACGTCTGTACAACGGGGATGTTTACCATCCCACTCATGAAAAGCGTGGGGTACAAGCCCTATTTCTCGGGAGCCGTCGAGGCTGTTGCCTCGACGGGAGGACAGATCATGCCTCCCGTCATGGGGGCGGCTGCCTTCATTATGGCGGAATTTCTCGGGGTTCCCTATCTCCATGTCGCAGCGGCAGCGATTGTCCCGGCATTTCTTTATTATTTCGCCGTCATTGTCCAGGTCCATCTTGAAGCCACGAGACTCGGACTCAAGGGCCTTCCCCGAGAGAAGCTGCCCAAAATCTGGCCTCTTTTGAAGACGAGAGGGCACCTCCTCGTACCCCTCGCGGGGATCATCTATTTCCTGCTTTCAGGGTATACTCCGTTGAAGGCTGCCTACTACGGTATTCTGATCACTGTAGGCGTTTCGTTCCTCAACAAGCAGACCATGATGACGATTCCGAAGTTCAAGGACGCCCTGTATGCCGGAGCAACGGGAGCCCTTGGTGTCGCGTGCGCCTGCGCCACGGTAGGTATTATAGTCGGCACGGCGACTTTGACGGGACTCGGGCTCAGGATCGCCAGTGCGATAATCGCTCTCTCGGGAGGCATCCTTCTCGTTTCCCTGCTTCTCACCATGGTGGCATGCATTCTCCTGGGCGCGGGGCTTCCAACAACGGCGAATTTCATCGTCACCAGCACCATGGCGGCACCTGCATTGCTGCAGCTGGATGTAGCGCCCATGGCGGCCTACATGTTCGTCCTTTACTTCGGTATCGCCGCGGATTTGAGTCCACCTGTCGCACTTGCGGCTTATGCGGGCGCGGGAATAGCAGGTGCTGATCCGATGCGCACGGGGGCCACCGCCGTGAAGCTTGCATTGGCGGGCTTTTTGATACCCTATATCTATGTCTTCAACCCGATGCTCGTTCTCGTGAATTTCAAAGCCGTTCCATTTACCCTCTCTATTGCTACTGCCCTGTTGGGTGTGTTTTTGCTCGGCATGGGGTCGATCGGCTTTTACAAGGTCAGGATGGCCGGATGGCAAAGGGTCCTTGCCATTGGAGGAGCCCTGACCCTGTTGGTTCCCGGCCTGATATCAGACGTCATAGGACTTGCGGTTCTTGGCTCGATGCATTTTCTGCAGATGACAAAGGCGAAAAAGGGAAAAGCGGTAGTTTCCTGAGGAGGCTGATTCCCTCCCGCAAGGGAGGGCATCCGAGAGGGTTCTGCTTTTTCAGGCGGAGCTGCCTCAGGGAGGCGGCTCCGCTTCACCATGAAGGGAGGATATTTCCATAATGCCCGTAGATTATAAAGAAACCCTGAATCTTCCGAGAACGTCCTTTCCCATGAGGGCGAACCTTTCCAAGCGTGAGCCGGAGTGGCTGGATTTCTGGAACTCGGTGAAGCTCTATGAATCGCTCATGGAATCCAGGAAAGATGCCGAAACCTTTGTTCTTCACGACGGGCCGCCTTATGCAAATGGCAACATACATATCGGCACGGCCTTCAACAAGATCCTCAAGGACTTCATTCCCAAGTACAAATGGATGCGGGGATACCGTGCTCCATATGTCCCGGGCTGGGATACCCACGGGTTGCCGATAGAGCTGAGGGTTCTCAAGGAGCGCGGCGAGGACAAGGAATCCGTCGATCCCGCAAGACTCCGGGACTACTGCATGGAGTACGCAAAGACCTACATAGATGTGCAAAGGGACGAATTCAAGAGACTGGGCGTTCTTGGAGACTGGGAGGATCCTTATCTGACTTTCAGGGCCCAGTATGAGGCGGCCCAGATCGGCGCTTTCGCCGACATGGTGGAGCGAGGGCTTGTCTATAAGGGCAAGAAACCTGTTTTCTGGTGTGTCGACTGCCAGACGGCGCTTGCGGCGGCGGAAATTGAGTATGAAGACGAGACGTCGCCGTCGATTTATGTGGCTTATCCCTTTATTGATGAGCAGGGACGTTTCCCGGTTCTTGCGGACAAAAAGGTGAATGTGGCCGTCTGGACGACCACTCCCTGGACCCTGCCGGCGAGCATGGCCATCGCCTTGAACCCAGGCCTGGATTATGTATTCGTCGAATCCTCCGATAACGGAGAAATATACCTGATTGCCCAAGGGCTTCTTGAACAGGTCAAAAAGGAAACGGGCCGCTCTTTCAAGGAGCCGCTTTTGAAAGTCAAGGGCAGGGAACTGGAATACCTCAAGGCGAGACATCCTTTCTACGACGAGAGGATAGTGACCATTGTTCTCGGTGAGTACGTAGGTCTTGAACAGGGAACCGGTTGCGTCCATACGGCACCGGGACACGGTGTGGAAGACTATGAAACAGGTATCAAATATGGCATTGAGGTGTTGAATCCCGTCGACGACAAGGGGGTTTTCTTGAAAGACACGCCCATGGTGGGCGGGTTGCCCCTGGAAAAGGCAAACGAGCGCATATACGAAATTCTGGAAGAAAGAGAGCGGCTTCTCGGAAGGCTGAAACTGCGCCACTCCTATCCCCACTGTTGGAGATGCAAGAAACCTGTCATTTTCAGGGCCACGGAACAATGGTTCGTCTCGGTGGATTCCTTCAGAAAAGAGGCCCTTGAACAGATCGAGAAGGTCACCTGGGTTCCTGACTGGGGAAAAGACCGCATCGCCAACATGGTAAGAGACCGTTCTGACTGGTGTATCAGCAGACAGCGTGTGTGGGGAGTTCCCATTCCGGCCTTTTACTGCAACGATTGCGGTAATGTCATCGTAGACGCCGAGAGGATCAGGCGCGTCCAGAAGAAGGTGGCGAAAAACGGGTCCAACTGCTGGTGGAATTTCCCACCGGAGGAGCTTCTTGATGACCTCAACGTCTGTCCCGAATGCGGGAGCCACAATCTGCGCAAGGAGACGGATATCATGGACGTGTGGTTCGACTCGGGCTGCAGCCATGTCGCGGTACTAGAGAACCGCAAGGATCTCAAGTGGCCCGCCGATCTTTATCTTGAGGGAAGCGACCAGCACCGGGGATGGTTCCAGACATCCCTGTTGACCTCCGTGGCGACCCGGGACAGGGCTCCTTATGACTCCGTCTTGACCCACGGCTTCATCGTGGACGGGGAAGGTCGGAAAATGTCAAAATCCCTGGGGAACGTGATCGCTCCTCAGGAAATCATCAACCGGTACGGAGCGGACATCCTGCGACTCTGGGTGGCTTCCACGGATTATCGCAACGATATCAGGATTTCCGAAAACATCCTGAAAAACCTGGTGGAATCATACCGAAGGATCAGGAACACCCTTCGTTTCCTTTTAGGGAATCTCAATGATTTCAACCCAGGTCGGGATGCGGTGCCCCACGGCAGGATGCCTGCTCTCGACAGGTGGGTTGTTTCGCGGCTACAGCGGCTGATAGAGAGGGTGACGAAAGGTTATGACGAATATGCCTTCCATCTTCCGAGTTACAACATGCATCATTTCTGCGTCAACGACCTGAGTGCTTTTTACCTGGATATCAGCAAGGACCGGCTTTACGCCGAGCCCACTGACAGCCTTGAAAGAAGGAGCTGCCAGACGGCGATGTGGGAGGTCCTGAATGCTCTGGTAAAAATGCTTGCTCCAGTTTTGAGTTTTACAGCGGAGGAAGTCTGGCAGGAAATCAGAAAACGTGATGAGAAGTTGCCTGAAAGCGTGTTTCTCACCGACTGGCCCTGTTTTGACCAGAAACTTGCCGATGTAAAGCTTGAAGAATTCTGGTCAAGGATTCTGGAAGTCAGGGGGGCCTTGAGCCGTGGGCTCGAGACTGCTCGAAACAAGGGGCTTATCGGCCATCCCCTTGAAGCCCGCGTCAGAGTGACGGAAGAAGGAGATTACAAGGATGCATTACAGTCACTGCCGGAGAAAGAATGGGAAACCATCGCCATAACGTCCGGCTTTGAATTCCTTTCAGAGCCCTCAACGGGAGATTTTGTCCGATTCGATGATGAAGAGACGGGAATAGTTCTGGAAATCGGGAAAGCTCCGGGATCAAAGTGTCCGAGGTGTTGGAAGTATTCCGTCCACGTCGACGGAGACGGCCTTTGCGCGAGATGCCGAAAAGTGGTGGAGGCCGATCATCCGGAAAAGATATAGAATATCCGAAAACCCCAATGCAGAGGGGGAGAGTGGCATGGCTGACGGTATAGAAGAACTTGAGGCCAGGTTGAAAAAAGAGCAAAAGCGCATCAAAAATCTGATAACGTCGCTGGAAGAAGAGGGTGTTGATCCACAGGGACCGGACCATTCGGATCATCTTGCAGAGTATGCGTCCTATCTGTCACAACGGGAGTATACAGCGGGGGAAATACTGTCGCTGCGCCATATACTTGCCGAGATTGGACATGCCTTACAGAAGATTGAAAACCATCCAGAGAAGGCGGGCAGATGCGAAAAGTGCGGGATGATCATTGAGGAAGGACGCTTGAAAGCGAAGCCTTGGGCGCGTTATTGTCTCGGGTGCAGGACGAAATTCGAAAAGTCCCTGATGAAACGGAAATGAAAGAGGATAAAAGGGCAAGGCTGTCTGAAAAAAAAGGAAGCTTCATGTCAGGAGATGTCGCCTTCGACGAAAATTTTTCCGTCGAAGGCGACGGTTCTGATGAGGAGGAGAACACCCGGCTCGTCGTTGGCTCCGGGGACGACGGGAAACGTCTCGATGTCTTCCTGGCGGAAAAGCTCGATAGGCCACGTTCCTTTGTACAGGGTTTGCTGAAGGAAGGAAGAGTGATTTATTCGGGCAAATCAGCACCCAAATCATCGACACGGGTCACGGAAGGCAAGGAAATTTTCGTGAGTCTTCCCGCAGCAGAACTTCCTGCTGTGGAGCCGGAACCGGTGAAATTTGACGTGATCCACGAGGATGTATCCTTTATCGTGATCGACAAGCCGGCGGGACTTGTGGTGCATCCCTCTCCGGGGCACTGGAGTAAAACACTGGTCCATGGACTTCTTTACAGATTTCCTGATATCAGTGCCGGTTGCGGCCTCATGCGGCCGGGCATCGTGCATCGTCTTGACGCCATGACCTCAGGCCTTCTCGTCGTAGCGAAAAACGCCAAGGCCCACGAAAAACTGGCCCGGGCCTTCAAGGAACGTGCCGTCGACAAGGAATACCTGGTACTTTTGTGGTCAAGGCCGAAAAGGTCTAAAGGACGGGTAGACTTGCCCATAGGGCGTGACAGGCGGAACCGCTTCCGCATGGCCGTTTCCCCTTCCGGGAAACGGGCTGTAACGGATTACAAGGTGTTATGGACACACGCAGGAATGTCCTTGGCGAGTTGCAAGATCCACACGGGAAGAACACACCAGATACGCGTACACATGAAGTCGCTCGGGTGTCCTGTCGTCGGTGACCAGCTTTATGCACCGCGTCGGGAAAAAGCGCTCCCGTCGGGAAGGCTTTTTCTGCATGCCTGGAAACTGTCCTTTCCGCATCCTCAAACAGGTGAAACGGTCTCTTTCCGTTCCGTTCTTCCCGAGGAACTCAGGGAGTACCTTCGGATTGTTCTTTCCAGTAGAGGGGAGAAACATTGACGGATCGGCCGTGATGGTAGGTGACGTCGGCGACGGCTCCCTTTTGCGGAGTCACGTGTTTTCTTTCCGTATAATCTACCGTGACCTTCCCGGCTCCCCTGTTTTTGCTGTAATAGGCCGCCAGGGATGCAGCAAAGAGCAGTCTGCGATCATCGGGGGAGAAGGATGATTCCTTTCCGTCAAGTTTTCTGAGCATCACGTGTGAACCCGGAACATCCCTCGCATGAAGCCAAAGGTCGTTTCCTTTGGCCAGATCAAAAGTCACGTGACGGTTGCCGCGTTCATTCCTTCCCACCAGGACCATGGCGCCGTCGAGATCGAAACGACGGTAGGGAAGCTGCTTTCGTCGCCCTTTCTTTCCGGGTGGGTGCAGCAGCCCGACGCGCAGGGCCG